>JBFWOE010000110.1:0-10817 GCA_050250695.1 Burkholderiales bacterium
GCTCGATGTCCTGCGTCACGCGTTCGATCTGCGCCAGTTCGGGACCGGAGACCTTGATGCCCAGCGGACTCTTGATGCCGGTGGCGAGCATGTCGATGCGGTTGCGGATCGGCGGCACCCAGATATTGGTCAGCCCCGGCACTTGTACCGTGCGGTCGAGTTCCTCGACCAGTTTTTCCTGGGTCATGCCGGCGCGCCACTCGCTTTTGGGTTTGAACTGGATGGTGGTCTCGACCATTTCCAGCGGCGCCGGGTCGGTGGCGGTTTCGGCGCGGCCGATCTTGCCGAACACGCGCGCGACTTCCGGTACGCTGCGGATCAGGCGGTCGGTCAGTTGCAGGATTTCGGAGGCCTTGCCCGCCGACAGTCCGGGCAGTGCGGTGGGCATGTAGAGCAGATCGCCTTCATCGAGCGGTGGCATGAATTCGCCGCCAAGACGTGATGCAGGAAACACGCTGACGGCGAGCAGCAGCATGGCAACGACCAGCGTGCTGCGCGGAAAGCGCAGAACGGCAGACAGCACAGGCCTGTAGAGGGATATCAATAACCTGTTGATTATATTACTTTTTTCGTCCGGTATCCGGCCGCGTATCCAGTAACCCATCAGCACCGGCACCAGCGTGACCGACAACCCGGCCGCAGCCGCCATGGCATAAGTCTTGGTAAAGGCCAGTGGCGAGAACAACCGGCCTTCCTGTGCTTCAAGCGCGAATACCGGCACGAAGGACAACGTGATAATCAGCAGGCAAAAGAACAGCGCCGGTCCGACTTCGACGGCAGCATTGCCGATCAGGCGCCAACGTTCGTCTTCTGCGAGCTTCGCGTCCGGATGGGCATGACGCCATGACTCCAGGTGTTTGTGCGCGTTTTCGATCATTACCACCGCGGCATCGACCATGGCGCCGATGGCGATGGCAATGCCGCCCAGTGACATGATGTTGGCGTTGACACCCTGGTAACGCATCACGATGAAGGCGATCAGTATGCCCAGCGGCAGCGTGATGATGGCGACCAGGCTGGAGCGCAGATGAAACAGGAACAGCAGGCAGACCAGTGCGACGACGATGAATTCCTCGACCAGCTTGTCGCGCAGGTGATTGATTGCACGCTCGATCAGCCCGGAACGGTCATAGGTTGGAATGATTTCAACGCCCGGCGGCAGTCCGGGTTTCAGTTCCTCGATCCTGGCCTTGACCGCGGCGATGGTTTCCAGCGCGTTTTTGCCCTGGCGCATGACGATGACGCCACCCACGGTTTCACCTTCGCCGTCGAGTTCGGTGATGCCACGGCGCAGTTCGGGGCCGATCTGGATACGTGCCAAGTCCTTGAGCAATACTGGCGTGCCGCCGTCGCCGAGCGTGATTGGGATGGCGCGGAAGTCGTCCAGCGTTTTCAGGTAGCCGCGGGCGCGCACCATGTATTCAGCCTCGCCCAGTTCCAGCACTGCGCCACCGGCTTCCTGATTGGCGTTGCGCACCGCCTGGATCACGCGACTGACCGGTATCGAGTAGGCGCGCAAGCGGTCCGGATCGAGCACGATCTGGTATTGCCGTACCATGCCGCCGACCGAGGCGACTTCGGCAACATTCGGTACGGACTTCAGTTCGAACCTGAGGAACCAGTCCTGCAGCGCGCGCAGTTGCGCGAGGTCGTTGCGCCCGCTGCGGTCGATCAGCGCGTACTGGTAGATCCAGCCCACGCCGGTGGCATCCGGGCCGATGGCGGATTGCGCCGTGCGCGGCAGGCGGTTCTGGACCTGACTCAGGTATTCGAGCACGCGCGAGCGCGCCCAGTAGAGATCGACGTTGTCTTCGAACAGCACGTAGACAAAGGAATCGCCGAAGAAGGAGTAGCCGCGCACGGTTTTGGCGCCCGGTACTGACAGCATCGTCGTGGTCAGCGGATACGTGACCTGGTCCTCGACGATCTGCGGTGCCTGTCCCGGATACGTGGTGCGGATGATGACCTGCACATCCGACAGATCCGGAATCGCATCCAGTGGCGTCTTGATCATCGACCACACGCCCCAGGCCGCGACCATGCCGGTCGCGAGCAGCACCAGGAAACGGTTGGCGATCGACCAGCGGATCAGTCTGGCGATCATTTTTGGCTCCTGCCGGAATCAGGCTGGATGCGGGTGATGATGTAATCGCCGTCCTTGTCGGGTTCGCCGCTCATCTCGAAGCGGATGCGGTCGCCGGGTTTCAGATCTTTCAGCAGGTCTTTGTCCGCGACGCGGAAACCCATGGTCATCCCCGGCCATTTCAGCGACGGAATCGGTCCGTGGGTGATGTCGATTTTTCCGGCAGCCGCATCGACGCTGTTCACCCGCGCGTCGCCGACATGGCCACCGCCGGGCGGATCGTTGGCCGGGGCTTCCGCGGAGCTTTCCAGCCGCGACAGCGTGCTTTTCAGGCTGGCCTCGGAATCGATCAGGAATTGTCCCGAGGCGACTACGCGCTGGCCTTTGTTCAGGCCTTTGCGGATTTCGGTCATGCCGCCGCTGTCGCGACCGGTTTCGATGTCGACCGGGCGGAATTTGCCGTCGTCCACGGCGACGATGGCCACCGCGCGGGTGCCGGTGTGGATTACCGATTCGGATGGCACCATCAGCGCCGGCTTGTCGCTGCTGCCGAAGGCCAGTGTCGCGTACATACCGGGCTTCAAACGGCCGCCGGGATTGGCCAGCACCACACGCGCCTTGACGGTGCGCGTGGTGGCATTTACATCCGGCAGCAACACGGCGACTTTGCCGCTGAAGGTCTGCTCCGGGTATGCGGCGGTGCGTGCGGTGACCGCGGCGCCGGGTTTGACCAGCGCCGCATCGGTTTCCGGCACCTCGGCATGAACCCACACCGTGCCGAGATTGACCAGCCGGAACAGCGTGAGTCCGGGCATGACTGCCATGCCGTCGCGCGCGCCGAGTTCCCACACCAGTCCGTGGTCGGGTGCTGTCAGCGTGACGCGTGCATCGGGTTGTCCTGTCTGTTCGATGTGATTGATCTGGGCATCCGTGATTCCCAGCAACGAAAGCCTGGCTCGCGCAGCCTGCGCCAGATCGCGTGACGCCGGCTGGCTGCTGCGTTTTAGGGCAAGGAATTCCTCCTGCGCTGCCAGCCATTCCGGTGCGTAGATTTCCACCAGTGGCTGGCCGCGTGAGACCGGATCGTACTGGGCGCGCACATGCAGTTTTTCGATGTAGCCGCTGACGCGCGACTGCACCGTGTACATCGAACGTTCGTCGATGCTGACGGTGCCCACCGTGCTCAGTCCCGTGTCCATGCGGCCCTCGCGGACCTCGACGGTGCGGATGCCGAGATTTTGCACGGTGCGCGGGCTGATTTTCACGCTGCCTGCGTCGCCACCGGCATCGGCATAGACCGGCACCAGCTGCATGTCCATGAAGGGCGATTTGCCCGGCTTGTCGAACTTGGGTCCGGGCACCATCGGGTCGTGCCAGTACAGCGGCTTGCGTTCTTCCGTCACCGCGGATTTTTCGGCTTCACCGGGCGCAGCGGACGGCATGTCACCACTCACTGAAGGTTGCGGTGTCGTCATGCTGTCCATGCCCCGCATCGCGTACCAGTAGCCGCCGCCGATGCCGCCGCCGGCGAGCAGCAGCCCGACCAGGAGCAGGAAGGTTGTGTTGCGTTTCATTATTGGTTCTCCTTGGGCAGGAAGTAGAGCAATTGCGCATAGGCGCGCCCCTGTTCGGCGGCAAGCTGCAGTTGCTGCAGTCGCAGATCGATTTCGATGCGGCGGGCTTCGAGCACAGCGCTCAGTGGCCCCTGGCCGCCGCGGTAGGCGGCCAGCGTCAGTTGCGTGCGTTCGCGCGCCAGCGGCAACAGCGCGTTGTCGAAGCGTTGCAGGCGTTCGCTTGCAGCCTCCCAGTCCGACCAGCTTGCCTTTGCATCCGCCACATGCTGTCGCAGCGCGTCTTCGCGCAGCGCGCGCATCTGTTCCACCTGCGCCATTTTCGCTGCGACACTGCGGTCCTGGCGGTTGGCCTGGAACAGCGGCAGATCGATAGAGACCTGTACAGACAGCATGTTGGAGTACTGCGGGCCGCGCTGCGCGTAAGCCAGTTCCAGGGCCCAGTCCGGTTTGCTCGCCGCCCTGGCGAGATCGGCATCGTTGCGCGCGACATCGATCTGCCGTTCGAGTGTCTGCAGGTGCGGATGGTTATCCGCATGTGCGGAGAGGTCGCCGCGCGCTGCGGGAACTAGCCGATCGCCCAGAGCCGCCAGCGGGCGTGCGCTGTCCGCCCCCAGCCAGCGTGACAGCACTGCAGAAGCCCGCGCGGCCTGCCTGCGGTATTCGGCGCGGCGGTCGAGCAGCGATTGCAGGCCGACCTGCAGTGCAAGCAGGTCTGCCGGTTGCGTCCGGCCGGATCGCAGACCGGCTTCCATGGACTGCCGCTGCAGTTCGGTTTCCGCATATTGTTCGTCGACCACGGCGGCCATGCGTTCTGCGAAATAACGCTCGATCCACGCCTGCGCGACATCGCGCCGCAGTTCAGCCCGCGCGGTTCCGAGCATGGCCTGTTCCCGCGCCAGTTCCTGCTCGGCGCGGCGGCCCTTGATTTCGCGTTTTTCGCCGCGCACGAACTCCTGCATCACGCCGATTCTGCGCATGGTCATGAAGTCACGCGTCAGGCTGTAGCGGTCAGGGCCGTCCGCAGGCAGGTTGTCGATGCCGAGCTTCAGTTTCGGATCGGGCAGTTCGCGCGCCGACGCTGTCATCTCGCCGGCGGCGGATATCGCTGAACGCTGCGCCGCGAGCACAGAAGAATCCCGGTCGGCGATGGCCAGCGCTTCGGTGAGGGTCAGTGATTGTGCGGCGGCCGCGTTCGTAATGACAAATAGTGCAGCAATGCGCCAGAATTTCGTGATCATGCGCGTTCTCCTTGTCGCGTACCTGTCTTGTTGCGGGACAGTGCTTTGCGTATGGCCGGCAGTGCTGCAGATGCCGCGCGTTCTCCAGCAGCAATGAACAAAGGGTGATTTTCGAACCCCATGTCATCAACCTGGGGTATTGCGGGGACCACGGCGACATCTGCGGTAGCCAGTTCGCGCATGACCAGTTGATGCGTGGATATGGTAAAGGCCTGCATGACCACGTCGACGACATCGCGCAGGCGAGTCTCGGAGGGCGGGAACGAAACATTCACCGCGATGACGGTATTGGCCCCGAGATTTTTCGCCGTCATCACGGGAACAGGGCTGATGACCCCACCGTCCACGAGTTGCCGTCCGTCCACCATCGTCGGCTGGAATACCCCCGGGGTGCTGGCTGAAGCCTGCACTGCCAGCCCGGCTTCACCACGGATGAACATCCGTGGAGTGCCGGTTTGCAGATCGGCCGCCACGGCGGCATAACGCACGGGAAATTCTTCGATTTTTTTCCCCTTGACCGTCCGGTTGATATAGGCCCGCAACGGGTCGGCGGTATAGAAGCCGAATCGGGAGAGGTCGAACTTCTGGATCGCATCCCAGGTCAGCTCCGCGGCGGCTTTTTCCAGGCCTGCCGCGCGCAGTCCGGAAGCATAGAGCGCTCCCACCATGCTGCCGGCGCTGGTGCCCACGACAAGATCAGGCGTGATGCCGTTGGCCTCGAGTACCTTGATTACGCCGACATGGGCCAGAGCGCGGTGGCATCCGCCGCCCAACACCAGTGCCAGTCGGCAGCTTTTTCCCGCGCATATGTTGCTGCCTGTCGCAGCATCGACTCCGCGGATGGCGATGTCGGGGCTGAGCAGGCCTGTCGCGAGTCCGAGCATGGCGGCCAGGCTTTTGCGGCGTCCGGGATGAATCGCGGCATTTTCGCGACGGCGCCCGGTTTTCTCATGGATGGATGGATTCATTTTTTCTCCGGATAGAGGGGGCGGTCATTCAATGGCATACACCTGCCCTTGGATTTTTGTATAGTGTAGCCTGCTTCAGGTCGTCTGCGGCACACGTGGTAATGCTGGTGGCGAGGGCCGCCAGGGTTGCGATCAGGACGGGCAGTTGTATGTTCATTGAAGTCTCCTTGTCCACGAAAAAATCAGGCAACCCGTATGGCACTCATCATGCCGGCTGCTTGATGTTCGAGGATGTGGCAGTGGAACATCCAGTCGCCCGGGTTATCGGCGACAAAAGCGATCTCGGTGGTTTCGCGCGGCGCCACCAGCACCGTGTCCAGCCATTCGCGGTGACGGGTCGGCTTGCCGTTGCGCGAGATCACGCGGAAGGAATGGCCGTGCAGGTGTATCGGGTGGTGCCAGGCCGTATCGTTGACCAGGCGCAGTACGTTGCTGCTGTTGCGTTGCAGTACCAGCAGCGGTTCGTGCACATGTTCGGACTGTGAAACGCCATTGATGGCCCAGGCCATGCCGCGGCTCATGCCGCGCATATTGCCCATCATGCCGCCGGAGAACAGCACTTCGTGGTGTCTGGCGACGGCAAGATCGGGTTCGGGCAGCTTGTTGGCGGGCAGGCGTATTTCAGTCTCCGGTGGTTTGGCGCGCAGCGGCTCTGCGGCATAAACCAGGTCGAGCAAACGGTATGCGAGACGGCGGTAGAACGGGTCGGTGACGCCATAACGCTGCCCCGGCTGGCCGGTCATGTCGAGAATGATGTCGCCGCGCATCGCCGGGCCTAGTACGATGCGACCGCTCTCGGGTTCATGCGGTACCACCGGCTGGCCGTCGAGGGCAATGATGCGCGGATTGTGCCCGGAAAATTCCAGCGCGAAGATGCGGGCATTGGCGGCATTGATCAGACGCAGGCGTATGCGTTCGCCGGCCCGTACTGCGAAGGCTTCGGCAATTTTCCCGTTGACCGTGACCGTGTTGCCGATGCGGCCGGCGTGACTGAGATCCATGTAGTTGCCGAAGCCGCCGCGTATGGACGCATCGCGGTCCAGTCGCCAGTCGTCGAGTATCCAGGTGATGTCGCGGTCCACCACCGGCGGTTCATGCTCCTCGACGATCAGTGCACCGTACAGGCCGCGTGCAACCTGTTCGAAGCTGCGCTGGTGCGGGTGATACCAGTAGGTGCCGGCGTCCGGCACATCGAATTCGTAAAGAAATTTCCCGCCGTTGGCGGCGATCGGTTTTTGTGTCAGGTGCGGCACGCCGTCCATGGCGTTGGGCAGGCGGATGCCGTGCCAGTGCACGGTGGTTTCCTCGTCGAGCAGGTTCTCGACGGACACGCGCAGGCGTTCGCCCTGACGCAGTCGAAGTTCGGGCCCCGGGACAGCTCCGTTATAGCCCCAGATGCCGGTCCCGGGATGGGGTGACGGTGCGAGTTGGGCGGTTCCCCGTCTGGCGACCAGATGTCGCAGGGCGGGGGTGGTTTGCGCCGCATACGCTTTGTGTCCTGTGGCAATGGTCAGTGTGGCCAGTGCACTTCCCAGGAGCAGGCGCCGCCTGCAAGGCGAAAACGCCCGGGTTCGTTTCTGCAGTTCCATGTGTTCTCTCCACGATCAGATTCCGTGAATACCGCCGCGTGCGCGGTTATCCGGCCGCAGCGTAGTGGTACCCGGAGCCATGCGTTTTTATTGCAAGCGCATGAGCCGGACTTACGGCAACGTACTGCGGTTGCCGTGGAGAGAAGGTCTAAATCAGCAGGCGCTGAAGATGATAGATGAGACGGGTTTTCCCCGGTGATGAATTGTGCCGGGGTGGCGGGATTGCTGATGGAGGTGCTGCGGTGCCGGCGACCGAGAGTGCGGGAGCCGCCAGGACGGGTCTCTCAGGAACGTTTTCGGTGGAAACGTAACCTTGAAGGCAATGGGTGCTGCAGATCCTCGACAGGACTTCGTAGGATTCCCCTTTGTCGGAATTGCAGCCTTCACAATCCTCCATTGCGGCAATCTGCGGGGCACTGCCGTCCGCAGCCATGCAACCCGCAAAGGCGACTTTGACCTGAACCAGTGTCAGCGTTGCCAACAGCAGTATGGCCAGAATGCGTCGCAAACTGAGGAGTTGCCTGAACATGTACGGGATCCTGTGGAGGAAGCAGGATTACGACCTGCGCGACCTCCGTTGGTTCAATGGGGTGGCAGGCTAAGCCAAGCCTTGGGCGAAGTCAAATAGGGTTTGCCGGGTTATGGATTGCCAGGTCCGGCGGGGGCGATATCCGGATTCAGCCATCCAGCAGTTTCAGCCGCTGCACCTTGCCCGACGGCCCCTTGGGCAGTTCGCTGACGAACTTGATGACCTTCGGTGTCTTGTATTTGCCGAGTTCCTGCCGCGAAAACTCGGTCAGCGCTTCCACCGAGCATTCCGCGCCGGGTTTCAGGATCACGCAGACCATGATGTCCTGTCCGTAGTTGGCGTCCGGGATGCCGACCGCCGCGGCTTCAAGCACCGCGGGGTGTTTCAGCAGCGCTTCGTCGATTTCGCGCGGCGCGATGTTCTCGCCGCCCTTGATGATCAGTTCCTTGCTGCGGCCGGTGACGAAGACGAAGCCGTCCTCGTCCATGTAGCCGAGATCGCCGGTGTGCATCCAGCCGTCGGGTTCCAGCGTCTTTGCAGTGTTTTCCGGATCCTTGTAGTAACCGGTCATCACGTTGTCGCCGCGTACCATCAGTTCGCCGGGCGTGCCGCGCGGCTGTTCGCGGCCGGTGGCCGGGTCGATCACTTTCGCCTCGTTGCCGTAGGCGGTGCCGGGGCTGCCGATCTTGCGTTTGGCCGGATCGATGGGATTGGTGAAGCAGGGCGCGTTCGTTTCGGTCATGCCGAAGGTTTCGATGATGCCGATGCCGAATTTGTCCTCGAAGGCGCGGTGCAGTTCCGGCGGCAGCGGGGCGGATGCCGAGCGGCAGAAGCGGACGCGCGAGATGTCATGGCCGCGGTCGCGCGGGTCGGGCGCATTGAGCAGGTAGCTGATGATGGTCGGCACCACGTTGATCCAGGTGCAGCGGTGGCGCGTGACCAGTTCCCAGTAGTTGCTGACGCTGAAGCGGTGCGGCATTACCACGCTGCCGCCGTGCACCAGCGGTGCGACCGTGGTGACGATCTGGCCGTTGATGTGGTAGAGCGGCATCGCGCACAGTACGCGGTCTTGCGCGCCCAGTTCATGCGCGGCGCTGGTGTATACACCGCCGGCGACCACGCTGCGGTTGGACAGCACGCAGCCCTTCGGTTTGCCGGTGGTGCCCGAGGTGTACATCAGCAATGCGTCGTCGGCTTCGCTGACGTCCGGCAGCGGCACATCGGGCAGCACGGCGCGTTCGAAAATCCCCGTGGCGTCGGGGTCGATGGCGATGACGCGGATGTCGCGCGTAATGTCCGCGAGCGCCGCCTGCAGCCTTTCGGCGAATTCTTCGCTGGTGAACACCAAGCGGGTGTCGGAGTGGTCGAGCACGTAGGCGAGCTGCGAGGGTTGTGCCAGCAGGTTCAGCGGCGCGACCATGAAGCCGCCGTACATCACCCCGATAAGCAGGCGCGCGGTCTGGTAACTGTTGTGCAGCATCAGTGCGACCTTGTCGCCCTTGTTGAGGCCAAGGCCGAGCAGGTGGCGGCCGAGTTCGCGGGATTCGCGCTGCAACTGTGCGAATGTCATGGTCGCGCCGGTTTCGGGTGCGATCAGCCAGGTCGCGGCGGGTTGCTTCGCGGCTTGCGAGTCGACAATGTGGCGGATGGTGCGCATTTGAGAAAGACTGAAAATCAAAAACCAGCCACAGAGTTCACAGAGGCCACAGAGAAAACCGATACGCAGGCGTCGCCACGGAAAACTCTGTGATCTCTGTGCCCTCTGTGGCTAAGGATTTTAAATGCCGTGTTTTTTGCGGTAGGCGCCGAAGATGTCATCCACCGACGGTTCGCGCGGCGGGATCACACGCACGATGCGCGTGGTGTTCATGAAGTGTTTGTAATTGAGGTTCTCGGAGAAGCTGTTGCCGCCCCAGGTGCCGCAGCCCATGGTCAGCGAAAACGGCAGACCGTTGTCGAAATTGCCGCCGTTGGCGATGGCGTGGGCCTGGTTGACGATCACCCGGCACACCGTCATTTCCATTCCAAGTCTTTGAATTTGTTCATTATTTTTTGTGTGTATGCCGCAGGAATGGCCGTTGCCCTGGTAATCGTAGATGGCGCGCAGGGTGCTGAAGGCATGGTCGAAATCGCGAGCCTTGTACAGGGCCATCACCGGCGAGAGTTTTTCGCCGGAGAAGGGTGCTGCTTTGCCGGTGCCGGTTTCCTCAACCATCAGGCATTTGGCATTGACCAGTTCCGCGCGCGTCAGACCGGCCACGGCGCAGATTTTTTTCACCGATTGCGCGGTGACTGCGGGCGACAGTTTGCCGCCCGGGAACATCGCCTGCTGCAGCACGGCTTTTTCGTCGGCGGTGAGCAGCGCGCCGCCAACCCTGGCCAGCGCCGCGATCATCCGGTCATACACTGCGGCGTGGATGATCACGCTGTTTTCCGAGGAGCAGCTGGTGGCGTTGTCGAAGATCTTCGAACGCATGATTTTCTGCGCGGCGTCGTCGAGGTCGGCAGTTTCATCGACGATCACCGCGACGTTGCCGGCGCCGACACCCAGCGCCGGCGTACCGCTGGAATATCCGGCGCGCACATTCGCCTGGGAGCCGGTGACAACGACGAGGTCGCACTGTTTCATCAGTTCCTGGCTGGATTCCTTGGTCACCGGGTGCGGCAGCGTCTGCACCAGGTCTTTGGGTGCGCCGATGCGGTCGAATTCGGCGTAAAT
Organism: Burkholderiales bacterium; assembly: GCA_050250695.1. Lineage (GTDB taxonomy): Bacteria > Pseudomonadota > Gammaproteobacteria > Burkholderiales > SG8-41. Next base: position 10,701 of record JBFWOE010000110.1, read on the forward strand.
ATATTCGATCAGTTTTGCCGAGGTCGAAAACCCCTTGGGCGAAGGCGACAGGATTACCGCATTGCCGCACTTCAGTGCGTTGATGATGTTGTTGGCCGGTGTCGCGCCGGGATTGGT
>JBFWOE010000111.1:0-10811 GCA_050250695.1 Burkholderiales bacterium
TTTGCGCACCCAGATGCTTAGTGGCATCAGGAATGCGGCAAACAGCGGGTAAGGCCAGAACAGCTTGAAATTTACCCAAGTCACCGTTGATGCTGAGAAAGCAACGAGAACGTTGACTATGCCCAAGGCCACGAAAAATAGCGCGAGCCCTCTGCAGACTAGAACCCACTGTGCAGATGTAAGGTGTAGGCGCTCGCCCCACAAAACTAAGGAAACAAAGCGTGGAGATGCGGCCACAGCAATCCAGAGCAACACCGCAAAGAGCCACCAACCCACAGACGGTCGCATATGTATGGCCTTTACCTCGTCAATGCCGACGAGCAGCACTTGGGCTAGCGGAAACAGGGCAAAGGAGAGCACTAGGAAAAGGAGAGTGAATCTCCATAAGAGGGACCACCAAAGCGAGGGCGTCGTCATGGCTGCAAAATAACGCCGCTCATAACCGGCCCACAACAAGCTCTTCAACTGAGCGCTTGGCACTGTTCTTGGCGCGGCTGTTTTTTTGGTCTCTTTTCGGCACGCGCGAGATGTAGCTTACTGGGCGCATAGACGCCTGGACTTCAAGGTGGCGGCACTCGGGTTTTCCATCCACGTGGTGTTTGACCGCAAGGAGGTCGATTTCGTGGACACCGACCTTGATGCCACGAATCGTGAAGTACCCTTGTCGGTTCAACCACTCCTCAACAATCTCTTCAGCGAGTAGTGCCATAGTTCACCTTGATGCCCAACGTGGAGCCCAGCCGCGCCGCGCAAGGGTGCTTGTGGAGCCGAGGCGCTTCACGGCGTCGGCCTGCGGCGTCGTGTTAAGGCGCATTCCATTTTCCCACGTTGGCCTTTAGTCCCTCGATGAAGCCCTCGAAAGTCTCAGCCAAGTTCACGCGACCGGCGACCTCCTTTTTGTACGCCTCAATCTTGCCGTTGTCGAATGACGCACCGACGTAAATGCCGGGCTCGGAAAAGGAGATTAGGTTTGCCAGCGTCAGCCGGCTAATGTGACTGTACTTGTGATAGAAGGATTGCGAATCCTTCAACGGCTGTGCTGCGTCGGGCTTTAGTCCGAGTTTGTCCCAAGCGCGAAGCACGTGGTCCACAGCATGATTGCTTGAGTACTTGTCGGCTATAAAACGATCTAGTACCCCAAGGTCTTTTCCGGAACACAACAACGCGAGCGCAATTGACTCAATCACCTGGCGGAATAGATTTCCAGCCGCAACGATGTGACCAGACAGAAATAGCTTGAACGATACGACGTGCAGCGAAATTGCGGCATAGGACAATGCGGCCACATAACCACGCTTTTCGTCTTTGCTTTCGTTGTCCAACGGGCGCCAAGCGACAACAGCACGCGCCATGGCCTCGGAAAATCTTTTTGCGTCAGCTTCAAAGAGTTTCAAATACTCGGCGTGCACTTCGGAATCAGTCGAAATCAATTCCTTGTAAATTGTTTCGCGTGCCTGCTCAAGCGTCTCCATCGATGCGCCTTAACTAGTTTTTTTATACGGCAAAAATTCCGTATAACATTCCGTGCCGCCGTTTAACATCCTGCAGACTTACTGATTCTTTCCCATGAAATTCAATCCGTTGCGCGGGATCATCATAGCTCGCCAGGTTGATAACAAAAGCGCCAAACCCTGCAGAATGTGTCGCAAGCGTTTGATTACAAAAGATTCCCCACCCGGGAAAAGCCAATAAGCATTTGTTTTTATTGATATTTTTTCGCTGCCACCGAGTCGCGCAACCGGATTCAGCGTCAATTTTTCCTGCCGGACGCCCCAGGCCGCTGCGCAATCGCCGCACGGATTTCCCGCAGCTTCGACTTGATGCGGGCTGCATTCTCCGCCCCCATGCGCATCAGGATTTTCTGCCCCGCCGAGCGCGCTTCGAGTTCCGGGTCGGCGTACAGGTAAAGCACCTTGGGCCGCAGCAGCGCCACCGGGGGTTTCAGATCCGGCGCTTCGAGCAGATGGTCAATGACTTCGACCAAGCGGTCGTTGAAGTGCCCTTTGGGATATCCGAGTTCGCGGTACGCCTGCTGGAACAGCGGGTAGTAATGGAAATAGAATGCCGCCAGTTTGTCTGTTGCAACGGCGTCCATCAGTTTCAGGTAGGCGGCGTAACGGGCGGCGTTGGCGGGCGCGATGGCAAAACTACCCTCGCTGCCACTGACGGCGAAAGTACCGTCGACCCGCTTCAGCGGCAGGAGGCGCGTGGCGACCTTGCTGCGTGGCAGGTTGTCGATGGTGGCGACGACGCGGCGCACGAAGCCTTGCAGGATCAGCGCCCCGCCCAGGCCCTGGTCGGCGGAGAGCCCGGCGATCGCACCCTGCATGGTGCTGTCGCTGGTGTCCAGCGCCGGCAGCGGTTTTTCCGGAATTTTATCCGGCACCGGGTGGCGGATTTCGGGTTCGGCGGGCACTTGTGGCGGTGGCGGCGCTTCCGCGCGCGGCGCGGGTTGCACGACAGACGGCGATTCCGGGGCGCGGGTCGCGTTCCAGAGGATCAGCCCGATCAGGCCGGCGCCGATGATGGTGATGCCCCACAAGATGATGCGTTGCATGGAACCCTCCTCCTGCCCGCTTCAATGAACCTATGATACCTGCAGCCGCCCTCAGTTCCAGAGTACCAGTCATCAAAACGCAACATTATCGTTATAACTTGTTCACATTTCCGTCATCTTCAAACCGGGAGCCGCCTTGGTCACCATCGATCTGTTCCGCAATGAAACCGATACCCTCACTTATGCACCCGGCCAGGTGATCTTCTCCGAAGGCGATGCCGCCAGGGCGATGTACGTGGTGATCGAGGGACAGGTGGACCTCTCCATCAAGGGCAGGACGGTCGATCAACTGGGGCCCGGCGGCGTGTTCGGCGAGATGGCGCTGATCGATGCGGCGCCGCGCATTGCCGCTGCCATTGCCGCCAGCGCCTGCAAGGTGGTCGCGGTCGATGAAAAACGCTTCAAATTCCTGGTGCAGCAGACGCCGCATTTCGCGCTGCAGCTGATGCGGGTGATCACCGACCGGCTGCGGCGGATGGACGAACGATTGTAGGTTGGCCTTTACCGGTTGCCGGTATAAAAATAGTAGGCAACAAGCGCGACCACGGCAACCAGGAATATCCAGCCCAGCGAACCCTTCGCAGCCTCCAGGCTTGCCGTGTTCATGCGGCTCTGCAGGTCGGGCCTGGCATCCAGGTACTGTTCAACGACATCCTTGGCTTCCTTCAAGCCGATGCCGCGGTCGATGCGCACGATTTTGATGGCCTCGATCTTGCTGCCTTTTTCGAGGGCGGCCAGGGCTGCGGCAGGCAGCTCACGATGATGTGCGGTCTGGGTCATGGTGGTGTCCTCCCGGCCGGCATTGCCGGTTTGGCGTGCGAGCGCAGGTGCATCGCCACGTCGATGACGGTCTTCAGCAGCACCAGCACGACCAGCAGTGCGCGCGGTTCATCGTACATCTGCGTCAGGAAACCCGCGCCGAGTATGGTCAGGTGCAGCACCACCACGCGTGCGTACGGGCGCATGAACAGTTCGCCGCTTTTGACTGCGGCGTATTCGCCTCCGATGAAGTAGTGCCATATCGTCGAATAGCCATGCGAAGCGACCAGCAGCAGGACCAGCGGCCAGATGTCGCGGGGCAAAGCGAGAAACAGTGAGACCGGGTCGCCAATGCCGATCTTCAGCCCCAGCATGCTGAGAAGGAAAAAGCCGTGCACCGTGAAAAACAGGCCGTAATGGACGATGAAATATACCGCTTCGATGGGCCGTACCAACAAAGGCGTGTTTTGCGCCGTCAACAGCTTGACGAGGTGCCAGGCGCCGATCACACCGTTTTCGAGCCAGTAGAGCAGCATCACCTGCCGCAGTTCCCACAGTCCGGCTGCCACCAGCAGCAAAGGCAGCAGGTTGACGCCGATCAGGATGGTCGCAGTGCGCATTGATCGTTGCAGCAGCGATTGGAGAATGTCGGTCCGGGCCAGCATGACGGCCAGTGTATACGAGGGCCGTCATGGCATGCCCGGATTGACGGTCTGGTCCGCAACCAGCCCGCGTGGCAGAAGATGGGAAATGAACAGCAGCGGATGCGGCCGCGGAAACAGTTAATGATGGCTGCGAATTGTGTCGCGGTTTCGGCATCGGGTCTGCTGGTCGCCTTGACAACATCGTCGGTACGCGGCTTGCGGACTGGCGGGCAGCAGGTGGTCGTGGATGCTGCCGCTGAGCAGCGTACTGAACTGCAGAAGATGTTCTGGGCAGACGCTGGGAGCGTCAAACCCAACAAAATGACAGATTTATATTTTACAATATAAATCAATAACTTATATGATTATTCTCGGACGGCGACGGAAATCATTGCCGGTTGGCCGCCGCCCCGGTCAGCCACAGGTGGCCGCGCCAGTGCGCCGCAATCCAGGCAATGGCGAGGATGCCGAACACGCAATAGGCGCCGGCTACCGTTGCATAACCGAATGCTGAAATCAGCGGACCGGCGAGCAGCAGTCCCGGCAGGTTGCCGTAGATGGCCATCATGCGTATGCCCATGATGCGTCCGCGATAACGTTCGTCGGAAGTGCGCATCAGCAGTGCGTTGAGCGGAATCAGTCCCATGGTCTGCATGCAGCCTGCGAGCATCAGCGCCGGTATGCCGGCCCCTGGATGCGTCGTCTGGGTGAACACCAGCAGCACCGCCAGCCAGGCAATGCCGAAGCCGATCATGGCGCGCGCCGGCCGGAACGCGCCGCCGAAGCGGCTCATGATGATGGATCCGGTCAATGACCCGGTGGCTGCAGCTGCAACCATGGTGCCCAGAGTGGTCTGGTCGGCGCCGTAGACCACCTTGGCCACGTAGGGCATCAGCCCGTTGAACAGAGGGAATGCGGTCAGGTTGAGCAGGAAAGCCAGCAACATGGTGGCGCGCAGCTGCGGCGCATTCCAGACGTAGGACAGTCCTTCGCGCAGATCCCGCCAGGGCGTTGCCCGACCCGCCGGCGCATGACCTCTCGGCGGCTCACCGCTGCCGGCTTTCAGCGTCAGCATGAAACTGAACAGATAGAATCCGACGACCACTGCGTAGGCCGGGCCCATGCCCATGGTCGCGACCAGCCCTGCTCCGGTCAGAGCGCCGGCGATGCGCGCAGAATCCTGGGTGGTGCGCTGTATGCTCATCGCGCCCATCAGATGTTCGGAGGGCATGGTTTCCCCGACCAGCGCGGTACGCATGCCGATATCCGACGGCCGCACCAGCCCGAGCACCGCACTGATTGCCATTACGATGACCGGCGTCACCGCATCCATGAAAGCAAAGCTCATCAGCAGCGCCGCCAGTCCCGCGTACAGCGCGCGCATCGCGCACAAGACGTTGCGGTGTCCCACCCTGTCCCCCATCACGCCGAACATCGGCGCGAGCAGAGTGCCTAGATACTGCAACGACGCAAACAGGGTCAGCATCAGCACCGAGCGGGTCTCGACCAGCACGTACCAGCCGAGGATCAGCGCTTCCATCTCGAAGGCCCATGAGGTCGCGAGATCGGCCGGCCACTGGAAGCGGAAGCTGCGGACCCGGAATGGCGCGAACATGGACGACCGGACGGCGGTGTTCATGGGGCGGCTCCGCTCAATCCAGGACCATCAGCCAGTCGACGGCGGTGACACCCTGCGGTCCGGCGAGCACCGGGTTGAGGTCAAGTTCGGCGAGTCGCGGTCCGGCGGCTGCGCCGAAACACGACACCGCGCTGATCATCCGCGCCAGCGCAACCTTGTTGACCGGCGGTTTGCCACGCACGCCGTCGAGGATGACCCTGCTTTTCAACTCATCGAGCATGCGCAATGCTTCAGCCTCGGTCACCGGTGCGGCACGGAACGCCACGTCCCTGAACACCTCTATCAGCACCCCGCCCAGCCCCACCATCACCACCGGGCCGAAGGTCGGATCGCGCTTGAGGCCGATCACCATTTCGACGTCACCCTGCGCCATCGCCTGCACCAGCACCCCGGCAATGCGTGCATCGGCTTTGTAGGCTTGGGCATTGGCAGTGAGCGTGGCAAACGCACTGCGCACGGCGGCTTCATCCTTGAGGTTGAGTGCCACGCCTTTGGCTTCGGTCTTGTGCAGGATGTCCGGTGATTCGATTTTCAATACCACCGGGTAACCCAGGGCCTTGGCTGCGGCCGCGGCCTCATCAGCGGTTTGCGCCAGTCGTGCTGTGGCGGTCGCTACGCCAAACGACCGCAGCAGCGCCTGCCCTTCGATGCTGCCCACTGCACCGGCCGATGCCGGCAGTGCCGGCTTCGGCAACTGCAACGCCTGGCGCGCGGACGCATCGGCCAGCCAGTGACGCCGTGCCTCGGCGTGATGCATCAGTGCGGCCACCGCATCAACTGCGGGTTCGGCGCCGCGCAGCACGGCAACACCGGCTTCGCGCATTTTGACCAGTGCGGCCTCCGGCGCGGCAACCCAGCAAATTACCCAGGGCTTGCCGGACATCGTTTTGATTTTGAGGAATATTTCAGATAGGCGATCAACATGCGCTTCCATCAATTGCAGCCAGACAATCACGGCGTGCACGGAAGGATCGTTCATAACGATGCGCACGCTGTCGTGGAGCAGATCGGGATTCGCGACGAACTGCCCTGTGACGTCGACCGGATTCACGGTGGTTCCGAATGCGGGCATGACCTTGAGCAGTTCGGCGCGTGTCTGCGGCGACAAGGCCGCCACCTGCAGTCCGTTTTCTTCTGCACGATCGGCCATCAGTACGCCGGCGCCGCCGGACTGGGTCACGATGCCGAGTCCACGGCCCCCGGGCAAGGGGCAGGAACCGAGCACTTCGACGATGTCGAGCAGATGCTCCTCGTTGCGCGCGCGGGCGATGCCGAGACTGCGGATCACGCCGTCAAACACGGCATCAGCGCCCGCCAGCGCACCGGTGTGCGACGCCGCGGCCCTGGCACCCGCTGAGGTACGGCCAACCTTGGTCAGCGCCAGCGGCTTGCCCCGTTCCAGTGCCAGTTCGGCCAGCTCCTTGAGGCCCGTGCCGTCGCGCACGCCTTCGAGATATCCGGCGCCGACGCGGATGCGATCGTCTTCAAGCACGGCCGACATCGCCTGCACGAAATCGACATCGCATTCATTGCCGGTGTTGATGAAATAGCCCAGACCCAGCGCCCGCCGCCGTGCCAGCGCGGCGATGGCTGTTCCGAAGGCGCCGGACTGTGTCACGAAGCCCACCGGGCCCGGCGGCGTCGGACCTTCGGCAAACTGACCGAAGGTGGCAATCACCCGCTCATATGCATTGATCAGGCCCAGACAGTTGGGACCGCACAGGCGCATCCCCGATGTGCGCGCAGCAGCGGCGATCTCGGCCTCAAGCCTGCGTCCGGCATCGCCCATTTCGGCGAATCCGGAGCTGAAAATCACCGCCGCAGGCGTACCGCGGACAGCCAGCTCCCGTACTGCAGCCAGGACCCGGGCTGCCGGCAAGGCGATGACGGCAAGATCCGGCGTCTCGGGCAACGCGGCCACGTCCGGGTAGCATTTGAAGCCTGCGATCGACGGATATTTCGGATTGACCGGATAGATTTTTCCCGGATAGCCCTTCTGCTGCAGAAAATGCAGGGGGCGGCCGTTGATCCTGGAGAAATCTGCGGAAGCGCCCAGTATTGCAATGGACGCCGGGCGCAGCAGCGGTTGCAGGCTCATGGAATCCGGAATGTCAGCGGTTCAGTTGTTCGAGCCAGCGCTGCTCCTGTTCGATGCGCATCAGGTCCGCCAGCGTAGCGGCGCCCTGCGCCGTCGCCTGCGCCAGCACTACCTGCAGCAACTGCGCCGTCGCCAGCGCGTCTGCAAGCGCATTGTGCCGTGCATGATTGGCAATGCCAAACTTTTCCAGCCAGTCGTCCAGACTGTGATCTTGCAAGCTGCCGGTGCCGGGGAACAATGCCGGCGCCAGGCGCGCCAGATCCAGCCAGATGTTGGACGGCGCCTCGCCGATGGCCGCGTGGGCGGCGCGGTCGATCATGACCCGGTCGAAGCCGGCATGAAATCCCGCCAGCGGAGCCCGCCCCGCATGTTCCAGGAACTGCAGCATGGCGGTTGCCGGCTCCGCTCCGGACAGCTGGGTGCTGCCGTCAATGCCGTGGATCAGGATGTTGGCGCCGCTGCTGGCGCTGGGCTGGCGGAATACGGTTTCGAATGCACTGTCGAGCCGCAGCTTGCCGTCGACGACATCGATGGCGCCGATCGAGATCAGGCGGTCGGTCTGCGGATCGAGCCCGGTGGTTTCGACATCTGCGACCACGAACCGCAAGCCGGCAAGCCGGGCCGATCCGGTGATCGCGGCCGCTTCGCGATATCGCGCCAGCGCCTGCTGCTGCGCGGCATCCAGTACCGGAGTCTTTCCGAACAACCGCCGAAGCAGATTCATGCACCGGCGCTCATAACTGGTAATCGAGTGCGATCCGGTTCTGGAGCTTGCGGGCCTGGCGCAGGCTTTCCTTGAGGATGCGGCGATCGACCTCGTTGAGCTGGTCAGGAATGACACGGTTGGCTCCGCGAGCTGCAGCATCTGCCGCAACCTGTCCTCGCAACCGCAGGGCCTGGATAAAAAAGAATGCGTCTGTCATTGCCGCGATTTCCGCCGGCGGGATGTTCATTGCCTTTCCGGCACTGCGCAGCCGTTGCGCGGTGCCGGTGTGGGGAACGCCGGCAGCAAGCGCGAGCACCCTGGCGGCGTCGGTAAACAGCCGCGCCGCGGATTTCTTGAGGTCGATGCCCTCGTCGTCGTCAGTGACGAATTCACTGATCATTCCCAGCGGCGGACGTGTTTCGAGGGCGTACTGGGCCAGTTGTCGGCGGAACCGGCTGTTGTCCCGTGTCAACGCTGTCAACTGGCCGCGCAGCGCCTGCGCAAGCGCGGCATCGCCATGAAGCGGGCGAAAATCAAAGAAGATCACGGCATTCAGCAGTGCCTGCGGATCGGTGTCGGCAACCCAGTGTTCGAATTTCCTGCGCCATTCGCCGGAGCTGAGGCACCACTGCGGGTTGCCAGCCATGATGTTGCCGCTGCACAACGGAAAACCGCAGGCGTCGAGGTCGGCGTTGACCGCCTGCGCGAATGGCAAAAGTTGTGCACGCACCGCCTCGGCATCACTCTCACCTTCATCAAAAATCAGCCCGTTGTCCTGGTCTGTACTGATGGTCTGTTCATAGCGGCCCTCGCTGCCGAACGCGAGCCAGCACCAGCGCAGTCCGTCAATCCCGAAATTTCCGCTCTCGATATCGATGATTCTTGCCAGCAGTGCATCGTTCAGCGCGGAAATGATCTGCGTCAGCTGTTCGGCGGCTACCCCCTGCCCGAGCATGCTGCGCACCAGGCGGCGAATGTCGGCCGCGACCCGGCGCAGCTCCTCGAGCGACTGCGTTCCCGCGATGGTGCGGTTGATCGCACGCACGCTTACCCGTTGCAGTGCGAACAGGTCGCGTTCGGTGACCACGCCGATGATGCGGCCGCTGTCGCAGACCGGAATATGCCGGATGCCGCGGTGCGCGATCAGCAGCGCAGCATCGTAGGCGCTCGCCTCGGCAGGCAGCGTCAGCGGATCGGGTGTCATGACTTCGCTGACCGGCCGGGTCAGCGCGGATTGTGCCAGCGCGACCCGGTCGAGGACGTCATGCCGGGTGAAGATGCCCTGCGGCCGGCCTTCAGCATCGACCACCAGCACCGAACCGACCTTGTGCTGCTGCATGGTGCGCAGGACTTCCCCCGTCGCGGTCTGCGGCAGGCAGGTCACTGGCTCACGCGTCACCAGCGACCGCAGGGTGCGGTTCATCGCCTGCTGTTCGCCGCTGTTCGCCGTGAAATTGAGCTGGATCAGGCGCCGCGACTCGCGCAGCATGCTCGCCAGGTAACGCGTCGCAAATTCACGGAACACCGGACTGCGGTCGAGCAGCTCAGGAAAGCGGTCTGCGGGCAGTTCGTAACTGAAGGTGTCGGCGGCGGCGGTATAGGGTGCGATCACCGGACGCTTCTCGAGCAGCGCGCTTACCGAGAAACATTCACCCGGCCCCAGGGTCACCGGGCGGACATCATCTCCGTGCGCAATGTTGAAGGGGACGACCTGAACGGCGCCGCGCTGGATGATATGCAGTACTGCAGGCACGCTCTGGGCCGGATCGAGGATTACCGTGCCGCGGGAATAGTAGCCGAGCTGCAGATGGGCGGCGAGGAAATGCAGTGCGCCGGCCTCCATCTGTGCAAATGGCGGATATTGCTGCAGAAACCGGATCACGGTTCCGGCCAGCACAGCCGCCGCCCCGGATGCGGTGGAACCTGCCATGCCGGGAACCCCGCGCGGCCTAGCGGACGACGAGCACGGGAATCTTGCTGTGGGTCAGTACCTTCACGGTTTCGCTGCCGAGCAGCAGGCCGGTCAGTCCGCGCCGGCCGTGTGAAGCCATGACAACCAGGTCGCACTTGCGCTTGCCTGCGACCGCGATGATCTGCTGGTACGGCAGGTCGCTGGCAATCAACACGACATCGCTTTTCAGCCCTGCCCTGGTCATCCGCTGCCGCACTGTTTCCAGTTTTTTCGCGGCGCGCGCCTTGGCTTCCTTCTCGTAGCGGCTCTTGAGTTCGGCGCTCATCGGCACCGCAAAACTTTCGTCGGCGATCATCCGGAATTCGGGCACTACGGTGAGCAGGGTCAGTTTTGCCCCCACGGTTTTGGCCAGGGCCATGCCGCGCACGATGGCACGGTCGGCCAGATTTGATCCATCGGTAGGCAGCAGAATGTGCTTGAACTTGGGCTCCTCGCT
>JBFWOE010000112.1:0-10697 GCA_050250695.1 Burkholderiales bacterium
TGGATGTCGAGCAGCAGGTCGACCGTGTCGAGCAGCGGTCGGAGGGTGCGCGCGCGGCGCAGGTCGATGCTGTCGCGCCTGCCGTCGAGCACTTCGGCGGTCCACAGCCGGTTGAAATCTTCCTCGACCCAGCGCGAGGCTTCGGGTTTTTCCGGGTCGAAACGTTCGAACGCTGCGACGTTGCAGAACACCAGCGTCAGCCGGCCGTGCAGCGGACGGATGCCGGCGCGGAACAGTTCGTCGAGGACGATTGCGCCGCAGATCTCGTTGCCGTGGGCCAGTGCGGTGATCATCACGTGCGGCCCGGGCTTGCCGCTGTCGAAGGTGGTGGCGTAGTCGATGCCGGTGTTGCCCTTGCGATAGGGGCTGATGTCCGGCTGTGCGATTTCCACGGTGTAGGCGTTGGGGTCGGTCATTTTGCACGCGGCGTGAAATGGTGGGCGAAGGTGAATTCATCAGTGCGCGGCGCGTAGTCGAGGTTCGCGCGCATCGCCCAGCTCACCACCTGGTGGTGCAGCGGGATGAAGGCGAGGTCGTTGACCGCCAGCGTGTTGGCCTCGCGCGCCAGCGCCTCGCGTTTGCCGCGGTCGACGCTGGCCAGCGCCTGTTCCATCAGCGCATCGACTTTTTTACTGGAATAACGTCCCCAGTTCCACGCGCCCCAGCCTTTTTCCGGGGTCGGGGTGGCCACCAGCGAACGCAGCGCGAGGTCGGCGGCGAAGCTGCCCCAGCCGAGCAGCGCAAAAGACGTCTCCTCCTTGCGCACGCGGCCGAGGTAGGCCGACATCGGCGCGGCTTCGACGCGCGTCACGATGCCGGCGCGAGTCAGCAGCTGGGCGACGGTCTGCAGCACCTGTTCGTCGTTGATGTAGCGGTTGTTGGGGCCGGCGAGGGTGACGCGGAAGCCGTGCGGGTATCCGGCCTCGGCGAGCAGTTTTTTTGCACCTGCTGGATCGTAGGCTGCGGCTTTCAGCGCGGCGTTGTGGCCGAACACGCCGGGCGACACTATGTTCGCCGCCGGCACCGCGAGGCCTTCCATCACGCGCTGCGCAATGGCCTCGCGGTTGATCGCCATCGACAGTGCCCTGCGCACGCGGATGTCCATGAACGGATTTTTCGCCAGCGGTTTGCCGTCGTTGCCGGTGACGCCCGGCGGCTGCGCGCGGTACTGGTCGAGGTGCAGCAGGATGGTGCGCCAGGAGGTCGTCTGTAAGATACGTAAATTATTGTTTTTATTAAGTTTTTTAATATCCGCCGAAGGCACGTGTTCGATCGCGTCGAGTTCACCGGAGAGCAGCGCAGCAGTGCGCGAGGGATCGGCGGGCACCACGCGCAGCGTGACCCTGTCCCACGCCGGACGTTTTCCCCACCAGCCCTCATGGCGTGCGAGTTCCAGGCGGTCGCCGCGGCGGTAACTCTGGTGGCGGTATGGCCCGGTGCCGACCAGCGCGCGGCCGGAATCAAAATCTTCTGGACTGGCGTTCTGAGCGTGTTTTTTCGAGACGATCAGGATCGAATTGATGTCCTCGGGAAGTGCGCCGTATGGATATTTCGTTTTGATGCGCAGCGTGTGTGCATCGACCACGGTGGTCGATTCGACGGTGCGTACGTACGACGCGAAACCGCCGGGGCTGCCCTTGATCGACAGCGGACGTGTGATCGAAAACGCGGCATCCACGGCGGTGAATTCGGAACCGTCGTGGAATTTCACGCCGCGGCGCAGTTTGAATTCCCAGGTCGTGGCGTCGATCGCGCGCCAGCTTTCGGCGAGACCCGGAATCAGCCGGGTCTGCGCATCGACGTCGGTCAGCGATTCGAAAACGTGGCGCGCCACGGTGAGGTTGGGCTGCGAAGCGAGGAAATGCGGGTCCAGCGAACTGACTTCGCCGGAGAGGCCGATGCGCAGCCCGGCGGCGGAGACTGGCGTGATGCCCTGCAGCAGCGTGGCGAGCAGGGCGAGCAGCGGGATGATTTTTTTGTCCATTGCAGGGCCAAGGATACCGCATGCACCGCGTTGACAGTGCCGGCGGGGCTGCCTATGCTGGCCCTTTAACGGTGGATGTTTTGATGAAACCGCATGTCGCGCCCGGCGCCGCCACCCTCAGGCTGATCCGCGAACTGATCGCGTTTCCGACGGTCAGCCGCGATTCCAACCTCGAATTGATCGATTATGTGCGCGAGCTCCTGCGTCCGCTGGATGCAGGCGTGCGCCTGACTTTTGACCGCGACAAACGCAAGGCCAACCTGTTCGCGACGCTGGGCCCGCGCGGCGAACCGGGCATGGTGCTGTCGGGTCACACCGACGTGGTGCCGGTCGATGGCCAGGACTGGGCGAGCGACCCTTTCACGGTGAGCGAGCGCGACGGCCGGCTCTACGGTCGCGGCACTGCCGACATGAAAAGTTTCATCGCCTGCGCGCTGGCTCTGGCACCGGAGTACGCCGGAAAACTGAACACGCCGCTGCATTTCGCTTTCAGCTATGACGAGGAGGTCGGCTGCCTTGGCGTGCGCGACCTGCTGTCCGACATGGTGCAGGCAGGCATCCGGCCGCAATCCTGCGTCGTCGGCGAACCGACGGAAATGCGCCCGGTGATCGCGCACAAGGGCAAGCAGAGTTACCGCTGCACGGTGCGTGGCCTGGCATCGCATTCGGCCTACGCGCCGTACGGCGTCAACGCGGTGGAGGCGGCGGCGGAGGCCGTGGCTTTTTTGAAAAGGCTGGCGCGGCGGCACCGCGATCACGGGCCGTATGACCGCGGCTTCGACGTGGCATACACCACCGTGCATACCGGCGTGATCCACGGGGGCACTGCGCTGAACATCGTGCCGCAGGACTGCATCTTCGATTTCGAGTTCCGCAACCTGCCCGGCGATGATCCGGATGCGCTGTTGCGGGAATTCGAGGCGCATGTGCGCGCAGTGATCGAGCCGGAGATGCATGCGGTGGATCCGCAGACCGGGTTCAGCATCGTGAAGATGTCGGAAATCCCGGCGCTGGATACCGGGGCCGAGGCGGAAATCACCGCGCTGGCGCAGGAGTTTTCGGGCAGCAGCGACATCGCCAAGGTGTCCTTCGGCACCGAGGCTTCGCAGTTCCAGGTCGCCGGCGTGCCGACGGTGGTGTGCGGCCCCGGCTCGATCCGCCAGGCGCACAAGCCCGATGAATTCGTCACGCTGGGGCAGGTGGCGCAGTGCGAGGCGTTTCTGCGCGGCCTGTTCGGACGCCTGTGCGGGGCCGCGGAATAAGTCTGGCGGGGTGGTGTTATTGCAACGAACGTGTTTTTTTGTGTGACAATTTCGGCAGGCGGCAGGCTGCAACCGATAACCCACAGGAGGAGTGCATGAAGACCTTATCCGCAATGATCGTCGCGCTGGCCGGCATGATGGTTTTCGGCGCCGGCGCGGCCACGGTGAAGATTACTTCGCTGGGCAGCCATGACGGCGAACTCTGTCCGCAGGATCGCGCGCTGATATTCGAGGATCCCAACGGCACCCGCCTGCTCTACGACGTCGGCCGCACCGTCACCGGTCCCGAAGACCCGCGTCTGGGCAAGATCGACGTCGTGCTGGTCAGCCACATGCATGGCGACCATGCCGGCGACCAGCACATGGCCAGCACCAATGCCGGCACCTGCGGCAAGCCTGAAATCACCGTCAAGGCCGTGCCCGATACCAGCAGCGCCAGGATCGCTGTCGCGAAAAAGGCGAAAATCGTCACTGGCAGCGAAATGCCGGCATTTTTTGCGGGAAAGATGAAGGCACTGGGAGGCAATCCGGCGGATTCGCTGCTGGTGCGTTTCGGCGCCTCGCGCAAGATCGGCGGCGTGACCATCACCACGGTGCCTGCAGTGCATTCCAACGGCGTCAGCGGCGCGATGGTGGGCGGCGAACTGGGCAAGATGCTGCAGATGGCGAGTCTGGGCGCTTACGTCGGGCCGCCCACCGGCTACGTGCTGACCTTCAGCAACGGCCTGGTGGCTTACCTGTCCGGAGACACCGGCATTACCGCGGAACAGGAGACCGTCGTGCGCCAGCACTACAAGGCGAAACTGGTGGTGATGAACATCGGCGACAACTTCACCACCGGCCCGAAGGAGGCCGCGTTCGTGATCAACGATCTGGTCAAGCCCAACGCGGTGATCGCCACCCACGTCAATGAAGTGGCGACCAAGGGCGGCAAGGTCATCGCCGGCACCAAGACCGACACTTTCATGAAAGCGACGAAAGTGCCGGTGCATCTGCCGCTGACCGGCAGGACCATGGAGTTCGACAGCGGCGGCAATTGCACTGCCGGTTGCTGATCCGGGAGTATCCTGAAGAACTGAACCCCGCGCCGTGGCGCGGGGTTTTTTACGGGCAATGATCCGGCAGGGTGGCCGAATGCAAAATGAATATTTGCTTTTATTGATGTTTTTCAGGTCGTCGCGATGAACGTCGGGTCGTCCTGGTGTTCGCGTTCGAACTGCAGGAAATCGTAATAACCGCAGCGTTTGCCCTCGGGATAGTCGCGGCAGACGCCGGGCCGCGCCTCGTAGACCGTGCATTGGCGCTTCTTGGTGTCGAACAGTTTGCAGATGCGGCCGAAGTGAGGGTCTTCCTGCTGGCGCAGCGAGCGTACTTTTTCCGATTTGTCGAAACGCGTGTAGCGGTTCTCGGCCTGCGCATAAGTGATGTCGAAGTGTTTTGCCAGGCGCTGGATGTCGCGTTTGCCGACTTCGATAAGCGGGTAGCTGCAGCAGTAGCCGGGGCACTTGCCGCAGTCGTACTGGTTGCCGGATTTTTTTGCCGCCGGTTTGCGGTTGCCTGTCGCCATGTCTGATGCGCGCCGCAGCGGCGCTTCCGTTAAAAAGCGCGCATTCTACCTGTGCGCGTATGCACAGGCCAGACCTGATTCATCAATGATGAAGGATTTTTGACAGGAACTGCTGTGCGCGTTCCGAGCGCGGCGTTCCGAAGAACTCGTCCTTGGTGGCGTCCTCGACGATTTCGCCCTGGTCCATGAAGATCACGCGGTGCGCGACCTTGCGCGCGAATCCCATCTCGTGGGTCACGCACATCATGGTCATGCCTTCCTGTGCGAGTTCGACCATCACGTCGAGCACCTCGTTGATCATCTCCGGGTCGAGCGCCGAGGTCGGCTCGTCGAACAGCATCGCGATCGGGTCCATCGCCAGCGCACGGGCGATCGCCACGCGCTGCTGCTGGCCGCCGGAGAGCTGGCCGGGGTATTTCTGCGCATGGTCGATCAGGCCGACGCGCTGCAGCAGGCTGCGGGATTTTTCGGTGGCCTCCTCCACGCTGCGCCCCAGTACCTTGACCTGGGCGAGGTTCAGGTTGGCGGTCACGCTCATGTGCGGGAACAGTTCGAAGTTCTGGAACACCATGCCGATTTTTGCACGCAGCTGCGGCAGGTTGGTGGTTTTGGCGCCTACCGACTGGCCGTTGACGATGATGTCGCCCTGCTGGAAGGGTTCGAGGCCGTTGACGCACTTGATCAGCGTCGATTTGCCGGAGCCGGATGGGCCGCAGACCACGATGACCTCGCCTTTTTCAACCTGCGTCGTGCAGTCCTTCAGCACCTGGAAGCTGCCGTACCATTTGCTGACGTTCCTGAATTCGATCATGGCCATGGTGTTTGCTTTCCTAACGCGGCGGAGTGATGCGCAGTTGCAGCCGTTTGACGAAAAACGAAGCGCTGAAACAGAGGATGAAATAGATCAGTGCGGCGAACAGGTACATTTCCACCAGCCGGCCGTCGCGCTGCGCGACCTTGCTTGCCGCGCCCATGAAATCGGTGAGTCCGACCACGTAGACCAGCGAAGTGTCCTGGAACAGGATGATGCCCTGGGTCAGCAGGATGGGCACCATGTTGCGGAAGGCCTGCGGCAGCACCACCAGGGTGGTGGCCAGGCGGTAGTTGAGCCCCAGCGCGTAGGCGGCGTTGACCTGGCCGGCGGGCACGCTTTGTATGCCGGCACGGATGATCTCGCAGTAGTAGGCAGCCTCGAAGAGGGTGAACGCAATCAGCGCCGAGTGGAAGGGGCCTATGCCCTGGGCGTAGCTGTCGCCGGAAATATGCTTGATCGCGATCGGCACCAGGAAATAGAACCAGAAAATCACCAGGATCAGCGGTGTTGCGCGCAGCAGGTTGACGTATGTGGCGGCGGGTACGCTGATGGCCTTGATGCTCGAGAGCCGCATCAGTGCCAGCAGCGTACCGAGCACGATGCCGCCGATCATGGCGAGCAGCGTCAGGCCCAGCGTGGTCAGCATGCCCTGCCACAGGTAGGGCAGCGCGCGCTGGATGACGTCAAAATCGAAGTCGCTGAACACGGCTATTTCCCGGTGCCGATGTAGCCCGGCACCCGCACTCTGGCCTCGACGAACTGCATCAGCACCACCACCAGCATCGTGATCACCACATAGACCACGGTGGCCAGCGAGAAGATTTCAAAGGTGCGGAAGGTGTATTCGGAAATGGTGCGTGCCTGAGCGGTCATTTCGAGCACGCCTATGGTCAGCGCCACCGAGGAATTCTTGAAGATGGTGAGGAACTCTGAAGTCAGCGGCGGGATGACGATGCGGTATCCCATGGGCAGCAGCACGTGGCGGTAGACCTGGGGCATGGTGAGCCCGGTGGCGAGTGCTGCATGGGTCTGGCCGCGGGGGATCGACTGGATGCCCGAGCGTACCTGCTCGGCGACGCGCGATGCGGTGTAGAAACCCAGGGCCAGCACCGCGCTCCAGAACTCCGGCATGGGCATGTCCTGTTTCATCCACAGGCCGAGGGATTTCGGCACCAGTTCCGGCATCACGAAATACCAGATGAACATGTGCACCAGCAGCGGGATGTTGCGGAACAGTTCGACGTAGGCGGTGGCGGGGCCGTTGAGCCAGATCAGCTTCGTGGTGCGCATCACGCCGAGCACCGAGCCGACGCTGAAGGCGATCACCCATGAGCACAGCGACACCAGGATCGTCCACTTGATTCCGGTGATCACCCAGTCGATGTAGGTGCCGCCACCCGAGAAGGCCGGCTGCGAGAGGAAGCCGAAGTCCATGAAAGGCAGTGTAACGCGAAAGCCGTCACAGAAAAAAGCGGGGAGCCGAGGCTCCCCGCTTTCAGGTGCGATTCGCGATGTTCAGCACTTCATCTTGCCGCAGGGGCCGACACCGGTATTGTTCGGATTCTTGATCGCGGCTTTGAGGCCGTCGGACATCGGGAAGTTCAGGTTGATGCCCTTGGGCGGGATCTTCGACTGGAACCACTTCTGGTAGATCTTGTTGATTTCGCCGCTCTTGTAGATGCCGGTCACCGCATCGGTGACGATTTTCTTGAATGCCGGGTCATCCTTGCGCATCATGATCGCGTACGGATCGTCCGAGAGGAATTCGCCGACCACGACAAAGTCGTCGGGATTCTTGGCGCCGGCCTTCAGGCCGTAGAGCAGGATGTCATCCATCGGGAACGCTGCGGCGCGGTCGGTCTGCACCGCGAGGAACGATTCGGCGTGGTCTTTTGACGGCAGGAACTTGATGCCCAGCTTCTTCTCGTCGTTGTAGGCCTTCATCGCGCGCTCGTTGGTGGTGCCCTGGGTGAAGACGACGGTCTTGCCCTTCAGGTCGTCATATCCCTTGATGCCGGAGCTTTTCTTGACGATGATCTTGGTGCCCGTGACGAAGTAGGTCGGCGCGAAATCCACTTGTTTCTGGCGTTCCACCGAGTTCGTCGTCGAGCCGCATTCGATGTCGATGTTGCCGCCCATCAGGATCGGGATTCGCGTCTGCGAGGTGACCGGGACGAATTCCACCTTCAGCTTGGGCATTTTCAGCTCGGCTTTGACCTTGTCGACGATCTTCATGCAGATGTCGACGCCGTAGCCGATCGGTTTCTGCTTGTCGTCGAGGTAGGAAAACGGCACCGAGGCGTCGCGATGGCCGACCTTGATGACCCCGGTGTCCTTGATTTTCTTCAGCGTGCCCGTCAGTTCCGCGGCATGGACCGGCGCGGTGATCAGGGCCGCCGCGGCAATGGCGGCGAACAGATGCGGGATGTGATGCATGGTCAATCTCCTGTAGCAGAATTTTGCGGGCCGCCGTCAGGGCGACGGCAATGAGGCGTTGCGTTGTCCAATCTAAGCGAAGCCGCGCGGCTTGTCCAGTTTGCGCGGCGCGCGGGCGTGGCCTCAGGCACCGGCGGCCGCCGCACGGTGCCAGGCCACGCAGGCCCGCGCCAGCGCACGCGTGGCGTCGATGCAGCGTTCCCCGACGGCGCCCGGCTCGAAATCGATGGCCACCGGCGTTTCGGTGCAGGCCAGCACCACGGCCTGTGCGCCGCGGTCCAGCAGTCCGCCCACGCCCGCGGCGGCCAGCGTATTGGCGCGGCGCAGGTCGTTGGCCTTGACGGCGGCGATGGCGGGCAGCACCAGCCGTTCCTGTTCGTCGCGGGTGCTGGTGATGCAGTCGAGGCCGCGCGCGGCAAACCGCTGCTGGAAAAACCCGGCGGCGACGGTGCCGTCGGTGCCGAGCAGGCCGATGCTGCCGCGGTTGATGCCGCGCGTGGCCAGCATGTCGCAGACGGCATCGGCGATGTGCAGGATCGGCAGGCCGCCCTCGCGCACCAGGTCGTCGTACCAGTAGTGGGCGGTATTGCAGGCGATGGCGACGGCGGTGGCGCCGGCCTGTTTCAGCGCGGCCACGCCGCGCAGCATCTCCGGCAGCGGCGAAGGGCCGTTGCGCAGGATCGCCGCAGGGCGCTCCGGGATCTGCGGCACGCCCCAGGCGACATACGGGACATGGTCCTGGTCGCGGCTGGCCGGGGTTTCGGCCGCCAGCTTGGCGAGGAAGTCGGCGGCGGCCAGCGGGCCCATGCCGCCGAGCACGCCCAGCAGCGGGGGTCGGGATTCATCGTTCATTGCGGGATGTTTTCCGGTGGGGTTGCCGGCGATTCTGCCATGCAAGCTTCCCGTAAGGTGATATCGCGTATGCTGCGCGGGTTCGCAGGCGGGACGGCTTGCTCCCGCGACTCCGGCGCAATCCGGAGTTGGCGTTTCGCCGCGGACGCAGTCCAACCCTCAACCCTAAGGAGTGCATCGCAATGAAAAAGGAATCAAAAGCTGCGCAGGGGAGTGCGGCGGCGGCGACCGGAACCCGGTTCAAGGACATGGGTCTCGGTCAGAAGGTGGTGTTTGTCGGCAAGGCCTGCCTGTTTTTCCTGACGCTGGGTTTTGCCTATCCCAACATCTTCCTCGACTGACCCGTGGTTTTCCGGCGTGCGCCTGCACGCCGGAACAGCTGTTTCCCGTACTCATTATTGAAAATTCCGGAATTCATGACAAAAACATGCCTCTGACGAGGCTGTCATGTTTTTGTGAAAACTTAATAATCCAGGAATTCCTCCACCAGCCGGGCCACTGCGCCGGGCTGGTCATGGTGCATCATGTGTCCGGCATCCCCGATCCACAGTTCCCGGTAGTTGCGGAAGGCGTTTTTGCGTTCCGCCAGCTGTTCCGGCGTGTCTTGCAGGTAGCCGGTGCCTTCCGATTCGCGCGCAAATACCCACAGCACCGGCGCCGTGACTTCGCGCCAGCAGGCGATCAGTTCCTCGATGCGGAACAGCACCGGGTTGGCGCGCTTGTGGCGCGGATCACTGAACATTTCCACCTGTTCGGGCGCGGTTTCGCGCGCCCAGGCGCGGGCGATGAACTGCGCTTTTTCGCCGGTCAGCCGCGGGTTGTCGCGCTGCAGGCGGGCGGCCAGCGCGTCGTATGAGCCGTAGACGCGGAAACGCGGTTCGTCGCCGAGTTCGTCGAGCCAGCGCCGGTAACGCGCCGGCGCATCGGCGGGCGTGGTGCGCGCCAGCCCGAAACCTTCGAGCGAGATGACTTTGGCGATGCGTTCGGGCCGCAACCCGGCATAGGTGCAGGCGATGACGCCGCCCATGCTATGGCCGACCAGCTGCGCGGGACGCCGCGGCGAGTACAGCGCAAGCAGCGCATCGAGGTCGGCGTAATAGTCAGGGAACCAGTATCCGCCCGCGGACCATGCACTGAGTCCGAAGCCGCGCCAGTCCGGCGCAATGACGTGCCAGTCACGCCGCAGTTCGTCGACGACGAACTGGAACGACGCGGAAACGTCCATCCAGCCGTGCAGCAGGAAAAGCGGCGGCGCGTCCGCCTCACCCCAGCTGCGCACGTGGTGGCGCAGGCCGTTGAATTCGTGGAAGGTCGAGCGGCTGGTTTTCATCGGGTGGCGGATCCGGAAGCGCTGCGATCGCGCAGTGCCTTCCACGACAGCACGGCAAGGCTGGCGACGATCAGCAGCATGCCCGCGGATTCTACCGGTCCCGGCTGCTCGCCCAGTTGCAGTCGCGATGACAGCACGCCGATCGCGGGGATCGCCATCACCGACAGCCCGGCGATGCCCGCCGGCAGCAGCTTGAGCACGTAGAACCACAGCGCCCAGCCCAGCACTGTGCCGAAGAGGATGCCGTAGGCGAGCACGAAGCAGAAATAAGGCGTCCATTCCACTGCGCGCGTCGACAGCAGCGGCGCCAGCACCACCAGCACGAGGCTGCCGAGCAGCATCTGCCAGGCGGTCAGCGCGATGGTGCCGACGGCGAGGTGGTGGCGCCAGCGGCGGGTCAGCACCGCGGCCACTGCCCAGCTGACGCCGGTGAGCACCGCCAGCAGGTTGGC
>JBFWOE010000113.1:0-10688 GCA_050250695.1 Burkholderiales bacterium
CTTTTTTCAAAGCGCCGTGGCTGGGGCCTACTCCGCAGCTCGGCCGTTTCGACCTGATCATCGGCAGCGACCTGTTGTATGAACGCGACCACGCGATGCTGCTCGCCGGTTTCATGGCCGCACACGCTGCGGCTGCCGCGCAGATCCTAATCGCCGATCCGGGCCGCGGTTACATCAGCGCGTTCAGCGGCCTGATGGCGGCACAGGGTTACAAGCGCACCGAACGGGCGATGCCCATGGCCGGATCCATCGGCATGCCGGCGTCGCGCGGGCAGTTGTTCAGCTACCTGCGCAAGGTTTGAGCAGCCGGGCAGCGCACTGCCGGGCTCAGCGGATGACCATATCCGGCACGGCGCCGGCTGGCGGCTCCCGGCGCAGGCGGCTGCGCCCGGATGCGCTGGTCGCCGTCGCGGCATGTGTGGCGTTTTTGTCCATTTCCAGGATGTACGGGTTCCCGCCGCCGAAATGTATCGCGGCATAGTTGTACGCCCGGTGCAACTTTTCATCGAGGCGTTTCATCGCGTTCGCGTAGAACGCAGGGGTCTTGCTCAACAGGTCCTTGCCGGACTCGTAGATCACCTTGATCTGGCCGTCCGGCATTTTCCGGCGGGCCAGGCCGCCGAGCACGAACTCCGGATAAAGCCGGTCATGGCATTTTTCCAGATAACAGCGGTCGGACATCTGCGCAATGATGTCGGCGGTGCCGAGTATTTCCCCGATACGGCGCAACACCCTGTCTTTCATCTTGATGGTGTCGGCATCGCGTTCGTAGCCGGTGAAATGCACAAGTACCGCGGCGTCTTTCGCATACTGCTTCAGGCCGATCTGCGGCAGGTAAGTCCGCAGAAACCTTGATCCGCGCCCGACATGGATCAGCGTGTATTCTGCGCCGTAGCGGTGCTTGTGGTCGTTGCGCCGCCGCAGATATCCGACATCGTGGAACAACGCGATGACGATGCCGACGTTGAACAACTCCGGCGTAAGCGGGGCATTCTCCCGCGGATCACGCTGGTAACCATCCAGCAGCCTGGCCATCGCCAGGGTTACATCGAGAACATGCTGGATATCATGGTATTCGGTGTCGCAGCCATGATAGTCCGGGTCCTTGCCGTGATACAGCCTCGACAGATCCTCGAATGCGCGCAACATCGGGCGCGGATTCCCGCCAGGGAACAGGCCGTGAAACAGGCTGACAGCCTGATCACAGACCTCGATCGGATCGGTGGTGCGTACCTTGTCAGTGACGTCGAAATCGCTGCGGCGCATGGTTGGCTGTGATGAGGCGGATCACGGCCAGTTTAGCAATCTTCAGCCTTGCCTGTCGCCTCCCCGTTTGTGCGTGCCGTGCCCGTTTTCGCCGGCAGACCCGGGGCCTGCGACGGCCGATTCCGCAGCGCAATCACTGCTAGGGCACGACTTCGACCACCGCCTTCAGCACCAGCGGCAGTCCGCCGCGCAACGAACTCGCGCCCAGCACCGACCGCGCATGCACACCGCGCTCGCCGAACACTTCCACCAGCAGGTCGGAACAGCCGTTCAGCACCCTGGCGTGGTCTTCGAAAGTCTCGACAGCGTTCAGAAAACCCTGCACCTCGACGACGCGCGCCACCCGGTCGAGCGTACCCAGCTCGGCGCGCATCACCGCCATCAGTTCCAGCGCCGCCGAACGCGCGTAGCGGTAACCTTCATCAGCAGTGAACTCGCGGCCAAGCCGGCCCCTGGGCAGCTTGCCGTTCTCCGGCAGCGGCGCCTTGCCGGCGATGAACAGCAGATTGCCGCTGCGCACGGCATTGGCGTAATTCGCCGCCGGCGCGCTGCCGGCGGGCAGTTCCAGTCCCAGATCCCTGAGGCGTTGTTCGGGATTCAAGTGCGTTTCTCCATGATCGTGATGTACTGCGCCGGCAGAATACATCAACGCGTCTTCGGCGGACGCGCGGAAACGACGGAACCGCCCCGCTTTACTCCGGCTTGATGCCCGCCGCCTTCGCGACCCCCGCCCATTTCGCCAGCTCGCTGCGGATCAGCCGGGCATAAGCTTCCGGCGAAGCGCTCGGCGTCGGTTCGGCGCCGCCTTTCTGGAAACGCTGCTTCACTTCGGGATCGTTGAGCACCTTCACCACCGCGGCATGAAGCTGCTTGACGATCGCGGGCGGCGTGCCTGCGGGCGCGACCAGGCCGTACCACTGCACGGCCTCGTACCCGGGCAGTCCTCCGGACTCGGCGATGGTCGGTATGTCGGGTGCGGCAATCGAGCGCTTGAGGCCGGTAACGCCGTGGGCGCGCAGGCGCCCGGCCTTGACGTGGGGCAGCAGCGTCAGGATGTTCGCGGCCAGCATCGGCACATGTCCGCCCACCACGTCGCTGGTCGCCGGACCGACGCCCTTGTACGGCACATGGATCATTTTCAGCTTGGCCATATGCACGAACAGTTCCATCGCGAAATGCTGGATCGAGCCGATGCCTCCGGAAGCGAACTGTACTTTCCCCGGCCGGCCCTGGATGTAGGCAATCAGCTCCTTGGTGCTCTTCGCGGGTATCGCCGGATGCGTGACCACCAGGTTGGGCAGCGTCACCGTGCGCGAAATCGGCGCGAAATCGCGCGCCAGGCTGAACGACACCTTGCGCATCACCGCAGGATTGCTGGTGTGGGAGGCGATGATCGCCAGCAACGTATAACCGTCAGCCGGCGCCCGCGCGGCGATTTCCGCTCCGAGATTGCCGCTCGCGCCGCCGCGGTTGTCGACGACGATATGTTGATTCAGGAATTCGCCCAGCTTGGGCACGATCGCCCGCGTCGACGCATCGGTGCCCCCGCCCGGAGGAGACGGCACGATCAGGCGGATCGGCCGGTCCGGATACGCCGCCGCGGCCCCGGTCACCACCGCGCACAGCAGGGCCGCCGCGGTACCGTTCATGATCCAGCGTAGTTTCTGAAAACCAGCGTGTTCCGTTGCGGATGTCATGATCTCCTCCTTTATGGTGTCAAGGTAACGTTGTCGTTCCTTGTGCCTTCTTTGAACAACCGTGCTCAGTAAACGGTAAGCCCTCCGTCGATCACCAGGGTCTGCCCGGTGATAAATTCCCCGCTTGTGCCCGCGAGGTATGAAACCGCCCCGGCCACATCCTCAGCGGTCGCCAGTCGGCGCAGCGGCACGCGGTCGGCCATGGCCTGCATGTATTTCGGGTCGGACGTCGTCGCCGCGCGCGACGGCGACGACGTATTGACGCGGCCGGGCGCGACCGCGTTCACCCGTATGCCGTGCGGCGCCCATTCGATCGCCAGCATGCGCGTCATCTGCAGCATCGCCGCCTTGGAAATGCCGTAGGTCGAGCGTTCCGCCGCGCCGAGCATGCCGTGCGTGGAGGCGATGTTGATGACGCAGCCCGGACGGCCGGCGCCGACCAGGTGGCGGCCGAACTGCTGGGTCAGGAAAAACGTGCCGCCGGCATTGGCGCGCATCACCGCATCCCATTCTTCGGGCGTCACTTCGAGCGCGGCCCGGCGCAGGTTGACGCCGGCGTTGTTGACCAGCACATCGACGCGGCCCAGGGTTTTGACCACGGACGCGAACGCGTTTTCGATGCTCGCCTGCGCGCACAGGTCGAGTTCTACCGCCGCAACGCGGCAGCCGGCGGCTTTCAGTTGCGCCGCAGTGTCATCCAGGTTGCCGATGCGCGTGGCCGAGATCGCGAGGTCGAAACCGTCCTTCGCCAGCGCCAGCGCCGACGCGGCGCCGATGCCGAACGAGGCGCCGGTGACGAAGGCCACCTTGCGTGCCGATTTACCGGTGTCAGCCATGTTCCGTCACCAGCCGCACGGTTCGCCGGCCATCGCCGGCAAGGCCGCGATCGCCGCCGCCAGTTGTTCCGCAGCCGGCCCCGTCAACGCATCCAGCGGCGGGCGCACGCTGCCGCAGTCGCGGCCCATCGCCTGCATGGCCGCCTTCAGCCCGCCGATGCCGCCCGGCCTGACCAGTTGCCACAGCGCCGCCAGCGCTTCCTGCGCCGGGCGCGCCTCGGCATAACGTTCCGCCCTGCACAGGTCATGGAGCTTGCGCACCAGCACCGGCGCAATGCCCGCCAGCGACGACAACACGCTGGTCGCGCCTATGGCCCCGGCCGAAATCATGTATTCCGAACCCGACAGCAGCTGGAATGCGGGATTTTTGCGCTGCCCGTTCGACACGATGTTGATCATCGACTGCCAGTCGAGGCTGTCGTCGATCACGCCGGCGAAATTCGGCAACCGGTCCATCAGCTTCAGCACCAGGTCGGTGGTGATTTTGGTGCCGTGCATTTCCCGCGGCGCATAGAGCACCAAAAAGGGCAGTTTTACCGCGGCGCCGATCTGCGCGAAATGCTCGAGGACCATGCCCGCCGGCGGCGTCCAGTAGTACGGCGTGGTCGCCACCACCGCGGCCGCGCCGGCGCGTTCCGCGGCACGGGCGCGCTCGGCGGCAATGCCGGTTCCGGAATCGCTGACATGGGCGATGACCGGAACACGCCCCTTTGCGGTCTTCAGCGCGAGTTCCAGCAGTTGCTGGCGTTCACCGTCGCCCAGGCTGACCGATTCGCCGGCATGCATGGCCAATGCCAGGGCATCGGCGCCGTGGCGGATGTGGAATTCGACGAGTCCGGCGTAACGCCCGAAATCCACGGCGTTGTCTTTGGTAAACGGCGTCACCGGCGTGTGCACCAGTCCCGGAATGAATGCGGCCATCTTCGTCGGTTCCTCTACCAGCCGTGGGGCTCGGAATCGAGTATGCCCAGCGCCCCGAGCTGCTCGTGAATATGGTCCTGGCGCTCGCGCGTCGCCGTCGGCAGCGGCGGCCGCGTCGGTCCGACCGGGCGCCCCATGATCACCATGCCGCCCTTCAGCGACGACGGGTACTGGTCGCGGAACAGGTCCCACAGCTGCGCCAGCTTGTACTGCAGTTCACGCGCGCGCGGCCAGTTGCCGGCGACGCAGGATGCGTAGAGCTCGGTGCACAGGTTGGGGCAGATCGCGCCGGCAGACGAATACGACCCGGCGCCGCCCAGCGGCACCGACGGCAGCAGGAATTCCACGCCGGCGATCATCGAGAAATCCGGACGCAGCGCCAGCGCCACCCGCGAAATCTCGAGGAATTTCCCGCTGTCGAAACTGGCCTCCTTCATCGCCACGAAATTCGGCAGGCGTTCGATCAGCCGCCGCGTCAGGTCGCCGGTGATCTCGACGCCTTCGAGGTAGCTCGGCGAGTTGTAGGCAATCAGCGGCAGGCCGGTGGCCGTGCCGACGCGCACGAAATAGTCGTACAGCGCCTGCGGCGACGGATTCCAGAAATAGGGCGTGATCGCGAGTATCGCGTCGGCGCCGATCTGCTCGGCATGGCGCGTCAGCACCATGGTGTCCTCCACCGCCAGCGCGCTGACGTGGATCGACACCGGAACGCGGCCGGCGGTGACCTTCACCGCGACCTCGGCGAATTTTTTGCGTTCGGCGATGGTCAGGTTCAGCGATTCGGCCTTGTGATGCGGCCAGGCAATCGCGGTCGCGCCGGTCCTGACATGGAATTCGACCAGTTTCTCGAACGTGGCCAGGTCGGGACTGAAGTCTTCCTTCAGCGGCGTGACCGTGCTCTGCATCACGCCTTTCAGCACCAGCGACATTTACACGATTCCTTTCATGTCCCGCATCCCATCTACCAGCCGCGCGGCTCCGCCTTGAGGAAGGGCATGCCGGCGATCGCCTCCAGCAGGCGGCCGCGTTCGACTTCGCCCAGCGCACGCACCGGCGGGCGCGGCACGCCGCATTCGCGGCCGAACGCACCAAGTGCCGCCTTCAGCCCCGCCAGTCCGTCGCGCAGGCCGGATTCGCCGGCGGCCTTGATCGCGTGGCTCAGCGTGCCGATATGTTCCTGCGACGCACGCGCTTCAATGAATTGCTGCTTCGCGCACAGGTCGAACAGGCTGCGCGCCAGCTTGGGCGCGATCGCCGACAGCGGCGAGAACGCGCCGGTGCCGCCCAGCGCGCCCGAGGACACCATGAAATCGCCGCCGGCGATGAGCTGCAGGTCGGGCCGCAGCTGGCGGCCGTTGCACATCACTTCTTCCATGAACACGAAATCGAGGCTGGCGTCGACCACGCCGGCGAGGTTGGGCACCCGCTTGATGACGTCGAGCACGATTTCGGTGGACAGCGTGGTGCCCACCGACTCGACCGGCGGGTTGTAGATGTAGAACGGCAGCTTGATCGCGGTGCCGATGCGCACCAGGTGCTCCACCACCATCGCCGGCTTGGGATGCCAGAAGTACGGCGGATTGGAGACGATCGCGGCAGCGCCCGCAGCCTCGGCATGCAACGCACGCTCGACGGCAATGCTGGTGCCGGCGTCGCTGGCATGCGCGATCAGCGGAACCCGACCCTTGACCTGCCTGATCGCGAATTCGAGCAGCTTGCGCAGCTCGGGATCGGTCAGGCTCATGTCCTCCCCTTCCGGCATCGGCAGCGCCAGCGCGTCGGCGCCGTTGCTGATGTGGAATTCGAGCACCTTAGCGTAGGTATCGTAATCGATGCTGTGGTCCTGCTTGAACGGCGTGACCGGGGTATGTACCAGTCCGGGCCTGAATGTCGGCATGATGTCCTCTGTCTCAGTCTTGGTCTGCGCCTACCAGCCGTGCGGCTCGG
This sequence comes from Burkholderiales bacterium, assembly GCA_050250695.1. Lineage (GTDB taxonomy): Bacteria > Pseudomonadota > Gammaproteobacteria > Burkholderiales > SG8-41. The sequence goes on from JBFWOE010000113.1 coordinate 6,668, forward strand.
TCTGCAGGATGTTGAGCTCCTCGAGCTGCGTGCGCAGGAATTCGACGCGCTCCTTCGTCGCTGTGGGCAGCGGCGAACGGGTGGGCCCCACCGGCCGCCCCATCATGATCATGGCGCCCTTAAGTGACGACGGATATTGCTCCTTGAACAGCCGCCACAGCCGCGAGATCCTGAACTGGCAGTCGCGCGCGGTTTCCCAGTCGCGGTCGACCAGTGACTTGTAGAATTTGTTGCACAGGTTGGGCGCAATCGCGCCCGACGACGAGAATGAGCCGCAGGCGCCCAGCGGATAGGCGGCGAGCAGGTGCTCCACACCCTGGATGATCGCGAATCCCGGCCGCATTTTCAGCGCGACGCGCGAAATCTCGAGAAACTTCTCGCTGTGGAAGCTGGCGTCCTTCATGCCGATGTAATTGGGCAGGCGTTCGATCAGTCGCTGCGTCAGCTCCGAAGTGAATTCGACGCCCTCGCCGTTGCGCCATGGCGAGTTGTAGGTCAGCACGGGCAGCTCGGTATGGGTGCCGATGCGGACGATGGAGTCGAATATTTCCTCCTGCGACGGCCGGCGGCAGTAGGGTGATATCGTCAGCAGCATGTCGGCGCCGATCTTCTGCGCGTGGCGCGCGATGTCCAGCGAATCCTCCTCTGACAGCGTGCCGACGAAAATCGACACCGGCACGCGTTTGGCCACGGTCTTCACCGCGATCTCGGCGCCGAGCTTGCGCTCCGCGATCGTCAGGTTCAGCGACTCCGCCTTGTGGTGCGGCCAGGCAATGGCAGGCGCGCCGTTGCGCACGTGAAAATCCACCATCTTCGCAAAACCATCGCCGTCGAAACTGAAATCATCCTTGAGCGGAGTGACCGGCGCCTGCATCACCCCGTGCAGATTGAAGTTTTTCACGCATACCCCCTTATGTAACGAAACCGGTCGCCCGGCACGGCAGCTACTTCACCAGCCCGAGGTCGCTCATCACCGTGCGCGTATCCTGGTAGGCCTGGGCCAGCCACTTGTGCAATGCCTCTCCGGTGGTGAATTCCGAAGCGACGTTGTTTTCCTCGAGTTGCTGTTTCCACTCTTTGGCCGCCACCACTTTGGTCAGCGCGCCGCTCCAGAACGCCACCTGCTCGGCACCCACGCCCGGCGCAGCGAGTATGCCGCGCCAGTTGGGAATCCCGGTCGCGGGCATGCCCTCTTCACGCATGGTCGGCACCTGCGCCAGCTTGCCCGACTGGCGCTGCGGCGCGGCGATGCCGAGGATGCGCATGTTGCCGGCTTCGGTCTGCGGCATCGCGGCGCTCACCGACGACACCACCGCGTCGATGTGGCCCCCCATTGCCGCGGTCATCGACTGCGCGTTGGTCTTGAACACCACGAACTTCAGCGCCTTGGGCTGGATGCCGGCAGATGTCATGGTCTGCGCCGCGGCCAGGTGATTGGGACCGCCGCGGCTGACCAGGCCGAAGGAAATCGCTTCGGGATTGGCTTTGAGCTTCGCCACCATGTCGCGCATGTTCTTGATCGGTGAATCCGCCTTCACCGAGATCACCGTATAGTCCACCAGCAGCAGCGCCACCGGCGGGAGCTCGGTGTATTTCTGCTTGGTCAGCCCAGCGATCTCGTTGGTGAACACCGTAGCCGTCGAATACAGAAGGTAATGCGGATCGGCCTTGTGCTGGTTGACGTAGACTACCGCCAGGCTCTGGTTGCCGCCGGACTTGTTGACCACCAGCGCCGGCACGCTGATCAGCTTCTGCGCCTGCAGCGTGCTCTGCACCAGCCTTGCCATCTGGTCGTTGGTGCCGCCAGCACCCGTGGGCACCACGATCTCCACCGGCCGGTCCGGGCGCCAGTCGGCCTGTACCGGCAAGGCCAGCACCCCGGCCACCAGCATTGCCGCGGCCTGCATGATTGCCTTCAAGCGTTTCGAATCCTCCATGATTCCCTCCTCCTGTTAGGACGTCGCCCGTTTCAACGGGACTACTGTTTCACGCACCGGGGACCGCAGGCTGCCGAGATCGTCAACCGCGGAGGCTGCCGCGCGGGCGCCCAGACGTTCGTAATAACGCACCGCCAGCGCGAGATCCTGCAACGCGGTGCCCACCGACTTGAAAGTCACCATGCCGTCCTTCGGCACAGCGACCGTTCCCGCCACCACCTGCGCCAGCGTCGCGCGCTTCGATGCGGGCAGGACTCCGGCCTCCGCAGCCGCGTGCAGGTCGCCCGCTTCCTCGAAGGCATGAGTCGAATCGACGATCACCTGCGCCGCGTCGCCGAAACAGCGGACATCGACTTCGGCAAACTGCCTGCGCGTGTTGCCCACCGCGCACAGCAGGCGGCAGCTTTCCAGCCATTCACCGTGCAGCACGGGCTGCACGCTGCGCGCGCTGCTCGCCGCGAGAACCACGCGGCGCCTGCGCACCGCGGCCTCCGCGCTGGCGGCCGGGGTTATCGTGAAGCCGAGCTGCCTGCCCAGGTCCCGCGCAAAACGCTCGCGGTTTTCACGGGTCGGGCTGTAGACCGCGGCGGATTTGATGTCATAAACGGCGGCGATGCTTTCCAGCTGCGCGCGCGCCTGGTTGCCCGAGCCGATTACGCCAACCGTCACCGGGCCCGGCACTGCGACCCGGCGCGCGGCCACGCCGCTGGCGGCGCCGGTGCGCATGTCGGTGATGAGCTGCCCGTCGAGCAGCGCCAGCAGCTCGCCGTCGGCCAATCGGTAGAGCGAAACCACGTAACGCGTGCCCACGCCCTGTATGGAGTGGTACGCCTTCATCGCGCAGTACCCCGCCCTGGTGTCCGCCGCGACCAGCACGCGCATCGCGCCGACGCCGAGTTCGGTGATGTACTTCGGCGAGACCACGGTGGCGCCCGCGGATTCGTGCGCCAGCGCCTGCTCGAGCAGGTCGATCGCCTCGTCCATCTTCATCACGCCCTGCATCGCGGCGAGACCCAGCATGACGGCCATCTTGGAATTCCCCTCCGTGTGCTGCCGCGGAGGTCTTGCGCCCCCGCATCGATATCTATTGATTCTATCGGCTGCCTCTGGCTGAAACAGCCACCAGCGCCTAGAATGACTGTTAAGATCAAAGTTAACAGTCTGGGCCCGGCTTGTGGATAATCTGCACGGCATCCTGGTGTTCCTGAACGTTGCCGACGCCGGCTCGCTGAGCGGCGCCGCGCGCGCGCTGGGGGTGACCACCGCCGCGGTCAGCGGCACGATCTCGCGCCTCGAACGCAACCTCTCGGTGCGCCTGCTCGACCGCACCACCCGCCGCCTGAACATGACTGCCGAGGGCGCCGAGTTCTACGCCCGCTGCAAGCAGATCGTCGCCGACCTCGATGCCGCCGAACGCGCGGTGACGCGCACCGGGCGCGAACCCAGCGGACTGCTGCGCGTCGGCATGCCGCAGGGCCTCGGCCGCATGTGGATCATCCCGCAACTGCCGCTGTTCCGGCAGCGGTTTCCGGCGATCACGCTGGAAATCATCTGCCGCGACTTCGTCTCGCAGGCCCAGGACAGCGATCTCGACATTTCCGTGCGCTCCGGCGAGCTGCAGCCCTCGCGCCTCGCCGCGCGGACTCTGGCAAGCTGCCGCTACGCGGTGTGCGCATCGCAGGACTATTTCGACCGGAATGGCGTACCCGCCACGCCGGACGACCTCGCCCGCCACACCTGCCTCGCCTACCGGCGCCCGCGCAACGGCCGCGTCCGCCAGTGGCGCTTTGCCGACGGCAGGGACACGCGCAACGTAGCGGTCAGCGCAAAAATGACCTTCAACAGCAACGAAGCCCTGGTCGCCGCGGCAGGGGCCGGGCTCGGCCTGATCCAGGTCGCCGATTACTACGTGCGGCCGGCGCTGGCCGCGGGCGAACTGGTCGAAGTGATGACCCGCCACAAGACCGGCGGCTACGAAATCTCGGTGCTGTTCCCGCAGCAACAGCATGTCGCGCCCAAACACCGCGTGTTCGTCGATTTCCTGGTATCGATCTTCAGCCAGCCACCGTGGACCCGGCCGGCGG
>JBFWOE010000114.1:0-10468 GCA_050250695.1 Burkholderiales bacterium
TCGGAATCAATCCCGAGCTGGTCCAGCGGCGGCAGCTCCGGCGCCGCGTCCTTCGCCGCCGGCGCAGGCGGTGCGGCGGGCTTCTCCGCCTCCTCCCTGCGCGCCTCCTGCTTGCGGCGCGACCAGCGCGACAGGAATTCGTCGGGCGTTTCCTTCGGCTTGGATTCGGGTGCGCTCATCGCAGTTCAGTCCGGACGCCAGTTGCCCATGCGCCCCTTGTCCTTGCTGGTCGCATATTTCGGTTTCTTGCGCTCTTCCGGCCGGTAATTCCTTTCGCTGAATTCAGCGATCCAGCCTATCAGTTCCACCGGCAGCGGGACGCCGTCCACCTGCTCGCCGCTGTCGAGCCAGCGCGAGCCTTCGTGGTAACTCACCGTCAGCATCTGCGGTTCGGCCGCAGCCCTGCCCATGGTTTCACCCATGCGCCAGAGCACGAACACCTTGGGCTGCGTCGATGTGACATTGAGGTAATAACCTTCGGCCTCGTCGGGCTGCAGGCGGATCGCCAGCCCGGAGAACAGGATCTGCGTGATCTGCGGCGTATCGACCACCACCCGCGGCGCCCCGTCCGGCGTCAGGTCCGGGATCACGCATTTGGCTTCCCATTTTTCGCTGGCCCAGCGGTTGTTCAGCGCCGTCCGCTCCATCACCACGGCGGCGGCCCAGCGCTGGACGCCGGTCTGGGCCAGTTCATTCGCAGGTTCTTGCATATTGCGCATTCTGCGCCACGAATACCCGCAGTTCAACCCGGAGCCTGTCGTAAATACCTGATTTACAAGTGATGCCTTCCTTGCACCGGCCGATTCGACTTTGCCATAATCGGTTCCTCCATAGTGATGCCGACCATGAACGCACCCGTGCCCAGCCCCGCCCTCACTGCCAGCCGCGACCGGCTGGGGCGGCCGCTGCGCGACCTGCGCATATCGATCACCGATCGCTGCAATTTCCGCTGCGTCTACTGTATGCCGAAAGAAAAATTCGGCAAGGATCACCAGTTCCTCGAACGCAGCGCGCTGCTGAGCTTTGAAGAAATCGCCCGCCTCGCACGCATCTTCACCCGCCACGGCATCGAAAAAATCCGCATCACCGGCGGCGAACCGCTGGTGCGCAAAAACGTAGAGCAACTGGTGGGCCTGCTCGCCCAAATCCCCGGACTCGACCTGACGCTGACCACCAACGGCTCGCTGCTCGCCAGAAAAGCCGAAGCGCTGCGCGCGGCCGGCCTCAAGCGCTTCACCGTCAGCCTCGATTCGCTCGACGACGCCACCTTCAAGGCGATGAATGACGTCGACTTCCCGGTGGCGAAAGTCATCGAAGGCATAGACGCCGCTGCCGCGGCGGGATTCGCGCCGGTCAAGGTCAACATGGTGGTCAAGCGCGGCCTCAACGAACACAGCATCCTGCCGATGGCGCGCTTCTTTCGCGAACGCGGCCACATCCTGCGTTTCATCGAATACATGGACGTCGGCGCCACCAACGGCTGGCGCATGGACGACGTGGTCAGCGCACGCGAAATCGTCGGCATCATTTCGCGCGAACTGCCGCTGGAACCTGCCGACCCCAACTACACCGGCGAAGTCGCCGAACGCTGGCGCTACCGCGACGGCTCCGGCGAAATCGGCGTCATCGCCTCGGTGACCCAGGCCTTCTGCCGCGACTGCACCCGTGCGCGCATCTCCACCGAAGGCCGGCTCTACACCTGCCTGTTCGCCACCAGCGGCCACGACCTGCGTGCGTTGCTGCGCGGCGGCGGCAGCGACGACGAAATTCATGCCGCCATCGGCAGGGTGTGGACGCAACGCGAAGACCGCTACTCCGAAATCCGCGGCGAACAGACGGTGCCGCTGAAAAAAATAGAAATGTCCTACATCGGTGGTTAAACCCGAAATCACCCGCGCCACCCGACCGCTGACCGTCGAAGTTGAATCCATCAACGAACACGGTGTTGCGCAGGCCGTGCCCATCGCCGGCGAACACCCGCTGACGATCTACATCGACAAGCGCGAAATCGTCACGCTGATGACGCTGGGCCAGAATCCGGAAGCGCTGGTGCTGGGTTACCTGCGCAACCAGCGGCTGGTGCCGTCGATTGCTGAAATAGCCGCGGTGCAGGTGGACTGGGAAACCGAATCAGCCGCTGTCACCACGCGCAAGGCGATCCGCGGCCTCACCAAAAAAATGAGCAAGCGCACCGTCACCACCGGCTGCGGCCAGGGCACGGTGTTTGGCGACCTGATGGAAGAAATCGATTCCATCAAGCTGCGCAGTGACGTGACACTCAGCGAAGCCGGACTGCATGCCCTGCTCGACGCGGTGCGCCGCCACGAAACCATCTATAAAAGCGCCGGCGCGGTGCACGGCTGCGCACTGGCTTCAGTAGACGGCGACAGCGCCGAAATCCTGCATTTCGTCGAAGACGTCGGCCGCCACAACGCGGTGGACGCCATCGCCGGCCTGATGTGGCTGGAAGACATCGATGGTTCGGACAAGGTCTTCTACACCACCGGACGCCTGACCTCGGAAATGGTGATCAAGGCCGCGCAGATGCGCATCCCTTTCCTCGTCTCGCGCTCGGGTCTGACGCAGATGGGCCACGACGTCGCGCTGCGCACCGGCATCACCATGCTCGGCCGCGCCGTCAACAAACACTATCTGCTGTTCACCGGCCGCGAGCGTTTTGTGAAGCCGGTGACACAAACGATGCTGGCATGAGTGGCATCACCGGAATACTCCTCGCCGGCGGCCAGGGCCGGCGCATGGGCGGCGTCGATAAAGGGCTTCAATTGTTACGCGGCCAACCGATGGCTCAGCACGTCATCGAACGTTTTGCCCCGCAGGTCGATGAACTGCTGATTAACGCCAACCAGAATATTGAACAATATCAAGCACTTGGCTATCGTGTCATCCCCGACGCCATAACCGGTTTTGCCGGCCCGCTGGCCGGACTGCACCGCGGATTGAGCGAGGCCGCGCACCCGCTGGTGGTCACCGCCCCCTGCGATTCGCCCTTCCTGCCGCTGGACCTGGTGGCGCAACTGCAAGCCGCGCTCGAAAAAAACAAGGCCGACCTCGCCGTCGCCAAAACCGGCGACCAGCCGCATCCGGTATTCAGCCTGTGCAAAAAATCGGTGCTGCCGAGCCTCACCGCCTTCCTCGAATCCGGCGGCCGCAAGATCGATTTGTGGTACTCGCAACTGAAAGTCGTGGAAGTGCAGTTCGCCGATGAAGCGGCGTTCCGCAACATCAATACGCGCGACGAACTGGCAGGACTCGAAGGCAATGCCGGCAAATGACATCGCCCTGCCGCCCGAGGTTCAATCGGGAATTTCGAGTTCCAGCAGCGGCCCGTACTGCTGGCAGCCAAGAATGTCCCAGTCACCCGGGCTGCCGCTGGGCATGAGCCTATAAATCGTGAACTTGATCGCATTGGCAGGTTCGAAATTCACGAAATCCGAAATGCGTTCATCGGGTATGCGGTAAAGTTTTGCCACGCTGTCGCGTGTGATGGCACCGCTCTTCAGCACGCGTTGATAGCTTGCGGAATCGGGGAAAATGATGTCGAAGGTGATCTGGTTCACGCCCGCGTTCTTGCTGCGGACGGTGGAAGCGATTTCAGCGAGTCGTGCCACGGCGAGCTCCAGAAAAAAATTGAACAGCGTCTGTTGGCAGGCAGCGCGCCATCACACACCGCCCTCAGTCATGTGCACCGGAAACAGTTCCATGGCATCGTCTATGGGCACCGTGTGGTTGACGTTCCAGACATAACCCGGCGACGATTTCATGGTCTTCTTCGTGGTGGCCGCCGTGCCCGCTGTTCCTTTCACACCGGGAATGCGCGCAAGGAAAAACATGCGCACCGCGAAGTCGGTAATCTTTTCCGCCAGTGCGTCGGTGCTGGCCAGGCCCTCGACCACAATGCCCAGCTCATGCGCCTGGGTCTGCCGTACGGGCTCGAGCCCCTTCAGTACACCGTCGCGGCCGAACACATGGAAAAACAGCTCGTACTGTTCGCTGGCGAACCGTCTGGCTACCGCGCCTTTCACCCACGCGATCGCATCTTCGGCATGGCGTACCACGTGCGGGTCACGTAACCCGACAAACCCCATGTAGCGCTCACCGACTTTTTTTGCACCTTCAATCTTGACGCGTAATTCTTTCGCCGGCAGCCATTTCGCGCCGGTGATGCGCGCCGTGCGCTCGTCATACTGCTCGTAACAGCATTCGCGCATGTCCAGTGTGCCGCCCAGCGCCTGCTCGAAGTACGGCGTCTCGCGTTCGTACATCGAATGCCCCGCCACCGAGGCCACGGTACAGCGCTGCTGCGGGTGATACGGCGTGATGCGGATGTCATCCTGCGAGATCGTACCTATGATTGTTTCCTTGCCCATGAACGGTTCCGCCACGAGTGATGCGCATTCGATCATCTTGCCCATGTGATAGGCCAGCGGCGCCGGGAAGCCGTGGTGAATGCAAGGGCCCGCGGTAAACGCGATATCACCACAACGCCCTGCAATGATCACGTCCGCACCCATTTCCAGCAATTTCAGGAACGGGTCCACTCCCGCTACGGCCACGATGCGCGTTGCCTGATCGATTTCCGCCTCGGTCAGATCCGGAAACCCGCCCAGGCCCGTCAGCGTCTTGCCGCTCTGGAGTTTTTTCTTGAGATAAGACTTCGGCACCTCGGAATAGAAGTAACCGATCTTGAACTTCGGCATACGATGTTCGCGTGCGAGTTCCTGGATGATGCCGACGAATTCATCCACGCCACGATTGCTGCCGGTGTCTCCCGCCGAGCCGATCACCAGCGGTATGCCCTTGCCCCGCGCCCCCTTGAGAAACAGTTCAAGTTCCTCACGCACGAAATGCCCGAGCGTGGTGTCCTCGCCTAGGTATACCGGGCCGGGATCCGAACTGCCGCCGTCGGCAACGATGTAGTCGGGATTGGCGGCCAGGCCGAGATGGAAACTCCCAGGATTGGAAGGTGCGGTGCCCAGGTGCCCGGTTGAAATCAACACCCTCAGGTTGTTCTTGCTAGTAGCAACTGACATGAAACTCTCTTGATTACGCGGTTTATGGCCAAGCTGGTGATCCGACCAGCGCCGCTAGTCTTTGACAAAGTAATTCTGGCTTTCAGCGACGGCGTCGAAACGCTCCAGCGCAGCGAGCGTCTTTGCCTTGTCCGCAACACTCATTTCGTGCACCAGCGTGTTGATCAGCACCAGCGGCGCGCAGTGGAAAGCCACAAAAGACGCAGACTCCGCCGGCGCATAAAGACTTACGCTGCCCTGCAGCGGCGAAAACACGCTGTCAGTGATGGTCAACGTTGCGATCTTGCGTGACTTTGCATACTCCAGCAGCTTCACCTGCTCGCGCAGATAACGCGGGAAACCGATCACCACCACGCAGGCGCGCTTGTCCACGCCGCTAAGATGGTCGTAGGTTTCAGGGGTGATTGCCGACACGTGCATGGCCGCATAACCGAGCTTGGTCAGTGCAAACCAGAGTTGGTATGCCAGCGGCGTGGCGCTGCGCGTGCCCACCACCACGATTTCGCCGGCGCCCCAGAGCAATGCCAGCGCCTTGGCAAAGGTGCTGGCGTCGAACGTTTCGTGCAGGGCCAACAGGTTATCTCGCTCCTTGTCTGCTACGAGATCAAGTGGAGTGCGAGCCCCCCCGGTACGCGACTCACCCAGGCGGAACCGGTCCACCCCGCGCAATTCCGCCCGTACCAGTCTTCGGATTTCCTTCTGGAATGCCGGATACCCAGAAAAATCAAGCACTTTCGCGAAGCGGACGATCGTTGCCTCGCTGACGCCCGCCTGCTTGGCAAACTGGGAAATGGTTGAAAACGCAACCTGTTGATGGTTGGCAAGCACATAGCGCGCAAGCACGCGCTGGTTTGGAGAGAGATGGCCGGCGCCCTCTTTCAGGCGCCGAATCAATGGCGTGTCGGGTGACATTAACAAGGTATCAGATAAACTCAAAAATTCGGTTGAAATTAATTTTTCATTATCATATCCTGTGAAAAAAATAATAGCAAAAATTTTCTGGACAGACAGCCAGCCGACACCAGGTCATACAAACGAGATCAAGGAGGTCATCATGCGACGCCACCACATCGCCTGCACGCTTGCCATTTTTTGCGGCCTGGGCAGCGCATCTTCCGGGACTGCACAGGATGTGGCGCCGAAGCAGGTGCGCATCGTGGTGCCATTTTCGGCCGGCGCCAGCAATGACGCGATCGCGCGCGCAATCAGCCCGCAACTCTCCAAACGGCTTGAATCCAACATCGTCGTCGAAAACCGGCCCGGCGCCGCGGGTATCATCGGTGCGGACTCCGTGGCGAAAGCGCCAAAGGATGGCTCGGTGCTCCTGCTGACCTCGGCCACTTTCCTTACTGCGGCAGCAACCCGGACGCGCATGCCCTACGATCCACTCACGTCATTCACGCCCGTTGCCATCGTTGCGCAAAACCCGTCAGTGCTTGCGATATCGGCGTTTGCACCGATCAGGACCCCCGCACAGCTCATGACCATCGCCAGCGCCAAACCGAACTGGCTCACCTATGGCACCCCAGGAGTCGGCTCGATCGGCCACTTGACCACCGAACTGATGAATGGCGCCGCCAAGGTGGAAATGCGCCATATCCCTTACAAAGGCGCCGCCAATGCAGCCATCGATCTCGCCGGCGGACAGATCGACGTCATGATTTCCAGCTTTACAACGCTGTCGCCATTCGTCAAAAGCGGAAAAGTCAGACTGCTCGCAGTGACTTCGCACGAACCGCACCCCGCCTTTCCGGAAATACCGACGCTGACTTCCGTGGTACCCGGCGTCGTTAACTACACCTGGGCCGGTGTGCTCGCCCCTGCGGGCGCTCCTTCGGCGTTGGTGGAGCGGCTCAATCGTGAAATCACCGGGATCGCCGGATCTGCCGAATTGCGACGGTTTTTCGAACCGGAGGGCATGCTCCCGGTACCACTCAGTACTGCAGGATTTGCGATGCGCATGAAGCACGAACTTGGGCAGTGGAAAAAAATCGCTGCCGCTAAAAATATCGTTGCGGAATAGCTGGTACACCTCGGGAACAAAACACTCCTGTTGTAAACTACGCTGTAGAACCGCGGGAAAACACAATGTCAGTCCGGTGCTTTCCCGAATAAAGCTGTCAGCAGGTTGTATGACCCACCGGTCACTGCACCACCGTTACCGGCGTCCACTGTTGCGTAGAACGTGCCATTAATTACCAGGTCGTCACCGATGAAATAGCCGGAAGAGCTGGCGGCCAGCAGCGGCAGCAACTGACGGGTTCAAGCCCCGCGGCGCGCCTCACTCAGCAGATCGCGCGCAACTTTTGCTGCGGCCTTGGTGAATTTTCCCACCAGCCCGGCACGTTGCAATCCCTTGGGAAAACCCACGGCAAAACGCTGTTCGATGCGCACGGCCAGCGGGCGCAGCACCAGCCCGCGGCTGATGTACTGTGCGCCCAGCAGTTCCGGCACCAGCGCCACGCCGAGGCCGTTGGCTGCAAAACCGCAGGCCGCCCCCACAGCGTGCGTTTCCAGCCGCACGGTCGGCGCCTTCCCGGCGCGGTTGAGCAGCGCGCGCACTTCCTGCAGCCAGGCCGCGTTGCGCCCGAGCATGACCAGCGGCTCCTGCGCCAGATCCTGCACGCGGATGCTTGCGCTCCGGGCGAGCCGGTGTGCGGACGGCAAGGCGCAGGCGACGACGCTGTCCACCAGTGGCAGCGTCGAGATGCCGGCGTGCTCCACCGGCTCTTTCAGGATGCCGACATCGACCTCGCGCCTGGCGACCATCGCCGCGATGGCTTCGTAGCTGCCGGGCTCCACGGCATAACGCAGATTCGGATGCTGCGGCGCGAGACGCGCGATGATGCGCGGCAGCAGCACCTCGCAGAAACTGTAGGGCGCGGCGATGCGCAGCGTACCGGTGTTGTTGGCGCGCATCTTGCGCACCAGGTTGAGCACGCGTTCGACGCCCTCAAAGGCGTGGGCTGCCTCGCGGTAGAGCTCCAGCGCGTGCGCCGTAGGCTGCAGCCGGCCGCGTTCCCGCGCAAACAGGTCGAGGTCGAAAGCGGCCTCGAGCTGCGCGATCTGCCTGCTCACCGCGGGCTGCGACAGCCCCAGCAGGCGTGCGGCGGCGCTCACCGAACCCGCATCCATCACCGCGCGGAACATTTCCAGTTGCCGGTAATCCATGGCCTCAGCCTCCAATCCCATGCATTAAACGCATAGGTTAATACAAATTCAGAATATGCTTGCGTGCTGCCTGCGCACTGGCGAGACTGCCTCATACCAAGCCCATGGAGCATTCCTTGAACAGGCCACAGGCCGCCACCCAGCCCCCTGCCGCACCACCGGTGATCGTGCAGGAACCACGAACCGCGCCACTGCCGCTGCTGTTTGACTCGCCCCACAGCGGCACCATCGTGCCGCACTGGATGCGGCCGGTCGCGCCGCCCGCAGCCCTGGCCACCGGTTGCGACGCCTTTGTCGACGAGCTCTACGGCAGGGCCCCCGACCACGGCTGCACACTGGTCGCCGCCACCTTCCCACGCTGGGCCATAGACCCCAACCGCGCCCGCGACGACATCGACCCGGAACTGCTGGACTCCCCCTGGCCGGAACCCGTCACCGTCTCAGACAAGTCGCGCAGCGGCATGGGCCTGATCCGCCGCCTCGCGCTGCCCGGCGTGCCGGTACATGGCCGCCGGCTCGCCGTGACCGAAGTCGAAGCACTGATCCGCGACTACTACGACCCCTACCATGAAGCCGTAGCCACACGGCTCGACGCGCTGCACGCGCGTTTCGGCGGCGTCTGGCACGTCGACTGCCACTCGATGAAATCCCGCGGCAATGCGATGAATGTAGACGCCGGCCAGGCGCGCCCCGATTTCGTCGTCAGCGACCGCGAAGGCCGCACCTCCGGCCGCGACTTCATCGACTGCGCCGTCGGCACGCTGCGCGGCCTCGGCTACCGGGTCAGCGTGAACGATCCGTACAAGGGCGCCGAACTGATCCGCCGCTACGCCGACCCCGCCGCCAACCGCCACGCCATCCAGATCGAGATCAACCGCGCACTCTACATGGACGAAACCACCCGCGAGCGCCACGAGGGATACGGCACGCTTGCGGCCAACCTGGAACAACTGATCTGCGCGCTGGCGGGTTTCGTCAGCACGCGCATCGGCATGGCGGCCGCATGACGCCAGCCATCCACCCCCGCACCACCCCGCTCAGCCACGACAAGGAGAATCCCATGCCCGCTACCACAGGCCGCACCCTGCAACGACTCACCGCCGGCGTTGCCGCAGCCCTCGCGCTGACCGCCGCCCCCGCTTCCGCTGCCGGCTACCCGGAACGCCCGGTACGCCTGATCCTCGGCACCGGCGCCGGCGCGGCACCCGACGTCACCGCACGGATTTTCGCGGTCAAGATGACCGAACTGCTCGGCCAGCAGATCGTCGTCGACAACCGCCCCGGCGCGGGCGGTATCATCGGCATGGACCTCGTTGCGCGCGCCAATCCCGACGGCCATACCCTGGTCGGCTGCAGCATCGGCCAGGCCATCCGTCCGGCGCTGCACAAGAAACTGCCCTTCGATCCACTGAAGGATTTCACCCGCATTTCGCTTTACGGCGCCGTGCCCAACATCCTCGTCGTCAATCCGTCGGTCCCGGTACGCACGCTCAAGGAATTCGTCGCCCACGCCAAGGCCAACGAAGGCAAGTTCCGCTACGCCTCCTCCGGCGTAGGGCTTTCACCGCACCTGACCATGGAATATTTCAAGACACTGGCGAAAATCAACATCCTGCACGTGCCCTACAAGGTCGGCGCGCAGGCCACCAACGACGTGATCGCCGGCGAGGTGCACACGCAGTTCAACAATTTTCCGTCGCAATTGGTGAACCTTAAAGCCGGCAAAGTGCGCGCCATCGCCGTCACCTCCTCGAAACGGCAGCCGCAGCTACCCGAGGTGCCGACTTTCGACGAATCGGGATACAAGGATTTTGAGGTGATCGTCTGGTACGGACTCTGCGGCCCGGCCAAAACCCCGCCCGCCGTGGTGAAGCGACTGATCGACGCCACCGGACAGGCGCTGGCCTCAGCCGACCTGAAAAAGCGTTACTACGACCATGGCGTCGAACCGCGGTACTGGCCCGGCGAGAAGTTCGATGCCTTCTACAAGGCCGAGATCGCGCGCTGGGCGCAGGTAGTCAAGATCGCAGGCATCGTGCCCGAATAAGGCTTGCGCTGTCGGCAAAACCGGGGGGCGACCGCACCCCGGAATTGTGATGCACATTCCTCACAACCCCGCCGCCACCCGCAACGCACCCCGCAATCCCACCTGCGCATCCATCACCACCTTCACCGGGATGCCCGACAGCAGCGGCGTGAAGGCACCCTTGGCGATGAAGGTGCGTACAAAACCGCCGTCCTTGAGG
>JBFWOE010000115.1:0-10418 GCA_050250695.1 Burkholderiales bacterium
CTCCCGGATGCAGATTACGCAGTAGGTGGCCCAGAAAGTCACCAGCACCACCTTGCCGAGCAGGCCGGCAGTGGTGATTTTTTCGCCCTTCAGCGACACGAAAGTCACCTGCGGCGCCGCGGGCTTGGCATTCCACAGCGCAAATCCGCCCACCGCTACCGCGCCGGCGGCAACCGCAGCTACAATCAGGTTTCGTGTTTTCCGCATGCATTCAAATTGAAACGGGGGGAGCTACCATGATGCGTATTTTCGGAGTTCTGCTGGCGGTTGTCATTACACCCTTCGTCAGCCTCCCCGCCGCAGCCGGAATCGCCGACATCTCGAATGCCGATGCGGTCAGCGGACTGCGCCAGGCGCTGACCGACGGTTCCGCCGCCGCGGTCAAGCTGCTCGGGCAGGAAAACGGCTACTTCGCCAATGCCAAGGTCAAAATTCCGCTGCCGCCGGCGCTGCAGAAAGTCGAAAGCGGCCTGCGCATGTTCGGCATGAGGAAAAAAGCCGATGAACTGGTGCTGTCGATGAACCGCGCTGCCGAAGCCGCTGCGCCCGAAGCGAAACAGCTGCTGGTCGATGCAGTGAAGAAAATGTCGGTGCAGGACGCCAAGGGCATCCTCACCGGCGGCGACACCGCGGCCACCGAATATTTCAAACGCACCACCAGTGCCCAGCTCTCCCAGCGTTTTCTTCCCATCGTCAAAAAAGCCACCGACCGCGTCGGCCTGGCCCAGCAGTACAACAACCTCGCCGGCCAGGGCGTGCAGCTGGGGCTGATCAAGAAGGAAAACGCCAGCATCGAGAGCTACGTCACGCAGAAGGCGCTGGACGGGCTCTACCTGATGATCGCCGAGCAGGAAAAATCGTTCCGCCAGAACCCGGTGGGAGCGGCAAGCAACATCGTGAAGAAGGTGTTCGGCGCGCTGCGCTGACGCGGGTCAACCCGCAAGTCGTGACACGAACTCCTCGAACTTGCCGTTCGGCGCCCGCGGCAGTTCGCGATCGAAATACTCAAAACGCAATTCGAACGGATAGCCCAGCGCCTCACGGATCACCGCGCCGAGCTGTTGCTCCTCGGCCGCCGTCAGCGCACGATCGCAGGCCAGCCGCACTTCGACCGCCTGCAACGTGTGCTGGACCAGCTGGTACTGGCGCACCGGCGCGATCTCGCGGAAACGATTAAAACCGACCAGCGGCCAGTGCAGCGTGCCGTCGGGCAGGCGCACCATGTTGCGTTCGCGTCCCGTGATGCGTTCGAGCACGGGCAGCGAACGGCCGCAGGCGCAGGGCGCCCCCACCGTGGCGTAATCGCGCAATTCATAGCGGATCAGCGGCATCGCGAAATTGTGCAGGCTGCTGATGACCAGGCGCCCGGTCTCGCCCGGCGCGCAGGGCCGGCCCGTTGCATCAAGCACCTCGACCAGTACGCACTCCGCCATCACATGGTAGTGTCCGCTGACGGGGCATTGCAGCGCGATGTATCCGAGCTCCTGCGAGCTGTAGACATCCTCGATACCAACGCCCAGTCCATCCCGGCATTTCGCACGCAAAGCCCGGGAAACGGTTTCGCCGACCGTCAGCACCGCGCGCAGTTCCGGCAGCCGTTCCCCGCACCCCATGAAATGCGTCAGCAATGCATCCAGGTTGCCGGGATAGGTCAGCAGGTAAGCGGGCGCATGACTGCGGATCCATGCCGCCTGCGTCACTATGTCCGCATCCAGGCTCAACAGCGCTGACGGTCCCGTCGCACGCACCGATTCCGAAGCGGCGCCCCAGCCCGGCATCACGATGCCATGCGGCGGATCGGCGACGCCCCGGGCAAGCGCCCGGATCGCCACCAGCTTCAGCAACTGATCGCGTCCGTGCCATTCATGGTCGCGCAGCGTGTTGGCCTGCCACAGCAGCGCATCAACGGCAGTGCGCAATACCCGCACCGGCTGCCCGGTCGCGCCTGAGGTCTGGTTTTCATGGGTGGCGCCAAATTGCTGAGGCACCGCAGTGCTGCGCAGTGCGGGGCCTGCATCCTGGATGTCCCTGCGGGTGAGCAGCGGCAGGCTGCGCAGCCGTTCCATCGTCAAGGTGCCGCCGGCGCGGTAACCGGCCGCGTCGAGCCGCTCGCGGTAAAACGGCACCGTGCGCCAGGCGTGATCCAGCAGCAGCTGCAATTGCCGCAGCTGGTGCTGCAACAGCAGTTCTGCGGGCCAGCGTTCGCTCTGACGGAACTGCCACAGCAGCGCCAGCAGACGGGCGCCATGGTCGCCGACGACCGCGGGCCATCCGATCCCCGGCAATGCCGACCGGTAGGCGCTGCCGTTCACGCCGGACGCATGATCAATGTCGGACAGCGCTCGCCCAGTTCATAGTCCGGCGTGTGCGTCGCAACGATCTCGAAGGCGCCGACCAGCGCACGCGCTTCTTCCAGCGTCGGGAAGCTGTAGCGGGTGTCGACGTTGCGGTAATTGTGTATGGTATTGATGACCTCCGGGCGCCAGCCGAGATGCGCTGCAAGCGCCGCGGGATCCGGCACGGCTTCGTGCCAGGCATCCCAGATGTCGCCAAGCCGCACGCCTTCCTCCAGCGTACCGTGCAGGGCCATCGCCAGCCGCCACTTGAAGACGTGAAAATTGCCGATGCGCTTCAGCCGCAGATCATCGACCACCCTGCCGAGCGTTTCCGCGCGCGCGGGCCGCACGAAATAACGCATCGCCAGCAGCGCATTGCGCGCCGCGGCGCGCCGCAGCTCGGTGGAAAAGGCGGCATAACGTGCACGCCCTGTGAGCAGGCTGTAACAGCCGTCGCCGATAATCAGGTGCTGCGAAGCATCAGCCAGCGGCAATGCAAACCAGTCGCCGCACACCGCGGCGCCCGGCGCCTGCGCGGCCGGCCACACGCCGGCGATCATCGGCCGCGAATGATCCACTGCGGTCAGACGGGTGCCGTCAGGCCAGCGCATCGCGGCAATTTCGGCGGTAACGCCGCACAGCAGCGCGCGCGGCGCGGCCACGGCGACACGCGCGCGCCAGCCATGCACTTCGGCTTCGAGCAGCCGGATATCTTCGGGCGCCGGGCGTAACGGCGGGCCGATCAGACCCCACTGCCGGGCATGTTCGTTCCAGTGATCGGACTTGGCGATCATGCACTCAGTGTGCTTTGTCCCAATTCGGCCCGGCTCCCACTTCCACCAGCAGCGGCACAGCCAGTTCGGCGACGCCGGTCATCAGGCTGTGAAGCCCGGTCCTGACGGCTTCGAGTTCGCCGTCCGGCACTTCCAGCACCAGCTCGTCGTGCACCTGCATGATCAGCTTTGACTGCAGCTTTTCGTCGACCAGCCATTTCTGCACCGCTATCATCGCCAGCTTGATCAGGTCCGCGGCGGTGCCCTGCATGGGCGCGTTGATCGCCGCACGCTCCGCGGCCTGGCGGCGGTTGCCGTTGCTGCTGCGGATCTCCGGCAGCCACAGCCGGCGGCCGAACACGGTTTCAACATAGCCCCGCTCGCTCGCCTGCTCGCGGGTGACGCGCATGTATTCGGCGACGCCGGGATAACGCTGGAAATAGCGATCCATGTACTGCTGGGCGGCGGCGCGCTCGAGGTTGAGCTGGCGCGCCAGGCCGAACGCCGACATGCCGTAGATCAGTCCGAAGTTGATGACCTTGGCATAACGCCGCTGCTCGCTGTCCACGGCTTTCGCTTCGACGCCGAAAATTTCCGCCGCGGTCGCGCGATGCACGTCCTCGCCTTCGGCAAAGGCCCTGAGCAGGTTCGCGTCGCGCGAGATGTGCGCCATGATGCGCAGCTCGATCTGCGAGTAGTCGGCCGATACGATGTGCGAACCGGGCGGCGCGATGAAGGCCTCGCGGATGCGCCGGCCCTCGGCGGTGCGGATGGGGATGTTCTGCAGGTTGGGATCGGTGCTGGCCAGACGTCCGGTCACCGCAGTGGCCTGGCCGTAACTGGTGTGGACGCGGCCGGTGCGGCGGTTGACCATGCCCGGCAGCTTGTCGGTGTAGGTCGACTTCAGTTTCGCCAGCCCGCGGTATTCGAGGATCAGTTTCGGCAGCGGGTGGTCCAGCGCCAGTTCCTCCAGTGATTCCTCGTCGGTGGAGGGTGCGCCCTTGGGGGTTTTCTTGAAGGGCTTCAGTCCCTGTTTCTCGAAGAGGATTTCCTGGATCTGCTTGGGCGAACCGAGGTTGAACGGCTGGCCGGCCTGTTCGTGCGCGCGTTTCTCGATCTCGAGCATCTTCTCGCCGAATTCGCCGGACAGGCCGCCCAGCAGCTGTTCGTCGAGCAGCACGCCATTGCGCTCCATCGCGTAGAGCACGGACATCACCGGCATCTCGATGTCGGCGTAGACATGGTTCAGCCTGGCGTTGGCAGCGAGGCGCGGATGCAGTGCATGGTGCAGCTGCAGCGTGATGTCCGCGTCCTCGGCCGCATATTCCGCGGCGCGTTCGATGCCGACCTGCTCGAAACCTATGCGTTTGGCGCCTGTGCCCGTGACATCGTCATAACTTATTGTTTTTATTGATAAAATTCTATTCGCCATGGAATCCATGTCATGCCGCTGGTGGCTTTCCAGCACGTAGGACTCGAGCAAGGTGTCGTGGACGACGCCGGCCAGCGCGATGCCGTAGTTGGCGAACACGTGCATGTCGTACTTGATGTGCTGGCCGAGTTTTGCGCTGCGCGGGTTTTCCAGCCAGGATTTCAGCTTCGCCAGCACCCGTTCGCGTGACAGCTGCGCCGGTGCGCCGGCATAAACATGGCCGAGGGGAATGTAGGCCGCATGCCCCGGTTCCACTGCCAGGGAAATGCCGACGAGTTCCGCGGCCATCGCATCGAGGCTGGTGGTTTCGGTGTCGACCGCGGTCAGTTCAGCCGTTTCGATGCGCTTGACCCATTCATCGAGCGCCGCTTCGGTCAGCACGGTTTCATAGTGGCGCGGATACTGCGGCGCCGCCGGGGCCGCGACCGATTTTGGTTCCGCCACAGCCGTCGCGGCAGGTGCGGCAGGCGCCTCCTCTGCATTGCCGCCCAGTTCCCGCCGCCAGGTCCTGAATTCGAAGCGGTCGAACAGTTCCGCCAGTTTCGCCTTGTCCTGCGATTGCGGCGCCAGATCCTCGACGTGTACTGGCAAATCGACATCACATTTGATGGTCAGCAGTTGCCGGGCCTGCGGCAGCCAGTCGAGCGACTTGCGCAGGTTTTCGCCGACCGCACCGCCAATCTCCGCCGCGTTTTTGACGATGGCGTCCAGCGTGCCGTACTGCGTCAGCCACTTGACCGCGGTTTTCGGCCCGACCTTGGGCACACCCGGAACATTGTCGACGCTGTCGCCGATCAGGGTCAGGTAATCGACCATGCGCTCCGGGGGCACACCGAACTTCTGTTCCACGCCGGCAACGTCCAGTTTTTCGTTGGACATGGTGTTGACCAGCGTGATGTCCGGCGTCACCAGTTGCGTGATGTCCTTGTCGCCGGTGGAAATCACCACGCGCATGCCGGACAGTTCGGCTTGCCGCGCCAGAGTGCCGATCACGTCGTCGGCTTCCACGCCCTCGACTTCAAGCAGCGGCCAGCCCATGGCGATGATCGCTTCCTTCAGCGGCGCGATCTGCACGGCAAGGTCGTCGGGCATCGCCGGCCGGTTGGCCTTGTATTCGGCATAAAGGTCGTCGCGGAAAGTCCTGCCCTTGGCGTCGAACACGCAGGCGCTGTATTCGGCGGGATAATCCTTGTGCAGCCGGCGCAGCATGTTGAGCACGCCGTAGATGGCATTGGTCGGCTCGCCGCGGCTGGTGCGCAGTTCGCGGATCGCATGAAAAGCGCGATACAGGTAGGAAGAACCGTCGACGAGAAGCAGGGTTTTCATGCAGTAACCGTTCCGGGAAGTCCGGATTATCGCAGAGTTGGCGCGACCGTCGCCGACCGGCGCCGCCTTTCAAAACACCGGCGAAAGCCCGATAATGCAAGCGACTGGAGCCGTCCCATGCGACACCTGATGACACTGATGCTGATTGCCGCGGCTGTAGCCGCGACTGTGGCCGTGGCGCAACCCGCCGCCGCGCAAAACAAGCCCGGCGCCAATGCGCAGCCGATCCCGGAACCTCCGCCGCCACCGCCGGGCTTTGAACTCGATCCCGCGCTGGAACCGCAGGTCACGATCCGCAAGCGCGGCGAAGATACGGTCGAGGAATACCGGATTGCAGGCAAGCTCTACATGATCAAGGTCACACCGCCCGGCGGAACCCCGTATTACATGATCGATGAAGTCGGCAACGGAAACTTTTCACGCCGGGACGGCCCGGTCCAGGGCGTCCGTCCGCCGATGTGGGTCATCCACTCGTTCTGACGCCAGGCATGACCGTGCTGCTCCCGCGCGCGCTGCGTCGCGCATGACGGTTTCGCGATGTCCGTATTCACCACCGTTACCGAAGATGAACTGCGGCTGTGGCTGCAGGACTACGCCGTCGGCAACCTGACCGGGCTGCGCGGCATCGCTGCCGGCATCGAGAACACCAACTACTTCGTCACCACCGACGCCGGCCGCTACGTGCTGACGCTGTTCGAGAAACTGACGGCGAGCGAACTGCCGTTCTACCTTGACCTGATGGCTCATCTTGCCGAACGCGGCGTTCCCAGCGCGCATCCGGTCGCCAACCGCAGCGGCAGCTATCTGGGCGCCCTCAACGGCAAACCCGCGGCGCTGGTGGCCTTCCTCGAGGGCCGCGACCTGGAATCACCCTCGCCGCTGCAATGCGCGGCGGTCGGCGCAGTGCTGGCGCGGCTTCATCTTGCCGGCCAGTCCTATCCGGCGACGATGGATAACCCGCGCGGACCGAAATGGTGGAAGGCGGTAATGCCCGACGTCCTGCCGTTCCTCCCGGCGGAGGATTCCGCGCTGCTTAAGGAAGAGGTGCGCTTCCAGTCGCTGTACCGCTTCTCCGACCTGCCGCGCGGCGCCATCCACGCCGACCTGTTCCGCGACAACGTGCTGTTCGACGGCGACCGGGTCGCCGGGGTCATCGATTTCTATTTCGCCTGCACCGACGCGCTGCTCTATGATGTCGCGATCGCCGTCAACGACTGGTGCATCGACGGTGCCGGCGAACTGGATCCGGCGCGAACCCGCGCCTTCCTTGACGCCTATGCGGCGATCCGCCCCTGCACGCCGATCGAGCGGGGCGCCTGGCCGGTGATGCTGCGCGCCGGGGCCCTGCGTTTCTGGATGTCGCGGCTCTACGATTTTCACCTGCCGCGCCCCGGCGAACTGACCCACGCCAAGGATCCGGCGCATTTCCGCCGCATACTCGAACTGCGCATCCGCGGCGAACACCGCCTGCCGGGACTGACGGCCTGAGGTCCCGCGCCGCGGCGCAGCCACTATAATCAGCCATGGCAGAACACGGGGAGGCAGGGATGGAAACTCGCGTCGTGGCCGCTGATCGCGGCTGGCAGTGGATCGTGGAAGGATTTCGCATGTTCCGCGGACAGCCGCTGGTGTGGATCGCGATGGTGGTCATCATGCTGGTGCTCTCGATCGTCTCGGCGGTGATCCCGCTGCTCGGCGCGCTGGTCCTGAACCTGGTGACGCCGGTTTTTTTCGCCGGCCTGATGATCGCGTGCCGCACAGCCGACCAGGGAGGGGAACCTCTGGTAGGACAGCTGTTCAGCGCGTTCAGGACCCATGCCGCCCCCCTGGTCACCGTCGGCGGCATCTACCTGGTCGGCAATATCATTGCCGTCGGAGTCATGTTCGCAATGGCAGGCGGTGCCGCGCTGCCGGCGCTGCTCGGCAAGGGCGCGGCCAATCCGGAGGCCCTGCGCACCGCCATGGGCGGACTGATGCTGGGTTTTGCCGTCGGCCTCGCCGTGTTCGCGCCGATACTGATGGCGGTATGGTTCGCGCCGCTGCTGATCGTGTTCCGCAACATCGCGCCGATCGAAGCAATGAAACTCTCGCTGCTCGCCTGCTGGCAGAACATGATGCCGTTCCTGGTTTACGGCGTGATCGCCCTGGTGCTGTCGATCGCGGCGTTCCTGCCGCTGATGCTGGGATTCATCGTGCTGGTCCCGGTGCTGGTGTGCTCGATCTACATCAGCTACAAGGACGTTTTCCCGGAAGAAGAGGCGGGCGAACCACCGCAACAGGACAATCCGCTGCTGTCCTGAAAGGGAATCAGGCCGGAGTAAGTTTTGCGTACTCCAGCATCAGCCACTTCAGGCCGGAGTCCCTGAAGTTCACCTGCACCCGGGCGTCGGCGCCGCCCCCTTCGGCGCTGACGATGACGCCGGCGCCGAACTTCGCATGCGTCACCGCCTGGCCGATGCGCCACGGGGAATTTTGAGACTGCATCGGCGGCGCGGTTGATGGGCCGCGGGTGCCGGCGCGAGCCGCGCCGTAGGAAGGCATCCCCTGGAAGGCATGAACCGGCGCCTGTCGCATGTGGTTGATCCGCTGCAGCAGGGATTCCGGCAATTCCTGGAAGAACCGCGAGGGCACGTTGTAACGGGTCTGGCCATGCAGCATGCGGCTCTGCGCGAGCAGCAGGTAGAGCCTGCGCCGCGCGCGCGTCAGCGCCACGTACATCAGCCGCCGCTCCTCTTCCAGGCCCTCGGCTTCGGTCATGCTGTTCTCGTGCGGAAAAAGTCCTTCTTCCAGCCCGGTGATGAACACCGCGTGGAACTCCAGTCCCTTCGCCGAATGCACGGTCATCAGCTGCAGCGCATCGGCGCCGGCTTCGGCCTGGTGCTCACCGGCCTCCAGTGCCGCATGGGCAAGGAAGGCAGTTAATTCATCCATCTCCTCCGGAGGAGCACCCTCTGCGGGAACCTGCGTCGCGCGCTCGTCGACGAACACTGCCGCGGCATTGATCAGCTCATCGAGGTTTTCGATGCGGTCGGCGCCTTCCTTCTCGCTGCGGTAATGCGCCTTCAGGCCGCTGTGCTCGATCACATGGGCGATGACTTCCGGCAACGGCAGCCCGGCAGTGGCGTTGCGCATGGCCTCGACAAGTTTGACGAACGCCGCAATGCTCGCCGCGGCCTTGCCCGACAGCGTGTTGGCGCAGGCCGAGGCCCACAGGCTCATGCCCGCCTCGCGCGCCATCAGCTGCAATTGCTCGAGACTGCGCGCGCCGATGCCGCGCGTCGGAAAATTGATCACCCGCAGCAGCGCATTGTCGTCTTCCTGGTTGGCGACCAGCCGCAGGTACGCCAGCGCGTGCTTGATTTCCTGACGCTCGAAAAAGCGCAGGCCGCCGTAAACCCGGTACGGCATGCCGGCGGTGAACAGGGCATGCTCCAGCACCCGCGACTGCGCGTTCGAGCGGTAGAGCACCGCCATGTCGACCAGCCGGACGCCTTCGGCGCGCAGCGCGCGCACCTCGTCAACCACGAAGGCCGCCTCCTCGAAATCCGAGGCCGCCTCGAACACCCGCAACGGCTCGCCTTTGGTCTCGTCAGTCCACAGGTTCTTGCCCAGCCGCTTGCGGTTGTGCGAGATCAGCGCATTGGCGGCGTCGAGGATGTTGCCGTGCGAGCGGTAGTTCTGCTCCAGCTTGATCACGGTGTCAACGTGGAAATCGCGCTGCAGGTCCTGCATGTTGGCCGTCGAAGCGCCGCGCCAGCCGTAGATCGACTGGTCATCGTCGCCGACTGCAAAAATCGCGTTGTGCTGGCCGGCGAGCAGTTGCAGCCAGCGGTACTGCAGGCGGTTGGTGTCCTGGAATTCGTCGACGAGGATGTGGCGGAAACGCCCGGCGTAGTGTTCGCGCAGGCCCTCGTTGCGCGCCAGCAGTTCGTACGAACGCAGCAGCAGTTCGGCAAAATCGACCACGCCCTCGCGCTGGCACTGGCGGTCGTACTCGGCGTAGAAATCGACCATGCGCCGCGAAAAGTCGTCGTAGGGTTCGACCTTGTCGGCGCGCCTGCCCTCTTCCTTCTGCGCCGCAATGAACCACTGCGCTTGGCGCGGCGGATAACGCTCCTCGTCGACGTTGAGCGCCTTCATCAGGCGCTTGACCACCGCCAGCTGGTCCTGGGTGTCGAGGATCTGGAACAGCTGCGGGAGCCCTGCCTCGCGGTAATGCGCGCGCAGCATGCGGTTGCACAGACCGTGGAAGGTGCCCACCCACATGCCGCGGGTGTTGATCGGCAGCATGGCCGAGAGCCGCGTCATCATCTCCTTCGCCGCCTTGTTGGTGAAGGTGACCGCCAGCAGGCTCATCGGGCTCACCTGCCCGGTCTGGATCAGCCAGGCCATGCGCGTGGTCAGCACCCGCGTCTTGCCGCTGCCGGCGCCGGCGAGGATCAGCGCCGACTGGTGCGGCAGCGTGACGGCTTGCAGTTGCTGGTCGTTGAGTCCGGAAAGGAAGGCAGGCGTCATTGCATGTGGCAGGTTGAATCCGTTACATTATACGTG
>JBFWOE010000116.1:0-10171 GCA_050250695.1 Burkholderiales bacterium
CGGGGTGATCACGCTGCGCGTCCACTGTGCGCAGGGCAGCGTCAGCAGGCCGGTGAAGGCTTCTTCCGATTCGGTGGCGATGCCGATGTCGGCGGCGCCGTTTTGTAACAGCGCCGCGATCTGTTCAGGGCTGCCCTCGCGCAGCGTCAGTTTTACCTTGGGGTAACGCTGCGTGAAACGTGCGACCACCGGCGGCAGTGCGTAACGCGCCTGGGTGTGGGTGGTGGCGATCACCAGCGTGCCGTATCCGCCGCTGTTGAATTCACGCCCGACCGAACGCAGGTTGTCGGTGTCCTGCAGAATGCGTTCGGCGATGTCGACGACGATGCGCCCCGGTTCGGTGAGCGCGGTGATGCGCTTGCCGTTGCGCACCAGGATGGTCACGCCGAGTTCTTCTTCCAGCAGACGGATTTGCTTGCTGATGCCGGGTTGCGAGGTGAACAGCGTTTCAGCCGCTTCGGAAACTTTCAAGCCGTTGCGCGCAACTTCCCGCAGATACTTTAATTGCTGTAAATTCAATGGGTTATCTCATTATATCTAATCAATATAACAATAAAATCTTTGTAATAAATAACATATTCTTTGAAGATATATAAGGGGGTCACTACCATCGGCTTCGTTGAAATTCCGGAGCGCGGAAGATGTATCTCTACGATGCGGTGGACCAGCGAATGGTGGACGAACGGGTGGCCCAGTTCCGCGACCAGACGCGGCGCTATCTCGCGGGCGAATTGTCGGAGGATCATTTTCGTCCACTGCGTTTGCAAAATGGTCTTTATATTCAAAGAGTTGCGCCCATGCTCCGGGTGGCGATCCCCTATGGCCTGCTGTCCTCCCGCCAATTGCGAGCACTCGCTTACATCGCCCGTAAATGGGACCGCGGCTACGGCCATTTCAGCACCCGCCAGAACATCCAGTTCAACTGGCCGAAACTGGAAGACGTGCCGGACATCCTCGCCCATCTGGCGGCGGTGCAGATGCATGCCATCCAGACCAGCGGCAATTGCATACGCAACACCACCACCGATCATTTTGCCGGCGTCGCACCCGACGAAGTGGTCGATCCGCTGGGGTGGTGCGAACTGATCCGCCAGTGGTCGACCTTACATCCGGAGTTCGCCTACCTGCCGCGCAAGTTCAAGATCGCCGTGTCCGGCGCGGAAAATGATCGCGCCGCGATCCGGGTGCATGACATCGGATTGCAGGCGGTGCGCGGCGCCAACGGCGAAACCGGCTTCCGCGTGCTGGTCGGCGGCGGGCTCGGCCGCACGCCGGTGATCGGCACGGTGATCCGCGAATTCCTCACCTGGCCGCATCTGCTGACTTACCTCGATGCCATCCTGCGCGTCTACAACCGCTACGGCCGCCGCGACAACAAGTACAAGGCGCGCATCAAGATCCTGGTGCGGGAGCTGACGCCGGAAAACTTTCGCGCGCTGGTTGATGCCGAATGGGCGCACCTGCAAAACGGCCCGGCGACGCTGACTGCGGACGAAGTCGCGCGCATCACGCAGCGCTTCACCCGTCCGCAGTACCAGGATCTCGAAGCGGACCCGGTGCAATATGTCCAGGCGCTGGCACGGGAGCGCGGTTTCGCCAGCTGGGCGGGACGCAACGTGCATCCGCACAAGGTGCCCGGTTATGCGGCGGTGACTCTGTCGCTGAAAAAAACCGGCGTGCCGCCGGGCGACGCCACGGCCGGCCAGATGGACGCCGTCGCCGACCTGGCTGATCGTTACAGCTGCGGCGAATTGCGCGTGTCGCACGAGCAGAACCTGATCCTGTCCGACGTGCGCCAGTCCGACCTGCATGCGCTGTGGCAGGAGGCGAAAGCGCTGGGCCTGGCGACGCCCAATATCGGGCTGATCAGCAACATCATCGCCTGCCCCGGCGGCGATTTCTGCTCGCTGGCGAACGCCAAGTCGATCCCGGTGGCGGAGGCCATCCAGCGCCGTTTCGACGACCTCGATTACCAGCATGACATCGGCGAACTCGACCTCAACATCTCCGGCTGCATGAATTCCTGCGGCCACCATCATGTCGGCCACATCGGCATACTCGGCGTCGACAAGCAGGGCGCCGAGTTCTACCAGATATCCATCGGCGGCGCGCAGGGCAACGATGCCGCGCTGGGCAGGGTCATCGGGCCGTCGTTCGCACAGGACGAAGTGCCGGACGTGATCGAAACACTCGTCAAAACCTACCTCGCCGAACGCGACAGCGAGGCCGAGCGTTTCATCGATGTCGTGCGGCGCATCGGCATCACCCCGTTCAAGGAGCAGGTCTATGGCAATGCTGATCAAAAACGCGAAGATCGCCGCCGACAGCTGGCAACGGCTTGAGCGTTCGGCCGACGGCACGTATCCGTCACAGCCCGCGGCAGGCGACCTGCTGGTACCGCTGGCATTGTGGCAGGCCGCGGCGAGCCGGCTGCTGGCGCACCCGGGGCGCATCGGCGTCTGGCTCGACAGCGGCGACGAACCCTCGCGGATCGCCGACAGCCTGCAGGCCTTCGGCCTGATCGCGGTGCATTTTCCGCAATTCACCGACGGCCGCGGTTATTCGACGGCGCGGCTGCTGCGCGAGCGTTACGGCTGGCGCGGCGAATTGCGCGCGATCGGCGACGTGCAGCGCGACCAGCTGTTTTACCTGTCGCGCTGCGGCTTCGACGCCTTCGAGCTCAACGACGGTATCGAAGCGCAGTCGGCGCTGTCGGCATTCAGCGACTTCAGCGAGGCCTACCAGGTTTCGGTGGAGCGCCCGCTGCCGCTGTACCGCCGTCGCTTGGAAGCGGCCTGAGTCCATGTCTGCCAAGGGTAAGGTTTATCTCGTGGGGGCGGGACCCGGCGCGCCGGACCTGCTGACGCTGCGCGCGGCGCGCCTGCTGGAGCGCGCCGACATCGTGTTTTTCGACGCGCTGGTGCATCCGGACACGCTGGCACTCGCCGCGCACGCGGAAAAGGTCGCCGTCGGCAAACGCTGCGGCAAACATTCGACGGCGCAGCGTTTCATCAACAAGCGCCTGGTGGATGCCGCATCCCGCTACGGCGTCGTCGTCCGGCTCAAGGGCGGCGACCCGCTGCTGTTCGGCCGGGCGCAGGAAGAGATTGATGCGCTGGAACAGGCGGGCGTGGCCTGTGAAGTCGTGCCTGGCATCACGGCGGCGCTGGCGGCCAGCGCGGATGTCCGCACTTCGTTGACGCGACGCGGGTTGTCGCGCCATGTCGTTTTTGTCACGCCGCGCGCCGGTCGCGGCGAGGATGAACATGACTGGGCACGCAGCATACTGGCGGCGGATACCGGCGCCATTTACATGGGCGTCGGCGAGGCGGAACGGATCGCGGCGACGCTGATGGCGCGCGGCGTGCGGCCCGACCTGCCGGTGGTGGTGGTCGAAAACGCATCGCTGCCGGAGTCGCGCAGCATCTTCCTGCCGCTGTCGCAACTGGGCTCGATCGCCGCATCCGGTATCGCCGGGCCTGCGCTGATCCTGCTGGGTGAGGTCTATGCCCGCGCGCAAGGCGCTGTAACCGGTATCAAGGACGATTTCCGCACCCGGGTCGCCTAGCGCCGGCTTCCTGAAACACGCTAAAATTCAGCCTTTTAGCGTGATTTTCAGGACATAGGGCCGGCTCCATGCAAATCCTGCGCAGCGTTCCGGACGCTGCCTCAAGTCCCGTCGCGCTGACCATCGGTAATTTCGACGGGGTACACCTCGGTCACCAGGCGATGCTTGCCAGGTTGCGTGCCGCCGCGTCGATACGCGGTTTGCCGGCCTGCGTGATGACTTTCGAACCGCATCCGCGCGAATTTTTCGCGCCGGACCAGGCCCCCGTGCGTCTCACCACGCTGCGCGAGAAGTGTGCGCTGCTGTCGCACTGCGGCGTGGACCGGGTGCAGGTCTGCCGTTTCAATTTTGCGCTGGCGCAGGTGACCGCACAGGAATTCATCGAGCGCCTGCTGGTGCGTGGCCTCGGTGTGCGCTGGCTGCAGGTCGGCGACGATTTCCGTTTCGGCGCGCGCCGTGCGGGCGACCTGGCGATGCTCAAGGAATTTTCCGCGCGCTGCGGCTACGAGGTCGAAACCATGCCTACGGTGATGCTCGACGGTGTCAGGGTGTCGAGTACTGCCGTGCGTGACGCGCTGGCTGCAGGTGAAGTGGCGCGGGCAGCGCGCCTGCTGGGTCGCCCGTACGGCATCAGCGGGCGCGTGGTGAAAGGCGACCGGCTCGGGCGCAAGCTGGGTTTCCCGACGGCCAACGTGCAGATGCGGCACAACCGGCCGCCGCTGTCCGGCATTTTTGCGGTGGAGTTCCACCGTGCCGACGGGCAGTTGCTGCGCGGCGTGGCGAGCCTGGGCGTACGGCCGACGGTGAAGGCGCGCGGTGCGGCGCCGGTGCTGGAAGTGTACCTCTTCGACTTTTCCGCGGAGATTTACGGCGAGCAGGTGCGGGTCGAATTCCTGCACAAGTTCCGCGATGAGGCTAAGTACGTGGATGTAGACACCTTGCAGCGGCAGATCGCGCAGGATGTGGCCGATGCGAAGAAATTTTTTGCGGGACGCGATGCGCAGGCTGCCGGCCTGCGCGAAGCGAACCGAACACAATGATGCAGGAACATGGCTGATTACAAGAAAACACTGAATCTTCCCGATACGCCGTTTCCGATGCGCGGCGACCTGGCCAAACGCGAGCCGCAGATGCTGGCGCGCTGGCAGGAGCGGCGCGTCTACCAGCGCATCCGCGAAGCGAGCAAGGGACGCGCCAAGCGTTTCGTGCTGCACGACGGTCCCCCGTACGCCAACGGCGACATCCATATCGGCCATGCGGTCAACAAGATTCTCAAGGACATCATCGTCAAGTCGAAGTCGCTGGCGGGGTTTGATGCGCCCTACGTGCCGGGCTGGGACTGCCACGGCATGCCGATCGAGGTGCAGATCGAAAAACTCCACGGCAAGAACCTGCCGACGGCGGAAACGCAGAAACTGTGCCGTGCCTACGCAACCGAGCAGGTGGCGCGGCAGAAAAAGGATTTCCAGCGCCTCGGCGTGCTCGGTGACTGGGATCATCCCTACCTGACGATGGCTTTCCAAAACGAGGCTGACGAAATCCGCGCCCTCGGCATGCTGCTGGAGAAGGGGTACGTCTATCGCGGCCTGAAACCGGTGAACTGGTGTTTCGACTGCGGTTCGGCGCTGGCCGAGGCCGAGGTCGAATACGAGGACCGCAAGGATCCGGCGGTCGACGTCGGTTTTCCGTTTGCGGAGCCGGACAAGGTGGCGAAGGCCTTCGGATTGAAGGCGCTGCCGGAAAAGCCGGGTTTTGCGGTGATCTGGACAACGACGCCGTGGACGCTGCCGGCGAATCAGGCATTGAATGCGCATCCTGAATTCACTTACAACCTGGTCGATACCGAAAAAGGCCTGCTGATACTCGCCGCGGATTTGCAGGAAGCCTGCCTCGCGCGTTACGGCCTGACCGGCACGACGCTGGCCTCATGCAAGGGCGTTGCGCTGGAGCGCATCAATTTCCGGCACCCGTTTTACGACCGGCTGTCGCCGGTGTATCTCGGCGACTACGTCACGCTCGATACCGGCACCGGCATCGTCCATTCGGCGCCGGCCTACGGCGTCGAGGACTTCCGCTCCTGCCACGCCTACGGCATGAAGGACGACGAGATCCTGACGCCGGTGCTGGGCAACGGCAAGTACACGGAATCGCTGCCGCTGTTCGGCGGTCAGATAATCTGGAAGGCCAATCCGCAGATCGTTGCGCACATGCAGGAAAAGGGCGTGTTGTTTGCGCACAAAATGGAACCGCACAGCTACATGCACTGCTGGCGCCACAAGACCCCGATCATCCTGCGCGCGACCACGCAGTGGTTCGCCGGCATGGAAGACGTGCCCGGCTACAACGGCGTGAAACCTGCTGAAACGCTGCGCGAGACGGCATTGCGCGCCGTTGAAGCGACGCAGTTCTATCCCGACTGGGGCAAGGCGCGGCTGCATGGCATGATCGCCAACCGTCCGGACTGGACTCTGTCGCGGCAGCGGCAATGGGGCGTGCCGATGCCCTTTTTCGTGCACAAGGAGACCGGTGCGCTGCATCCGCGCACGCCCGAACTGCTGGAGACCGTGGCGCAGCGCGTGGAGCAGGCCGGGATCGAGGCCTGGCAGGCGGTAGACGCCGCCGAACTGCTGGGCGCCGATGCGGCGGACTACGAAAAGGTGAGGGACACGCTGGACGTGTGGTTCGATTCCGGCACCACGCACCACACCGTGCTGCGCGGTTCGCATGCGGCAGCCGGCAGGTTCCCGGCCGACCTCTACCTCGAAGGTTCCGACCAGCACCGCGGCTGGTTCCATTCCTCGCTGCTGACCGCGAGCATGATGGACGGCCGCGCGCCGTACGATGCGCTGCTGACGCACGGCTTCGTCGTCGACGGCGAAGGCAAGAAGATGAGCAAGTCCAGGGGCAATGTCATCGTGCCGCAGCAGGTGATGGACGAGCTTGGCGCCGACATCCTGCGGCTGTGGGTGGCGAGCACGGACTATTCGGGCGAGTTGTCGATCTCGAAGGAGATCCTCAAGCGCGTGGTCGAGTCCTACCGCCGCATCCGCAACACGCTGCGTTTCCTGCTCGCCAACCTCGCCGACTACGATCCGGCAAAACATGCACTGCCGGCGGAGCAATGGCTGGAGATCGACCGCTACGCGCTGGAGCTCGCGCGCGGGCTGCAGGCGAAGGTGACGGCCGGCTACGGACGCTACGAGTTTCACACCGTGGTCAAGGAGCTGACGGCGTTCTGTTCCGAGGACCTCGGCGCCTTCTATCTCGACATCCTGAAGGACCGGCTCTACACAGCAGGAGCGGACTCGCAGCCGCGGCGGGCGGCGCAGAATGCGTTGTGGCACATCACGAATTCGCTGCTGAAGCTGCTGTCCCCGGTGCTGAGCTTCACCGCCGAGGAAGCCTGGCAGGTATTCAGGGGCAGCGACGAGCGCAGCATTTTCGAGGAAGAGTGGCATGCGTTTCCAGATCCGCCGCTTGATTCAGCCTTGTGTGAGGCATGGGGAAATATCCGGCAGGCAAGGGATCTGGCAAACAAGAAAATCGAGGAATTGCGCGCACAGGGTACGGTCGGTTCGTCCCTGCAGGCGGAACTCGAGATCAGGACATCCGACAAAATGTATGAGTCCTTGACCCGGCTGGGTGACGATCTGCGTTTCGTGTTGATTACTTCGAGCGTCAAGGTGCTGGAGGAGCGGGGTACGCAGACATTGATTACAGTCAATCCAAGTGCGTACACCAAATGCGAACGCTGCTGGCATTACCGTGCCGATGTCGGACATGATGCGCAGCATCCTGATCTGTGCGGCCGCTGCACCTCGAACCTCTACGGTGCAGGCGAGCCGAGGACATACGCCTGATGTGGCGCTGGCTGCTGATCGCCGTGGTGGTGGTGTTGCTGGACCAGTTGACCAAATACATCGCGGTCTCCGCGCTTTCCGGCGAGCCGCCTTTGGCCGTGACTTCATTTTTCAACCTGCTGCTGGTCTACAACCGCGGCGCCGCATTCAGTTTCCTCGCCGGCATGGGCGGCTGGCAGCGCGAACTGTTTTCCGTGATTGCCGTCGTGGCCTCGATCTGGATCATCTGGATGCTGCGGCGTTATTCGCAGCAGACACTGTTCTGCATCGCACTGAGCCTGGTGCTGGGCGGCGCCATCGGCAACCTGATCGACCGCGTGACCGTGGGCGCAGTCGTCGATTTTCTCGATTTCCATGCCTTGGGCTGGCACTGGCCGGCATTCAACGTTGCCGATTCGGCGATCACCTGCGGCGCCGCGTTGCTGATCTGGGACGGCTTGCGCGGCTCAGGAACGCCCAAATAGGTTTATAAGTATCTGTTTTTATTGAGTATTTTATGATGATGCCGCCGCTGCCTGACTGGCCGGAGGTATAATCCGCCGCATGCAGGTCCTACTCGCCAATCCCCGCGGTTTCTGTGCCGGAGTCGACCGTGCCATCGAAATCGTCGAACGCGCGCTGCAGCTGCACGGCGCGCCGATCTACGTGCGCCATGAAGTCGTGCACAACAAGTTCGTGGTCGATGATCTGCGCAGCAAGGGCGCGGTATTCGTCGAAGACCTCGAAGAAGTGCCGGCCGGCAGCACGGTGATCTTCAGCGCGCACGGCGTGTCGCAGGCGGTGCGCCGTGATGCCGAAGCGCGCGGCCTGGCAGTGTTCGACGCCACCTGCCCGCTGGTGACCAAGGTCCATGTCGAAGTCGCGAAAATGCGCGAGCAGGGACGCGAGATCATCATGATCGGCCACCGCGGCCATCCCGAGGTCGAGGGCACGATGGGGCAGAGCTCCGGCGGCATGCACCTGGTGGAGGGGCCTGACGATGTGGCCGGCCTCAAGGTGCAGGACGAATCCAATCTGGCTTACGTGACGCAGACCACGCTGTCGATGGACGACGCGGCGCGGACCATAACCGCGATCCGCGGAAGATTTCCGAAAATCGTCGGTCCGAAGAAAGACGACATTTGTTACGCGACACAGAATCGCCAGGACGCGATCAAGGCGCTGGCGCGGCGTTGCGACGTGGTGATCGTGGTCGGTTCGCCGAACAGCTCGAATTCCAACCGCCTGCGCGAAGTTGCCGAGCAGCAGGGCGTGCCGGCCTACATGGTCGACAATGCCGGCGAACTGCAGGCCGCGTGGGTGGCCGGAAAGTCCTGCGTCGGCGTGACGGCGGGCGCGTCTGCGCCGGAAGTGCTGGTGCAGGCGGTGGTCGAGCGTCTGCGCGGGCTGGGCGCGAATTCGGTCGGTGCCCTCGACGGTATTGCCGAGCGGGTGACCTTTCCTCTGCCCAAGGGTCTCCTCGGCTAATCCCCGTTGACGTTCGCCACGGCTTGCGGTCTGGCGGGCTGAGGCGGCGGCCGCAATGTCACCTCAATGAGCATTTCGCTGCGCACCGGCAGATTGCCGCGGTAACCGGGATAAAAACGCGCACTCGAGAATTCGCGCAGTGCGGCATCCTCGAATTCCCGGTTTCCTGTGCCCATCAGTATCTTCGCGTCATCGATGCGGCCGTTTTCACTGATGCGCAGACGAATCATCACGCTGGCTGATTCGGTCGTCGCCGATTCCGGAGGGGGTACTTCGACGCGCGAGAGCGGAAACGGGCGACGGTCGAGTTCTGATGCCTTGAAATAATATGTTTTTCCCGATTCGGTGGCTGCCGTCGCGATGCCGGCGGAAGACGGAGCCAGCCCGGCAGTACGGGGTACGGATTCCGCGGGGGAACCGGCAATCGTGGATGCGGCGGGTAACCCCGACTCGCTAATGGCGGTGACCAGCTGTGCTGCCAGCGGTGTCGAGGGCAGTGCCGGGGCGCCGTTGCTGCCGGGCATGCCGCGGTTGACTGCGAGAACCAGCGCGGCGTGCAGCAGCAGGGAAATGCCGGCGGCGGCGATCAGGCGTCGCGCACCGGCATCCGCTGACATGCGCAGCATGGGTTGGCTGCTGCGTCGGCGTTAACGGCCCTACTGCACCAGCTCGCGCCAGCTGGTGCGGCGTCCCTGCGGATCACCCGGCGGGATCGGCGCTTCCTGGGTTTGCTGCGATGCGTCCGACGTGGTGGCGATCACCACGGTCCGGCCGTCGGGCAGCCGCACCACGTTGATGCCCACCGCCAGCGAGTCCGACAGCTTGAGGCCGAAGTTGGCCGCGCCGGCGATCTGCAGGCCGTTGCGGGCGTCGAAGAAGTTCAGCCAGCTGAAGCCGCCGATGTTGCAGGCGTTGTTCTGCGGCACGTTGCTGGCAACGACCAGTGTGCCCAGTTGCAGCTTCATGTCGATGTTGACCCGTTCGCCGGTATCCGGGAGATCGGCATACCAGCCGCCGTTGGTGGTGCAGTTGGTGACACAGGCGATGCTCCGCGTGGTGCCGGAGTTGGTGATGGTCAACTGGCTCAGGGTTGTGCGCGGCGCGGCGATCGGATAAGTGCCGGTGTCCTTGATGGCCCAGACCGTCTGGGTCTGGGTCGTCGCCAGGTCGCTGGCACCGATGTACTTGCCGGTGGCCACGAACACGTGCGAGACCGGTGGACTGCCGAAATCGGCCAGTTCGGGCTTGGTGGTGATCGGTTGCGGATTGTTGGACG
>JBFWOE010000117.1:0-9947 GCA_050250695.1 Burkholderiales bacterium
CGATGACCGTGGAAGCCGTGCCGCGCGTCGACGCACAGGGCAATCCGGTCGATCCGGCGCAACGCAAGCTGATGAACACGACCATGCAGACGCTGGGCCGCGCCGCCATCATCGGCGGCAGCGTGTTCGTTGCCGTCATCAATCTTTACCTGTTCTCCGGCGTCGGCAAACTCGACGAAGCGCAGAAAGTGGCGATCTACCGCCAGATCTACCTGATGGCGTTGTGCATCCCCGCGATCTCGGTCGCCGGCGTGCTGATCGCGATGTGGCTGAAGCGCCGCGACGCGCTGCGGCTGCGCGCACAGGGACGCAGCGCCGCCGAGGTCGAGGCCCTGCTCGGGGGCCGCGGCGAAGCCACGGCACCGAACTGGTGGATCCTCGGCGGCAGCGCCGCGTTCGTCGCCTTCACGCTGGGCATGGGCTTCGGCAACATCCCCTACAACCAGGAAATCATCTTCGCCGGCTCCTTCGGCATCATCGGCTTCCTGCTGCTGCGGCTGACGCGCGAGCTCGAAGCCGACGTGCGCGCGACGCTGCTCGGAACGGTGATCGTCATTTTCGTGTTCCGCGCCATCCCCGGCCCCGGCGAAGGCATCACCTGGTGGTTCATCGACGAACTCAAATTCGACCAGCATTTCATTTCGATACTGTCGCTGATCGGGTCGGTGCTGACGCTGGCCGGCATGTTCATCTTCCGCCGCTTCATGGCCGACCATTCGATCGCCTACGTCGTCGGATTCCTGACGCTGCTCGGCGGCCTGCTGTCGCTGCCCTACGTCGGCATGTATTTCGGCCTGCACCAGTGGACCGCGGCGATGACCGGCGGCGTGGTCGATGCACGCTTCATCGCACTGGTCAACACCGCGCTCGAGTCCCCGCTGGGGCAGATCGCGATGATCCCGATGCTGGCGTGGATCGCCAACTCGGCGCCGGCACACCTGAAGGCGACCTATTTCGCGGTGATGGCCTCGTTCACCAACCTCGCGCTGTCGGCGTCCTCACTGGGCACCAAGTACCTCAACCAGATATATGTCGTGTCGAGAGAGGTCAAGGACAAGACCGGCGCCGTCACCGTCCCCGCCGATTACAGCCAGCTCGGTGAACTCCTGATCGTGCAATTGATCATAGCGGTAGGTGTGCCGTTCGGCGCGATAATGCTGGTCAGGCTGCTGCGGTTGCGCAGCGCCTGAGGGCATCCCTGGAAGGCAGACCCGCTGAAAACATGGACCTGCGCGAACTCTCCGGCACCGGACACGGCACCACCGACCTGATACTGCGTG
The DNA here is from genome assembly GCA_050250695.1 of Burkholderiales bacterium. GTDB lineage: Bacteria > Pseudomonadota > Gammaproteobacteria > Burkholderiales > SG8-41. The sequence goes on from JBFWOE010000117.1 coordinate 1,281, forward strand.
CAGTGGCTTTCGCCGCGCACAAACACCGCGACCAGCGGCGCAAGGACAAGGAAGCCTCGCCCTACATCAACCACCCGATCGAACTGGTACAGGTGCTGTGGGACGAAGGCGGCGTGCGCGACCCGCTGGTGATCGCGGCCGCGCTGCTGCACGACACGCTGGAAGACACCGAGACCTCGTGGCAGGAACTGCGCGGCGAATTCGGCGAGGAAATCGCCGACATCGTGCTCGAAGTCACCGACACAAAATGGATCAGGAAGGAAGTGCGCAAGCGGCTGCAGGTCGCCAAGGCAAAACACTCCAGCGAGCGAGCGCGACTGGTCAAACTCGCCGACAAGATCTGCAACGTGCGCGACCTCGGCACGCGTGCGCCCGCAGGCTGGTCCGAGGAACGCATCCGCCAGTACTACGACTGGGCCCGCGAAGTGGTCGACCGGCTGCGCGGCACGCACCCGGAACTGGAACGCCGCTTCGACGAGATCTACGCACGCAAACCCTGAATCCCGGTGACTGGTAATTGGTGAGTGGTAAATGGCAGAATAGCCACCAGTCACCAATTACCGATCACCATTTGCCACATGAAAATCACCCACGCCAGCACCGCCCTCGTTTCGCTGCCCCATGACGAACCGCTCGCCGACGGCCCGACCACGCCGGGCTCGAAGAACTTCGTCACGCTGAAGCTCGGCACCGACCAGGGCATCGAAGGCATCGGCTTCACGTTTTTCGGCGGCGCACTGGACCAGGCCCTGCTCTCCGCGGTCGAGTCCTTCGCGGCCCTGTCCATCGGCGAGGATCCGCGGCGCATCGAAGCCATCGTCGCCAAACTGCGCACCGCCGCGTCGCATGCCGGACCCGGCGGCATCTTCACGCTGGCGCTGTCGGCGATCGACATCGCGCTGTGGGACATCAAGGGCAAGATCCACAACCAGCCGGTGGCCAACCTCGCCGGCGGCCACCGCACCCGCGTCAACACCTATGCCAGCGGCGCGCTGATGCGCCACTTTCCGCTGGCGCACTGCGAGAAGGCCGCGGCGCTGCTGAAGGCCCGCGGCTTCAAGCAGATGAAAACCCAGCTCGCACTGCCCGGCGACACCAACCCGGTCAGGGAAGTCGAACACATCCGCGTGATCCGCGAAGCCGTGGGTTACGAAATCGACCTGATGTGCGACATCAACCAGCGCTGGGACGTGCGCCAGGCCATCTCCATCGGCAGACAGGTCGATCAATACAAGCTGTTCTGGCTGGAAGACGTCACCACCGCTGATGATTACGCCGGCCTCGCCCGCGTCGCCGACGCGCTCGACACGCCGGTGGCCGGCGGCGAGTATGTCTACGGCATCGCGCCCTTCCGGCAGATGCTCGAGGCGCGTTCGGTCGACATCGTGATGATCGACATCCTGCGCGCCGGCGGCGTCACGCAATGGCTGAAAATCGCCGGCATGGCCGAAGCCTTCAACATCCCGGTGGTCAGCCACCTCGCGCCGGAAATCCACGTGCACCTGGTGTCCGCGGTGCCCAACGGCCTGACCGTGGAATACATGCCGTGGTCTTCAAGGCTGTTCCGCGACGTGCCGCAGCCCAGGGACGGGCAATTGTCGGTGCCGCAACGCCCCGGTTTCGGCCTCGAATTCGACCCCAAGGTCGTCAAGTTCAAGTAATCAGCAGCCGAGCATCCGGCGGGCGCATGAAAAAAGGGGCGGATCAATCCGCCCCTTTTTGTTTTGACGCTGTCGAAGGTTCAGCGCACCTTGATGCCCGCGCGTTTCACCACGTCCGCCCACTTCTTCATGTCGGCCAGCATGAACTGGCGCAGTTCCTCGGGTGTGCTGCTCTTGGCTTCGGAACCGTTGTTCTTCATGGTCTTGATGAACTCGGGCGACTTCACCAGGGACACGATTCCGGCGTGGATCTTGTCGAGCAGCGGCTTGGGCAGCTTGGCCGGCGCCATCACGCCGTACCAGCCGACCACCGAGAATCCCGGCACCACCTCGCCCATCGCCGGGATGTCAGGAGCCGACTCGAGGCGCTTGGGTGCGCTCACCGCGATGGCGCGCAGCTTGCCGGCGCGCACCTGGCCGAACGCACCGGTCAGCCCCATGAAGTTGTAGTGATATTCCCCGCCCAGCAGGCCGATGATCGCCGGTCCGGTTCCGCGGTAGGGAATGTGCTGCGCCTTTTTTCCAACCGTCAGCATCAGCAGTTCACCCGCGAGATGGCCGCCGCTGCCGATCCCGGCCGAACCGAAGTTGATCGGATCCTTTGTGGTCTTGACCCAGTTCACGAATTCCTTGGCGTTTTTTGCCGGATGCGAGGGATTCACCACCAGCATCAGGCCGCCTTCGGTCATCTGGGTGATCGGCGTGAAATCGTTGACGGGGTGATACGGCAGCTTGCGGATCAGCGCCGCGTTCACCGTGTGCTGGTGGTAGGGAACGAACAGCGTGTAGCCGTCGGCCGCGGAGTCCTTGGTGATCTCCGCGCCATTGACACCCGAAGCACTGCCCCGGTTATCGACGATGGCCTGCTGCCCCCAGGTTTTCGTAAGATGCGCCGCCAGCATGCGCGCAAGAAAATCCGTGGTGCCCCCGGGGTTCGCCGGGGTAATGATGCGGATCGGGCGGCTCGGATAGCTGTCCGCGGCCTGCGCCGGCGCCATCGGCAGGACCAGCCCCAGTGCGACCAGCAGCAAGGGCAGTTTTCTGAAATAACCGGGAATGTACTGCATCTGTAGTCTCCTCAATTTTGATTTATTGCACCCCAAGGATACCGCACTGCCCCCACCGGCGCACCTGCGCATCCATGGGGCATCATGCGGCCCGTGCATTGATGGACAGGCCCGCGCACTGAAAATTCCCTGACATGTGCATGCTCCGGATCCAAGACCCGCGCCATGGTGGCAAATCCGTACTCGACTGGACAACACGCCTGGCCGACAATACTGCCCCGCAGCACCTCAGCTGATGCCTCCGATGCCCGGCAAACAATGATCCAGTTCCGAAATCTGACCCTGTCGCGCGGCGCACGCGAACTCATCACCAATGCCGGCCTGCAGATCCATGCCGGCTGGCGCGTCGGCCTGACCGGCGCCAACGGCAGCGGCAAGTCCAGCGTGTTTGCGCTGCTGCGCGGCGAACTGCATCCGGAGCGCGGCGAGTGCGAACTGCCCGCAGCCTGGCGCATCGCCTCCGTGGCGCAGGAAACCCCGGCGCTGGACACCCCGGCCATCGACTACGTGCTCGACGGCGACACCGAGCTGCGCACGCTGGAGCGTGCACTGGCCACGGCCGAAACCGCGCATGCCGGGGAACAGATCGCCGAACTGCATGCCCAGTTCGAACGCATAACCGGCTGGAGCGCCCGCCCGCGCGCCGCCGCGCTGCTCGCGGGCCTCGGTTTTGCCGACGCCGAAATGGAACGCCCGGTGCGCGAGTTTTCCGGCGGATGGCGCATGCGGCTCAACCTCGCGCAGGCGCTGATTGCGCGCGCCGACCTGCTGCTGCTCGATGAACCGACCAACCACCTCGACCTCGACGCCGTGGTCTGGCTGGAGCAATGGCTGGCCGGATTCAGGGGCACGCTGGTGGTGGTCTCGCACGACCGCGATTTCCTCGACGGCTGCGTAACCCATATCGCGCACATCCATTCCGCGCGGTTGACGCTGTACGCCGGCAATTATTCCGCGTTCGAGGATGCGCGTGCCGCGCAGCTCGCCACGCAGCAGGCCACTTATGAAAAACAGGCGCGCGCGATCGCGCACATGGAATCCTTCGTCGCGCGTTTCCGCTACAAGGCCACCAAGGCGCGGCAGGCGCAAAGCCGGCTGAAGGCGCTCTCGCGCATGGAGCGCATCGCCGCCGCGCATGTCGATGCGCCTTTTGACTTCCATTTCCCGCAACCCGAACGCTCCCCCGACACGCTGATCACCCTCGACAAGGCCGTCATGGCTTACGGCGATCGCAGGATCCTCGATGCGGTCGACCTGACGCTGGCTCCCGGCGCACGCATCGGCCTGCTCGGCCCCAACGGCGCCGGAAAATCCACGCTGATCAGGCTGCTCGCCGGCGAAGTGCCGCCGGCATCGGGCCGGCGCACGGCAGGCCGCGGCCTTGCCATCGGTTATTTCGCGCAGCACCAGCTCGAACAGCTGCGGCCGGATGAATCCCCGCTGCAGCACCTGCTGCGGGAGGAACCGCAGACCCGCGAACAGGACCTGCGCGATTACCTCGGCGGCTTCGATTTCCGCGGCACCATGGCCGGCAGCCCGGTGGGCGCCTTTTCCGGCGGCGAAAAGTCGCGGCTCGCGCTGGCGCTGCTGGTGCGCCGCCGCCCCAACCTGCTGCTGCTCGACGAACCAACCAACCACCTCGACCTGGAAATGCGCCAGGCGCTGACCGCGGCGCTCGCCGAGTACGAAGGCAGCCTGGTGCTGGTGTCGCACGACCGCGCGCTGCTGCGCACCGTGTGCGACGAATTCCTGCTGGTCTGCGACGGCAGGGTCGAAGCATTCGACGGCGCGATCGAGGATTACATCTCCTGGCTCGCCGCACGGCGCAGCGCACGCACCCGCAGCGAAAAAAACGACGGCGGCGACAAGTCGGCGCGCAGGGCGGCCCGTGTATCCGCGGCTGCGGAACGCCAGGACCGGCTCGCCGCGCGACGGCCGCTGGTCCGCGAAGCCGACCGGCTGGAACAGGAACTGGCACGCTGGCAGCAGGAAAAAAAGCAGATCGACGTGCAACTGGCCGACCCGGCGTTCTACGCCAGCCCCGATCCGGAAAAACTGCGCACCCTGACCACGCGCCAGCAGCAGCTCGGGCGCGACATCGACGCCGCGGAACAGCGCTGGCTGGACATCCAAGCCGAACTCGAAGCCATCGGCGATGCCTAGGGCCTTATCATATGTGACTGCACCCCCTTGTTAACCATCATCTGAACTGTCAAAAATGACCACGCCCACACCCCGCATCGGCCTGCTCGGCTTCGGTGAAGCCGCCGCACGTTTTGCCAAGGAATTTTCCGCCGCCGGCCTGACCGGCATCGTCGCCTACAGCCGCAGCGGCGCCAAGGCCAAACCCGGCGACCTCCCCTATGAACGCGCAAAGGCGTCGGGCGTGACGCTGGTCAGGACCGTCGGCTCGCTGGCGAAAAAATCCGACATCATCATCGGGCTGACGCCAGGCAAGTCCGCGCTGCCGGCGCTGAAGAAGATCCGCAAATACCTGCGCCCGGACCAGCTCTACGTCGACGCCAGCAGCAATTCGGCGACCGCCATGGAAAAGGCCGCGGCCATCGCCGGCGACGCCGTGAAATTCGTCGATGCCTCGATCATGGGGCCGGTGGACCTGATGGGCCTGAAGGCGCCGTTCGTCGCCAGCGGACCGCATGCCGCGGAATTCCGCGACCGCATGACGCCGTACGGCATGGTGATCAACGTCGTCGGCAACAACCCGGGCGACGCCAGCGCGATGAAGCTGATCCGCAGCGTGCTGATGAAGGGGCTGGCGATGATCCTGCTCGAAACCATGGAAGCCGCGCGCCGCCGCGACATCCTCGACGCGGTGATCGACGACGTGTCGGTGACCTTCAACGACATCCCGTTCCAGAAGATCATCAAGCGCTACATCGGCGGCACCGCGGTGCACTGCGAGCGCCGCATCCACGAAATGAAGGAATGCCTGGAACTGCTGCACGCGTCGGGCTCCACCGACCGCGCAACCCGGGCCACCATATCGATGCTGCGCGACATGGTGAAAATGGGCATGCCGGAAAAATTCACGGTGGAACCGGAGAGCATCCACCCGGTGATCGACGCGGTGATCGCCGCGCGCGCACGGGCGCGCTGAAACCTGAAGTCCCCGGGCCCGATGAGCCACCCGCACGCCCATCATCACGGCCACGACCCGCACGGGCACGACCATGCGCTGCCCGGCCACACCCGCGCCTTCGGCATCGGCATCGCACTCAACCTCGGTTTCGTCATCGTTGAAGCGTATTTCGGCTGGGTCACCGGATCGCTGGCGCTGCTGGCGGACGCCGCGCACAACCTCGGCGACGTCGGCGGCCTGCTGCTGGCGTGGGCCGCCTTCGCCGCGGCGCGCCTGCGGCCCGACGACCGCCACACCTACGGCTGGCGCCGCGGCTCCATCCTCGCCAGCTTCATCAACGCGTTGATCCTGCTGGTGGCCATGGGTTCGCTGGGCTGGGAGGCCGTGCAGCGTTTTTCCGATCCGGCGCCCATCGCCGCGGGCACGGTGATGATCGTCGCCGCCGTCGGCGTGGTGATCAACGCCGCCACCGCCGCACTGTTCATGGCCGGGCGCAAGGAAGACCTCAACATCCGCGGCGCCTTCCTGCACATGGCCGCCGACGCCCTGGTATCGCTGGGCGTGGTCGTCGCCGGCGCGCTCTACCTGTGGCAGGGCTGGACCTGGATCGATCCGCTGGCGAGCCTGGTGATCGCCGGCGTGGTGATCGCCGGCACCTGGTCGCTGTTCCGCCAGTCGCTGCACCTGCTGTTCGACGGCGTGCCCGAACACATCCGGCTGCCCGACGTACGCGACTGCCTGCAGGCCGTGGGCGGCGTGGCCTCGGTGCATGACCTGCACGTGTGGGCGATGAGCACCGCGGAGCCGGCGCTCACCGCGCACCTGGTGAGCAGCGGCACGCACAGCACCGACGACATCCTGCGCGATGCCCGGCACGCCCTGCACGACCGTTTCGGCATCACCCATGTCACGCTGCAGATCGAGGCCGCAGCCTGCGCCGCGGCCTGCGCGCCGAACCATTCCGCCTGATCCAGATCAAACTTCCATGCAGCGGGCCGGCCTAACATGCCCGCATCCGTCAAGCTGGAGGCTGATCATGATCCGTGGACTGTTTTCCATGCAGGGGCTGCGGCTCGTGCTGCTTGCCCTCGCGCTGGCTGCCGGCGCACCGCAGGCACGCGCGCAGATGACAGGGGATTTCGCCGGCGACATGGCCATCCTCGACAGCGCGCTCGCCGCCACCGTTGCCGCCACCGCCAAATCCGACGCCGAAGCCTCGCGCGTGGCGATGGAGGAACTCTACCGGCAATGGCGGATCTTCCGCGCGAAAAATTTCGAAGCCTTCGCCGGCGATCCGCTATCCGTCGCCGACCTGGAAAAAGTCGAAGCGAAGTTGTTTGACGCCAGCCAGAAAGTCGATGGTGAAGAATGGGCCGCGGCAAACCGCGAATTGCAGGCCGCGGGAGAACTGCTGCAGGCCGTGCGCAAACGGCTGGGCGCGACGGCAAAACCCGCCGCGCAGTAAGCGCCGCGCTGCAGCCGGCGCCCGGCACGCACTACCTCAGCGGGAAACCGGTGTCCCGGAGGAAACGGTCGAACTCGGCGGTCCAGATCGGCAATCCATCCGGCGAGGCAAACATGCGATGGCCGTCCTTGCCGAATGGCGGCTGCATCACCAGCCTGCCGCGCGCTCCCGCCGCCTCGAACGCGGCGAACCAGGCGCGCACGTGCGCCGGACCGAAATAGCGGTCGTTCTCAGCGTAGTGCCAGAGCACCGGCACGCGTATGGTCCGGCCAAAACGCGCCAGCGTTTCCGCCATCACTTCCGAACCGCAGGGTTCTCCTTCACGCGCCGGACTGCCGCCGCGACCGCCGGACAGGTTGACCACGGCAAGCACGCCTGCCGGCGCGCGGCTCGCCGCGGCAATCGAAGCGAATCCGCCCGCCGACTGTCCGAGCAGCACGATGCGCCTGCGATCGACGTATGAAAGATTCCGGGCAAAGGCCAGCGTCGCCAGCAGGTCAGCCGCGGCTTCCAGCCCCGCGGTCTGGTAATCCGGCGCAGCGCAATCGCCGTGGCGCTCCGCCCATGAACCGCCGGTGGCGCCGAAACCGCGGCGCATCGGCACGATCACCACGAAACCGCGGCGCGTGAATTCGCGGATGCGCGACAACACGCGGTAACGGCCCATCTTCGCCCGTGCCGCGGCGTTGCGCGGATTGCCGTGACTCAGCACCAGCAGTGGAAACGGCCCCGCGCCGTCGGGCCGGTATATCGTGGCCACCAGCGCCGCGTGCGACATGCCGGCAGGCAGCGGCACGCTGACGATTTCCTCACGCAGCGCTGCGTCGAGCGCCGCGGCATGCGCAGTGCAGGCCAGGACCATGCACAACACCGCACCCGCGGCGCGCAGGTCGCGACCCCGGGGAATTATCATAACTATTTGATTATATTGATAATTTCAGTCTGACAGGCGCATGCCCAGCGTGGCCGCCTGGCGCGCCTCGAAAGCCTTGCGCACGGCATCGTGCTGCTGGCCGATGATGCCGCCGCGCACCGTGCCCCTGCACACCGATTTGAAAAGCACGCGCCAGCTCTCCGGCAGGTCATCACCGTCGGGCGGCGCCAGCCACAGACGGAACAGCAATCGTTTCTGCGCCGGATCTTCGTGGTCGGTGAAGTCGGTACGCGAATGCAGCGTGACATGGCTGTTGATGATCTGCAGGTCACCGGGCTGCAGCCACATGCTGTGCGCGAGGTCGGCGCGGCGCACCAGCGCGTCGAACGCCTCCAGCGCCTGCCATTGCCGCGCCGACAACTGCGGCACGCCTTCGAGTTTCTGGGCCGAGGTCACGCGGTTGCGGTTCCACTTGCTGAAGAGCCTGCCGCCGCGCTCGT
>JBFWOE010000118.1:0-9808 GCA_050250695.1 Burkholderiales bacterium
TCCGAGACGGATGCTGCCGTAGCGGCTGAAAGCGAGGCCGAAAAGGAAAATCACGATGATAAAAACCGTCAGCAGGTAAAACCAGCCGAAGTTGGTGGTCGTGAACAGAAGCAGTTGTTTTGCCACGGCACCGAAACGCTCCGGCCACAGTGCTCCTGCCGCAGCCAGCGCCAGCACCGTCAATGCCGCCGGCAGCATCACAAGGCGGTTCGTCAATGCATCATGTTCTTTTTGCATGTTCAGCACGGGCCAACCTCAGCCCGCCTCCTCGTTTTTTTATCATGTATACGCAGTCGTGCAGGCACAGGTCAAGTCATTCATCCCCCTCGGGGAATTTTGCGGCTGAACCTGCTACCATGCGCCCGCTCCGGCATGACCGGCTGAAACAGGATCCAGATCATGTTGTCCTATCGGCACCAGTTCCATGCCGGCAACGTCGCCGACGTATTCAAGCATGCCGTGTTGTCCCGGCTGCTGGTCGCGCTCGCAAAAAAAGACAAGCCCTACTGCATGCTCGACACCCATGCCGGTCTCGGCCTGTACGACCTGAATCATCCCTGGTCGCAGAAAACCGCCGAATGGCGGCACGGCATCGGTCGCGTCTGGGGCCGCGCCGATGCACCCGCCGCACTGGCGCCGTACCTTGATGCCATCCGAGCAGACAATGCCGACGGCCATCTCCGGCATTACCCCGGCTCGCCGCGTATCGCGCGCCGCCTGATGCGCGCCAACGACCGACTGGTACTGTGCGAACTGAACAAGGATGACTGCGAAACACTGAAAAACGTGTTTGCCGGGGTACGTCACACGGCCATACACAACCAGGACGGATTCTCGGCCATCAAGGGCTTCCTGCCGCCGCCGGACCGCCGCGGCCTGACTTTCATCGATGCTTCGTTCGACCAGGCCGATGAATTCGCCCGTGTCACGCGCGCGGTGAAGGAAGCCCATGCCCGCTTCGCCACCGGCATTATCGCGGTGTGGCATCCGCTGATGGCCCCCTCTGCGATGGACGCCTTCGCGCGCAGCCTGCAGGCGGCAAAGCTGCCCAAGACACTGCAACTGGACCTGCGGGTTCATGCCGACGACTGGACCGAGACCATCCGCGGCAGCGGCATGATTGTTGTCAATCCGCCGTTCGGCCTGGATCGCGAAATGCCGCACCTGCTCGACTGGCTGTGGCGGGCGCTGTCACCGGAGAAAAAAGGCGGTACGCGCTGCGAGTGGCTGGTGACGGAATAAAAAACGCCGCGGTTGTCCGCGGCGCTTTCATGCACCCGACAGGGATTTAACCCTTGGTACGGCTGCGGTATTCCCCGGTGCGGGTATCGATCTCGATCTTGTCACCGGTGGCGCAGAACAGGGGCACCTGGATTTCATAACCGGTGGCCAGCTTCGCCGGTTTCAGCACCTTGCCCGAGGTGTCTCCGCGCACCGCGGGTTCGGTGTAGATGATCTCGCGCACCAGCGACTGCGGTATCTCCACCGAAATCGGGCGACCTTCGTAGAGGGTCACCTCGCAGGGCATGCCGTCTTCGAGGTAATTCAGTGCATCGCCCATGTTTTCCTTGTCCACCTCATACTGATTGAACTCGGCATCCATGAACACGTACGACGGCTCGGAAAAATACGAATACGTCACTTCCTTGCGCTCAAGCATCACCACATCGAACTTCTCGTCGGCACGGTAAACCGTTTCCGTGCCGCCGTTCGACAGCAGGTTTTTCAGTTTCATTTTGACGACCGAGGCATTGCGGCCCGACTTGCTGAATTCGGCCTTCAGCACGACCATGGGATCCTTGCCGACCATGATCACGTTGCCCGCGCGGATTTCCTGTGCGATTTTCATAACCTACGTCCTTGATTAACCGGCACAAACCGGCCGTAGAAAAAAGGCGTTATTTTACCCTGTCGCGGGCAAATCCGACCAGTTGCGTCGCCAGGTTGCGGAATCCCGCCAGATGCGCCGCCCAGAGCCCGGCATGCCCAGCCAACACCGGCAACGCCTGCCGCATGCCCCGCCAAGACGTCGCCACCCCGCTTTCACCGTTCCATACCCGCCAAAACGCCCTCAAAACCGCATCGGTTTCAGGCGCAAGCCCGACGCAGTATCGATCCAGGAAGGCTTCCATTTTTCGCTGATGCACACCGTCGTCCTGGCGGTACGGCTGCCACACCAGCGGCCGGGCCGCCCACTGAGCGCGTACGAAGGAATCCTCGCCGCGTACCAGGTTGAGATCGCAGGCCCACAGCAGTTCGTCATATTCGTCCTGCGGCAGAAAAGGCAGGCTGCGCACCTCCAGCCTGCCCCGCAACCGGGATTTCGCAACGCTCCCCGATTTCCCTAAATACGCATCGACGGCGGACATCGCGCTGCCCTGCGGCACGGCAACCACCACCGGCGCATCGCCCTCCGCCATCGCGCTCAACAGTTCAGCAACCGGCGCATCCGCGTAACTGAACAGCGACAGCGTCAACGTCCTTGAGTCAGGGCTGTCGAAACCCAGGCGGCGCCAGAATGCATGCCGTTGCGCAGTTCCGAAGGCATCGCGCCGCTGCAGCAGATCGTGCTCGCGCAGCAGCCCCCCGCTGGCCGCGGTAAATCCCGGGAAAAAGAAATAACGCGGCAGCGGCAACCGCGGATGCGGGGAGGCCAGACCGTGGTGTTCGTCCACCCATGCCTCGCCGCTCAGGTATTCGAGCACGATCCACAGCGGCGGTTTCGCGCGTCCCCCCATCGCAGCAACATAGGCGTCAGGCAGGCCGCAGCCGAATCCTTCGACGATCACTGCGGTGCTTACCGGATCAGGCGTGCACGCATTCCAGTTGATCACGGTGACGCCGGCGGCCTGCTGCTCCGGCAACGATATGTCCAGTGCGGGATGCAGCGCCTGCAGAACCGCTGGATTGTCGATCCACAGCCGCACATGAAGTTGGTGTTCGCCGGCCAGCATTCGAGCCAGCCGCCAGCACACACCCGCATCGCCGTAGTTGTCCACGACCTTGCAGAAAATGTCCCAGGTGCCGGAAGAGGAATGCGCGGTGACCATCAGCGTTCCTGATTATGCAGCGCAGCTCCGCGCAGTGAAAGCCGCGGAATGCCGCACCTGCGGCAGGCGAAAAAAACCGGGCTTGCGCCCGGTTTTTTATTGCAGCAACGAGGCTTAGATCGCCTGGATGTTGCTGGCTTGCTGCTTGCCTTTGTTGCCGGCGGTGATGTCGAAAGAGACCTTCTGGCCTTCCTTCAGGGTTTTGAAACCGCTCATCGCGATGCCGGAGAAATGGGCAAACAGGTCTTCACCGCCGCCGTCCGGGGTAATGAAGCCGAAGCCTTTTGCATCGTTGAACCATTTGACTGTACCAGTTGCCATGTTGCATTTCCTTTTGAGGATGGATAATTCCGGCTTGCGCCGGGTAATCGTATTTAAATCTCACAGCCCCAAAAGCACGCACACCGACAACCTGCTTGCACGGAACAGCTGACTTTCAAGTACTTGAAACCAAACACGCGTCGCCGTTATACGGAATGCCTGCAACAGCGTCAAGCACATTGTGGACAGCCCGGCGGATCATTTTAAAAATTCCAATAAAATCATTTAGTTAAGTATTTTTTTGAAAACTGGCGCGCAGCGCTGGAATCAAGCTTTTCAAGACGCGCCAGCACTTCGCGCACACGCGCGCGCTGGTTCTGGTAATGATAGATCACCCCCAGCTGCAGCAGCGCCGGCACGTCGTTGGCCTGCAGGCGCAGCGCCTCCTGGGTCGCCTCCAGCGCGCGGTCATACTGGTTCAGCGCCAGATGCGTGGCCCCGGCTCCCAGCCACGCCTCGTAGCTGTCGCCATCGTATTTCAGGGCCTGGCCGTAGGCGGTGATGGCGCGGCGCGGACGGTTGATCAGTCGGTAGGCCTCTCCGAGCGCAATCCATCCCGGCACTGAAGCCGGCGCCGCCCTCACCCATTGCTGGGTGGCCGCGAGCAGCCCCGTCCAGTTCTTCGCAGTGCGCAGTGCCGCGACGCGCGACTGGAAGCGCTCGTTGACGTCCTCACGACTGGCGGCGAGGGTCGGCTTCGAACCGCTGCGCGTCGCCAGTTCGGTGATCCATGACGACGGTATCGCAAAATTGAGATTCTGCCCCTCGGGAATGATGAAAGTCGTCAGGCCCACCAGCCGTCCCTCGCTGTCGAACAGGCCGCCGCCGCTGGATCCCGAGGAAATCGGCGCCGAGGTCTGAATGTAATGGGCATTCTCGATTTCGCGGATGCTCGACACCAGGCCTTCGCTGATGGTCAGCTCGAGTCCTTCCGGCGCGCCTACTGCATAGACACGCTGCCCCACCCGCAGTTTCCCGGTGTACAGGGGCACCCGCGGCGCCCGCAGCCCGACTACCTGCAATTCGCACAGGTCACGATCCTGGTCTGCGGCGCGCAAAATGCCGCCGAGTGTCGCATTCCCGTGCTGCACGGCAAACCGCACGCTGTCTTCCAGTACATGGCAGTTGGTGACCACTGTTTCCGCCGCCGTCACCACGCCGCTGCCGATGTTTGCGAGATTGTCCTCGCGGTCAAACGCCTGTATGACGACGATGCTGCGCGAGACTGCCTGGAATATCTGCTCCGGATTCTTGCCCTGCTGCGCCAGCGCCGGCGCCGCCGTTGCGAGCAACAGCACGCTGAAAAATTTCCTCAATGCATCTCCCGGATTGAGCTATGACCGCTACGTTAACGCAGCAGCGCTGCAGCCGCTGACATACCTGCTTGCAGGCTCCCTGTCTGCCGATCGCAGCAGGCCGTCAATTATCCGGGCGGCAGCATGGAAACCATGCCACGGTCCTTCCAGGTGCAGCCCTTCAACCCTGCTGCGGAGCGACCCTCTCGAGCGGCGTGGCGTCCTCGCGTGACGCGATGAACTCCGGACGCGGCTTCAGGCCGTGCCGGGGATCGGCAAGACGGTTATGCACGCTGTTGTAGACGCAGAACAGGTTGGCTCTGGGAAACGGCGAGATGTTGCTGTTCGATCCGTGCATGGTGTTGCAGTCGAAAAAGATCACCGATCCCGCCGGCCCCTTTGCCGGATGCAGCCCGCCGCGTTCGGCGAGAAAGGCCAGGCTGGTGGGATCCGGCACGCCGTATTCCTGCTTGCGCAGTGATTGCCGGTAGTGGTCGTCCGGGGTGCGGCCGACGCAGGATATGTAGTGCATGTGCGAGCCCGGCATCAGCATCAGCGGACCGTTGAACTCGTTGTTTTCGCTCAACAGCACGACGCAGCTCACGGCGCGCATCCGCGGCATGCCGTCTTCGACATGCCAGGTCTCGAAGTCTGAATGCCAGTAGAACTCCTTGCCGGCGAACCCGGGCTTGAGGTTCAGCCGCGACTGGTGAATGTAGACCTCGCCGCCGAGGATCTGCCGCGCGACATCCAGCAGGCGGCCATCGCGCATCAGGCGGTCGAACAGCGCGCTCAGACGATGGATGCGGAACACCGAACGCACGTCGCTGCCGCCGGGCTCGTACACCGCCTCCGGCAGCCGGTCGCGGCCGCTGGACAGCGCAAGGCTGTCGGCTTCGCGCAGCAGTTCCGCAGCTTCCGCCTCAGGCAGCAGTCCACGCATCTGCACGAAACCGTTCTTGCGGTAGCTGCGCAACTGGTGCTCTGACAGCGCAAATTCCGCTTTGGCATGAGGACCGGGGTATACCACCGGATCCTGCCGCAGCAGGATGGCTGACTCGTTGTCGCCCCTTGATTGATAGACGTCGGTTACCAGTACCATGCTCTTTCCTCCTTGCTCAGGCGTCCTGCCCGGCCGCAGCGGCCAGCGGGTAAACGCCATGTTCATCGTGTATTTCGCGCCCGCTCAGCGGCGGATTGAACACGCAGACCATCTTCATCGTCGTGCGGGCGCGCAGGAAATGTTCGTCGTTGCGGTCCAGGGCGTACATCACGCCGGGCCGGATCGGGTACACCTTGCCGTCGGCGACGGTCTGCACCTCGCCTTCACCCTCGATGCAGTACACGGCCTCCAGGTGGTGCCGGTACCAGATGTGGGTCTCGGTGCCGGCGAAAATGGTGGTCTCGTGCAGCGAGTAGCCCATGTTGTCGCCGGCGAGCAGCAGCCGCCGGCTCACCCAGTTGGGCGCCGCGACATCGCGCTCGGTGCCCTTGATGTCGTCGAGGCTGCGAACGATCATCGCGCGGTCCGGAAGTTGATGTATTTGATCTTGCGGTCGCGCCCCCGCACCCGCGCCACTCCGAGTACGTCCGCCACGCTGTCCTCGATGATCTCCAGCCCCTGGCACAGCAGCTGCTCGTCGATGGTCAGCGCCGGCAGCAGTTTCAGCACGTCGTCCTCGCCGGAGGTCTCGATGATCAGGCGTTTCTCGAAACAGCGTTTGGCGATGCGGTCCGCCAGTTGCCTGTCGGCGGAAGCCAGTCCCTGGATCATGCCGCGGCCGCGCACCTCGAACTCTCCTGACGGATAGTCCTCGGCAATGTGTTCCAGCCAGTTGCGCATGATGCCGCCCTTGCGCCGCACCGAATCCTGGAACGTGTCATCGCTCCAGTAATGCAGAAAAGCCGCGCGCGCCGTGACGAAAGCGAGGTTGTTGCCGCGGAAAGTGCCGTTGTGCGCGCCGGGACGCCAGATGTCGAGTTCAGGCTTCATCAGCACCAGCGCCATCGGCAGGCCGTAGGCGCTGATCGATTTCGACAGCGTGACGATGTCCGGGCTGATGCCCGATTCCTCGAAGCTGAAGAAGCGCCCGGTGCGGCCGCAGCCCATCTGGATGTCATCGACGATAAGCAGCATGTCGTGGCGCCGGCACACCTGCTCCAGTGAACGCAGCCAGGCCGCGCTGGCGACATTGACGCCACCCTCGCCCTGCACCGTCTCCACGATCACGGCAGCCGGCCTGTCGACCCCGCTGCTGCGGTCGCCGACCATGCGCTCCAGGTACTGCGTGGTGTCGACCCCGGCCCCGAGATAACCGTCGTAGGGCATGAAGGTGGTGTTGTCGAGCGTCATGCCCGCGGCGTCGCGGTATTTCGCGTTGGCGGTGGCCGCCAGCGACGCACCGGACACGCCGTGAAAACCGTGGGTGAAGGAGATGATGCTGGACCTGCCTTTCACCTGGCGCGCCAGTTTCAGCGCCGCCTCCACCGCATTGGTGCCGGTGGGTCCCGGAAACTGCACCTTGTATTTCATGGCGCGCGGCACGAGGATCACTCGCTCGAAGGTTTCGAGCATTTCCTTCTTTGCCACGGTGGCCATGTCGAGGCCGTGGATCAGGCCATCGGCATCGAGGTAATCCAGCAGGTCCTGCTTGATGATCGGATTATTGTGGCCGTAGTTCAGCGTGCCGGCGCCGGCAAAAAAATCAATGTAGACGTTGTTGTCCTCGTCGATCAGCTTAGAGCCGCGCGCCTTGCTGAACAACACCGGGAACGAGCGGATGTAGCCGCGCACTTCCGATTCCAGCCGGTCAAATACTTTCAGATTCATGTCTGTACCTCCTGCGCCCGTAATGAAGGGGCCGCCGCATGCAGCAGCGGACCCATGCGAATCAGCATCTCGGGCTCGTGACCCTGATTCCCGAAAACTTCCCGAGTAAAAAATTCACGTTCCGAGCTGCGCACACCAAGATGCGCGGCCAGTGCGCCGAATACCCTGCGTGAAGACTGGTTGGATGGCGTGACCGTGGTTTCCAACCAGCGACAGCCGGCCAGTGCCGGGCGCGCCAACAGGTGCTGCAGCATGCCCATGGCGAGGCCCTGCCCGCGGGCGGCGGGCGCCACGGCGACCTGCCAGACAAACACCGTGTCCTCCGCAACTGGCGGACGGTAAGCCGATACAAACCCGACCAGACCGCTGCCGGATTCGGCGACGACGCAGGTTCCGGGGTGATGCGCACACAACAGCAGGTAGGCGTACGGGGAGTTCAGATCCAGCGGCGGACAGGCCTGGATCAGCTGGTGCAAGGACGCGCCGTCGGTAATACCGGGTTCCCGTAATAGAAACTTTGACGACGCTGGCGCCCTTTGGGAGGGTGACAGCGTATACACTTATGTAAAATATCCTTTATTTACAATAAGTTATAAAGGTTTAACCCTGAAATGCCTTAACCAGCAATTATAATAGACATTGTCTTGAGGGTCAACCTATATTATCTTTTAAAATCAACAAGTTAATATTAATTTCAGTTTACAGTCCGTTAAACCGCCCAGTTAATAACCGTGCTGACCAACCAACCGCTGTTGCAATCCTTCACGCTGTTCTTCGCGCTGCTCAACCCGTTCCTGTTGAGCATCTATCTCATTGATCTGATTACAGATTTGGATACGAAGACGTTCTATCGCGTGCTGATCCGGGCCTCCCTGATCAGCGGCTGCGTGTTCTGGCTGTTTGCATGGGGTGGCGAAGCCATATTCACCAATTACCTGCAGGTCCGCTTCGCCTCCTTCCAGCTCTTCGGCGGCATCATTTTCCTGATGATCGGGGTGCGTTTCGTGTTCTCCGGGGTGGACGCCATCCGCGCCACCCGCGGTCCGCCCGAACACCTCGCCGGATCGATCGCCATGCCCTTCCTGATCGGCCCCGGCACCGTCAGCGCGGCGGTGGTCATTGGCGCACGGCACGACATGCTGCTCTCCGGGCTGGTGATTTTCGGTACCCTGGCCGCTACCATGACCCTGGTGGTCCTGCTCAAGGTCGTGCATGACTACGTCAAGGAGCGCAAGGCGCGCCTGATCGACCGTTACATGGAAGTTGTGGGACGCATCTCGGCGCTGCTGATCGGCACCATCGCCGTGGAAATGATCATGATCGGCGGCGGGAGCTGGCTGCGCGAACTGGGCCTGCGCTGAAACCGCTCTACGGCCCCAGCACCAAGCCGCGCACCTCTTCGCGTTTCGGCAATGCGCCGCGCACCAGCCGCAGGTGACGGATGCCGCTGTGTGCCAGGCACCGGGTCCTGAAATCGGGCGCCGTGGTCAGCGCCGCCGGCGCCTCCTGCGCCAGCAGATCGACAACGGCAACCGGCTTCATCGACTTGTTGCATACCAGAAAATCCACGGTTTCCCGGGCCAGCGCACGCAGGCGCTGTTCGCGTTCGCTCCCGGCCGGTTCCGCCGGGACCGACAACAGGCAGCCCAATGCAACCATGGGCATGATTTCGTGATCGGCCAGTCCGCTCTTCAGCAGGTAATAGAGCACCGTCTGCGCGGGATCGAGCACGCGCTCCCGCGGGGCATATTGGGCGGCGATTGCCGGGGATGTGGCAACCGTTGCGACGCTCGCCGGGCCATCAAGCCCGCGATCCCCCTGCGGCGCCTCAACCTCCCTCACCAGCGATCCCCAGCGCGCCCCGGCGATTTGCTCCCGCTCCGCCAGTTTACGGCGATAGTTCCACCAGACGATAGGGATCACGATGAACGGCGCCAGCACCAGCAGGTACCAGAACGCAACCATGGCTCAGCCTTCAGCCTGCCTGCCCGGCAACAACTGTTTGCCGATCGCCCCCCGAGCCACCTCCCTGTTCATGCTGCCCCCCCACGGCGCCCATTGCCGATTCCGCCATTGTAGCCGTCCCGGCCGCACGGTCACTGCAACCGGGCCGGCGTGCGCCCGCTGGCGCGCCGGCGATCCAGCCACCAGGCAAAAACCGGCAGCGCCAGCAATCCTCCGGGCATCACCAGCAGCACCAGGTACGGGCTCAGCCGCGACAGGCGTTCCAGGTGTTCACGCAGCAGACGGCGGTCCTCGCGCGTCCAGCGCTGGCCGTTGCGCTGTTTCATCAGGATCGGCATCACTCCCCG
>JBFWOE010000119.1:0-9697 GCA_050250695.1 Burkholderiales bacterium
TCCCCGCGATAGACGAAACCGGTATCGCCTTCGGCGCAGGATACCGTGACCGGCCTGGTATCTTTCAGCACCTGCGTCGCATCACCGCAGCCCACCACTGCCGGAATGCCCAGTTCGCGAGCAATGATCGCCGCATGGCAGGTACGGCCGCCGCGATTGGTGACGATGGCCGCCGCGCGCTTCATGACCGGCTCCCAGTCCGGATCGGTCATGTCGGTGACCAGCACGTCGCCTGGCCTGACGCGGTCCATTTCCGCCGCGCTCTTGACCAGCCTGACCGGGCCGCTGCCGATGCGCTGGCCGATGGCGCGCCCCGTCGCCAGCACTTCCGAGCGTTCCTTCAGCCTGTAACGGCGCAGGGTATCCACCTTCTCACTGGCCTTCACTGTTTCCGGCCGGGCCTGCAGGATATACAGCTTGCCGTCGTTGCCGTCCTTGCCCCACTCGATGTCCATGGGACGCTGGTAGTGTTGTTCGATGGTCATCGCGTAACGGGCAAGTTCGGTGACCTCGGCGTCAGTGATCGAAAAGCGGCGACGCTCGGATTCCGGAACATCGATGGTCTGCACCGATTTGCCCGCCTGCCGGCTGTCGGTGAACACCATGCGCAGCGCCTTTGAACCGAGACCGCGGCGCAGGATGGCGCCTTTACCTTCGGCAAGGCCGCGCTTGTAGACATAGAATTCGTCGGGATTGACCTGGCCCTGCACCACGGTTTCACCGAGTCCATAAGCCGAGGTGATGAAAACCACCTGTTCAAACCCGGATTCGGTGTCCAGGGTGAACATCACTCCGCTGGAGCCCCTGTCACTGCGCACCATGCGCTGCACGGCAGCTGACAGCGCCACGTCATCATGGGCATATCCCTTGTGCACACGATACGAAATCGCCCGGTCGTTGTAGAGCGAGGCAAACACGTGCCTGATCGCTTCCAGCAGGTTATCCAGCCCATGGACGTTGAGGTAGGTTTCCTGCTGGCCGGCGAAAGATGCGTCCGGCAGGTCTTCGGCTGTAGCCGACGAACGCACGGCAAAGGTGACATCAGCCCCTGAATCCTTCACGAGCCGCGCATAGGCCTTTTCGATGGCTGCGCGGAACTCCGGGCTGAATTTCTGGGCAGTGATCCAGCCCCTGATTTCCCTGCCTGCCGCGGCCAGCGCCGAAACGTCGTCTGCATCGAGTGCCGCCAGTCGTGCAGATATGCGCCCCGTCAACCCGTCTTCGGACAGGAACCGGCGGTAGGCTTCCGCAGTCGTCGCAAAACCGCCAGGTACCCGGACACCGGCACCGGCGAGCTGGCTGATCATTTCACCCAAGGACGCGTTCTTGCCGCCGACGCGCGCCACATCGCCCATGCGCAGTGAACCAAGATCGACCACCAAATCGCTGCCGCTCATGCCGTTTCCTTGATTGTATGTCGCGTCAAAAGGGGATATTTTACCGAATCCCCACACCGGTACCGAGCATGAGCGCGATTCGCACCGCATTTTTTGTATCCGACCGTACCGGCATCACCGCGGAAATGCTCGGCCACAGCCTGCTGACCCAGTTCGACGGCGTCCGCTTCCGGGAAATCACCGTGCCATTCATAGACACCGGAGACAAGGCCCGTGATTTCGTCCGCCAGATCAACGCCGCGGCAGCTGCCGACGGCAGCAAGCCCATCGTCATCAGCACCCTGGTCAACACCGAAATTTCCGGAATCGTCGCCACTGCCAATGCGTTGTTCCTTGATTCCTTTGAGATTTTCATTGCACCGCTGGAGAGGGAATTGGGGGTCAAGGCCTCGCATGCGGTCGGCCGCTCGCACAGCACCGATGACTTCGTGACCTACCATCACCGCATCGAGGCTGTGAATTACGCGCTGTCGCATGACGACGGGGTATCTAAGCGCGACCTGTCAGAAGCTGACATCATCCTGGTCGGCGTCTCCCGCTGCGGCAAAACACCCACCTGCCTCTACCTGGCCATGCAGTTCGGCATCCGTGCCGCCAACTATCCGTTGATACCCGAGGATTTTGCATCAATGCAGTTGCCCTCGCAGATCAAATCCCTGCGCAACCGCCTCTATGGACTGACGATCAAGGCCAACCGTCTGCAGCAGATCCGCAACGAACGCCGGCCCGGCAGCAAGTACGCGACGCTGGACAACTGCGAGTTCGAAATCCGTGAGGCCGAGGCCCTGATGCGGCAGGAAGGAATTCCCTACCTCGACGCCACCAGCAAGTCGGTTGAAGAACTGGCCACCACCATCCTGCAGGAAGCTAAACTCGAACGGCGGATTTACTGACGGCGCATCTGCCGCACGCGTTCGAAAAGGCATACCGCGGCCGCAGCTCCCACGTTCAGCGATTCGACCCTGCCAGGCAGGGGTATGTGCACGGTTTCGTGGGCCAGAGCTGCCACGGCAGCCGGCAGGCCGGCGCCTTCGTTGCCGAAGACCAGTGCCACCTCTCCCGCCAGACCGGCGTCAAAAACGGTCCGGCCTGCCCCGACAGCAGTGGCGATGATGCGTCCGCCGTATGTGGCTGCCAGCGACCTGAAATCCACGCCTTCGATGATCTGCACGGCGAAATGGGCACCCATGCCCGCCCGCAACACCCGGGGCGACCAGGCGTGCACCGAATGTTTCGACAGGCAGACCGTCGGCATCCCCGATGCTGCTGCGGAACGCAGGATGGAACCCAGGTTGCCCGGATCCTGGATGTCATGCAGCCAGACGCTGGCGCCGTGCAGGCGTGCCGGGACGGCAATACGCGGTGTAGGCACCACGGCGAGGATGCCCGCCGGCGTGGCCAGCGCGGAAAGTTCGCGAAACAGGACGTCGGCGAGCATCACGGTCACTGAGTTGCCCAGCCTGGACAACAGTTCCATGACTTCTGGATTGTCCGCGCCGCTGCGGCTGAGCACGATTTCCTGCGGGGTCCCGATGTGTTCGGCATAGGCTGCAACGAGATGGATGCCTTCGAGCAGAGACAGGCCGGCGGTACGGCGCTCGCGTGACGACTGCGCCAGCTTCAGCAGTGCGCGGAATCGCGGATTTTCCGCAGAGGTGACCGCTTTCACAGGGCGCAGGTCCGGAAACCGGCAAAAACGTCGCGCCGGTCCGGCGTGTAGAAATTGCGCCAGGTGTTGCGGATCAGGCAGGCGCGCGTGGCATGGCAGCCGCCGCGCAGGACCTTGTGATTGCCGAACCAGGGTTCGGAATACTCGGCATAGGGATCGCGCATGAAACCCGGATAGGGCCGGAACCAGTCTGACGTCCATTCCCAGACATTGCCGATCATCTGCCGCAGCCCCCAGGCGCTGTCGCCGGCTGCAAATGCGCCAACGGGCGCAAGTCCATCGGCAGCGCCATGGAGATTGGCCATCCCGGCGCCAGGAGGCACATCGCCCCAGGGATAGCGACGCTTGACTCCAGGTGATCCAGGAACGGTGGAGGCGGCAAATTCCCATTCTGCTTCTGTCGGCAGCCGCCTGCCTGCCCAGCGGCACCACGCCGAAGCTTCATGCCAGTTGACATGCATCACCGGCTCATCCGGCACCAGTGGCACTTCACGGTCATAACATCGCTGCATCCAGCTTCTGCCCGCGCGGCGCCAATACAGTGGTCCCCGGGCATTGGCGGACGTGCGCCATGTCCAGCCACCATGATCCCAGTAATCACGATTGCCGTAGCCGCCGGCTTCGACAAATGCGGCGAATTGCGCATTGGTCACAGGTGTACGCGCCATGCGGAAGGGAGGGACTTCCACGGCATGCCCCCATTTTTCATTGTCGAAGACGAAATGTCCGTCATCCGCAGCACCCAAATGGAATCTGCCACCGGCAATTTCGACATCTCCGTCGCAGTTACCGGCTTCGATTTCGGCAATTTGCCCACCCGGGCCGGAATAACCATGTGTCTGCCGGGTATAGGTCAGTGCCTCGCAATGCATTTCCTCATGCAACGCGCTGAGTTGGGCGAAATAATGCAAATCAGGATCGTCTCCATGCTGCCGCAGCTGGATCTCGACGGCGGCGCGGATGCCAGCCAGCATGCGCAAGGTGTCCGGTACGCCGGGCAGCGGCAAATCCCAGCGCGTAGCGTGCGGCACTGCAGCCGAGTCATACAATGCATCCGCATCAGGCGGCAGGTGGCCACTGGCGCGATTCCTTTCACGCAGACACCAGCGCTCTTCAAACCAGCCCAGGTGCCCGATCTCCCACAGCGGCGGGTTGACGATAGTCAGCCGGGGCCCGAACCACTGCTCCGGTTCGAGCAGGTCCGCCAGGGCCAGCGTGCGTTTGCGCGCCGCATCCAGCATGGTCAGGACATCGGCGTTCGACAGCGACTGGGAAATGCTCACGATTTCGCGGATTTGCTATATTGGGTCGAAGTGTATCCGGATACCACCTTGATGAAAATCGCGCTGATCACTCCCGCTTCGCCCAAATCGCGTTACGGCAACCGCAACACCGCCGTGCGCTGGGCGGAACTGCTGCGCGAGCTCGGACACGAGGTCAGCGTCCAGGAATCGTGGAACGGCCACGCCGTCGATGCAATGCTGGCCCTGCACGCAAGGCGCAGCCACGATTCGGTCATCCGCTTCGTCCAGCGCTGGCCTGAGCGCCCGCTGATCGTTGCGCTGACCGGCACCGATCTTTACCGCGATATCCGGACCGACGCCAACGCCCAGGAATCGCTGGAGCTGGCGACCCGCCTGATCGTACTGCAGGACATGGGACCCAGGGAACTGCCTGCTCGCCTGCGCCGCAAGACCCGGGTCATTTACCAGTCTTGCGAGCCCATCGCCCGCAAAACCGCCCTGAAGTCCTGCTTCGAAATCATCGTCAGCGGTCATTTGCGCGAAGAAAAAGATCCGTTCCGCGGTGCTGCTGCGCTGGAGTATCTGCCTGCGGCCAGCCGGATCCGCATCACCCATATCGGCGGTGCACGAGATCCGCTGCTGGCAACGGAGGCCAGACGCTGGATGCAGCGGCAGCCCCGCTACGTCTGGCTGGACGAACTCGCGCGGTCCAAAGCCCTGACTACCCTGGCACGGGGTCGTGCCATGCTGCTCAGTTCTCACATGGAAGGCGGCGCAAACGTGATCAGTGAAGCGCTGACCGCGCGTGTTCCCGTCATTGCCTCGCGCATTCCCGGCAACATCGGCATGCTGGGCAAGGACTACCGGGGTTATTACCCTCCCGGGGATGCGCGTGCGCTGGCACGTCTGTTGTGGCGGATCGAGAGCGACGATGGTTTTCTGGGCATGCTGCGGCGGCAGTGCGCAGTGCGGCGCCGGCTGATCAGCCGCGTCCGTGAACGCGGGGGCTTGCGGAAGCTGTTTCTGGAGCTTGCCAAGGGTAAACAGTAAGTGTTTGTTTTTATTTGTTTTTATTTGTTTTTTCGGCTTCCCGCACCGGTGCAAAACTCCGGCGATGCGCAGGCGTAGGTCCGAGGCGCCGCAGCGCCGAAAGATGCAGGGCCGTGCCGTAACCCTTGTGGCGGTCGAACCCGAAATCCGGATATGCCGCGTGCAATTCGAGCATCACCGCATCGCGGGCGACCTTGGCGAGTATCGAGGCCGCCGAGATGGCCGGCACCGTGGCATCACCCCGCACGATCGCCCTGGCCGGCATCGCGACTTTCGGCAGCCGGTTGCCGTCAACGAGTATTGCGGATGGCTGTGGCGACAATGCCGCAACGGCGCGCTGCATGGCCAGCAGGCTGGCCTGCAATATGTTCAGGCGGTCGATTTCCTCAACGGTCGCACTGGCCACGGCCCAACTGACAGCTTGTGACCTGATCGCGTCGGCCAGGACTTCGCGCCGCCTCGCTGGCAGTTTTTTGGAATCGGCGAGCCCGGCAATGGGCGCGGGATCCTCGAGTATGACCGCAGCGGCGTAAACCGGGCCTGCGAGCGGGCCGCGCCCCGCTTCATCGACGCCGCAGATGAAGATGGTCATTGTGCCGTGTCGATGTACGGGAGCACCGCCTCAGCCGCTTTTTGCGCGGCGCCCTGCCGCAATTCCGCCGCCATGCGTGCAAACCGCTGTTCTATGGCTTTGCGTTTTTCGCCGTCCGCCAGCAGTTCGATGACCGCGGCGGCAAGATTATCCGGCGTCGCCGCATCCTGCAGCAGTTCAGGTACCACGAATTCACCGGCAAGGATATTGGGCAAGCCGACCCACGGCTGGTAGCGCCGGCTGTTCATGATCCACCAGCTCAATCGCGGCATGCGGTAAGTGATGACCATGGGGCGCTGCAGCAGCGCCGCTTCCAGTGTTGCCGTGCCTGAGGCCAGCAACACGACATCTGCCGCCGCCATCGCATCATGGGCATGGCCAAACAGCAGCTTGATGTCCAGTTCCCCCTGCTCGCGCCGGTACAGTGCGGCCTCGAACAGTTCGCGGGTCTGGCGGTTGAGCAGCGGCACCAGCAGGCGCACGCCATCCACCGCGGCCGCAATGCGTTCGGCGGCGCCGACGAAAACATCGGCATGCTGTTCAAGTTCACTGACCCGGCTGCCCGGAAGCAATGCAACCACCGGCGCCGATTGCGGGAGCCTCAATCCCGCGCGCGCCTCCGCCTTCGACGGGGCTTGCGCCAGCATGTCGGCCAGCGGATGCCCGACATAGGTCACCGGTATGCCGGCCCGTTCATAGAGAGGCGCTTCAAAAGGGAAGACCGCAAGCATGTGCGATACCGCGCGACGGATACCTCGCATGCGGCCGCCCCGCCACGCCCAGATGGACGGGCTGACGTAATGCACCGTGGGGATACCCGCCGATTTCAGTTTTTCCTCGAGATGCAGATTGAAATCGGGGGCGTCGATGCCGATGAACGCCACCGGGCGTACATCAAGGAAATAGCGCTTCAACTCGCGCCGGATACCGGTGATTTCCCGGTAATGACGCAGTACTTCGACGTAACCGCGGACCGACAGTTTTTCCATCGGAAACCGGGATTGCATGCCCGCGGCGATCATGCGCGGACCGCCGATGCCGGTGAACCTGATACCGGGCACGCGGACCCGCAGCGCCTCGATCAGCGCGCCGCCCAGCAGATCGCCAGAAGGTTCGCCGGCGACGACCCCGACGAGCGGGCCTTCCGGCATTGCCGTCGACGGCATGTCGTTCAGCGAATGACGCCGCGACCCGGGGTCGCAAGAAAATCCGCCAGTACTAACAGTTCGGGATGACTGGCGGCATCAGCGGCGATCTGCGAACGCGCGATGTCAAATGCGAGTCCCGATTTGTAGAGCGTCCTGTAGGCCCGCTTGACGGCGGCAATTGCGCCGGCTGCGTAGCCCCGGCGCTTCAGGCCCTCGGCGTTGATGCCGTGGGGTTCGGCCGGGTTTCCAGACGCGGTCACGTAAGGCGGCAGATCCTGCAGCAGTATCGTGCCCATGGCTGTGATGCTGTGCGCACCGATGCGGCAGAACTGGTGCACGACGGTAAATCCGCCCAGTATGGCGTGATCGCCGACGTGCACGTGCCCTGCAAGCTGGGCGTTGTTGGCGAAGATCGTGTGATTGCCGATCTGGCAGTCATGTGCCACGTGTGCATAAGCCATGATCCAGTTATGGCTGCCGATCCGCGTCACGCCGGCATCCTGAACGGTGCCTCGGTTCAGGGTGCAGAATTCGCGGATCGTGTTGTCGCTGCCGATCTCCAGGCGCGTCGGTTCCCCGCCGAATTTCTTGTCCTGCGGTGCTTCCCCTATCGAGCAGAACTGGTAAATGGTGTTCCGCGCCCCTATCGTGGTATGTGCCGCGATCACCACGTGCGGACCGATCCGCGTCGCCGGCCCGATTTCGACATCGGGGCCGATGACGGCATAAGGCCCGATTTCGACATCGCCGGCCAGCCTTGCCTTCGGATCAATGATGGCCGAGGGATGGATACGGTCCGCCAAGATCATTTCCCGGAAACGGATGGCGGAAGGTCACGCACGGTGCACATCAATTCGGCCTCGGCCGCCACGGCATCGTCAACCCTGGCGACGGCATTGAACTTCCAGATGCCGCGGACGTGCCGCGCCAGCGTCACGTGAAGACGCAAAGTGTCGCCCGCAGTCACCGGCCGCTTGAATCGTGCCTTGTCGATGCCGACGAAATAGTAGATGGACTGGTCGTCTGCCTTTGCGCCCATGGTGACGAATGACAGTATTGCGGCCGCCTGCGCCATGGCCTCGATGATCAGTACGCCCGGCATGACCGGATGGTGCGGAAAATGGCCTGTGAAGAATGGCTCGTTGATGGTGACGTTTTTCAGCGCCTCGATTTCCTTGCCGGGTTCGTAGGCAAGCACGCGGTCGATCAGCAGGAAAGGATACCGGTGCGGCAGGTATCGCAGGATTTCGTTGATGTCCATGCTGCTCATGATTCATCCTTTTTGCGCAGATTCAGTGCCGATTCAATTTCGCGCACCCGGTCAAACAGATCGCCAAGGTTGCGCAGGCTGGCGGCATTGCGGCGCCAGTCGCGATTGGCCTCAAATGGATAGGCTCCGGTATAGGTGCCCGCCCGGGTGATTGATTTCGTGACCAGCGTGTGCGCCGAAATTTCCACGTGATCGGTTATGGTCAAATGCCCGGCAATGCCGGAGGCGCCGCCTATGCGGCAGTAGCTGCCGATGCGGGAACTCCCGGCAATGCCGACACAGGCCGCGATTGCGGTATGCGCGCCGATCCTGACATTGTGTGCGATCTGGATCTGGTTATCGAGTTTGACGCCATCCTCGATGACCGTTTCGTCGATGGCGCCGCGATCGATGGTGGTATTCGCTCCGATTTCGACATCATCGCCGATGCGTACTTTGCCGATCTGCGGAACCTTGATCCACCGTCCCTCGTCCATTGCAATTCCAAAACCGTCAGCACCGATGACCGCACCGGAATGCACCACGGTGCGGTTGCCAAGCACGCATTGCCGGTAAACCGTTACGTTCGGATGCAGCAGGCAGTCCTCGCCGATCCTGACACCAGTGCCTATGTAACAGCCGGCACCGATCATGCTGCCATTGCCTATCGTCACGCCGTCCTCGATTACTGCCAGCGGGCTGACGTGGACACGCTGGCCGATTTCAGCCCCGGGGTGAATAACGGCACTCGGGTGCGTGCCGCCTTTGTGAGGCGGTACCGCATTGAACAGGGAAGACACGCGGGCAAAATAGGCATACGGATTTGCCGCGACTATATGCGCGATTTTCAGGGTTCCGCGCAGTTTTTCACCGACGATGACTGCCCCGGCCCGGGTATTGTCCAGTTGCGGGAGATATCTGTCATTCGCCAGGAATGCGATGGTATCGGGAGCGGCAGTTTCCAGGGTGGCGACCTGCCGCACCGGCGTGGCGGCATCACCGATCAATTCGCCGCCCAGTCTGGCGACGATGTCGCCCAGCGAAAGTGTCAGGGATGTCCGGTGGTTCATCGTGGCGCGTGCGGTTGAGGCGTAAAAAGATGCCGGGAGCCGCGCGGCGTCGGCGCGCCAGCCTACTTGGCCTCGGCGAGCGCCTTGAGCACCTTGTCCGTAATATCGATCTTGGGGTTCCGGTAAACAGCTTCCTGGAAAATGATGTCGTATTTTTCCGCTTCGGCAATTTGCTTGATCACGCGGTTTGCGCGTTCAAACAGCGAACCCAGCTTTTGGTTGCGCCGCAGATTCAGGTCTTTGCGGTATTCCCTCTGCATGCGCTGGAAATCAAGGGT
>JBFWOE010000120.1:0-9577 GCA_050250695.1 Burkholderiales bacterium
CACAAGACCGGCGGCTACGAAATCTCGGTGCTGTTCCCGCAGCAACAGCATGTCGCGCCCAAACACCGCGTGTTCGTCGATTTCCTGGTATCGATCTTCAGCCAGCCACCGTGGACCCGGCCGGCGGTTGCACAATCCGCGTCCCGTTGACCGCCACGCGTACGGCCGTTACGGTGCGTGGTGGTATAAACACCATCACCCGATCACATTGACCGCTTGGAGACAACACATGCCCGACCACACGCCGCTGACCTTCACCCAGGTGCAGGCCGCGATGAAAGCGATGACCGACAAGGCTCTGCAAACCCCGGACGAGGTGGTGGCGATCGCCATCGCCGACAGCACCGGCAACCTGCTCGCCTACGCGCAGACCGGCAGCCTGCGCCTGTTCAGCCGCCGCCACGCCATCCGCAAGGCCTACACTGCGGCGATCATGGCCACGGACACCGGCGCCAACGGCGAAAAACTGAAAAAACAGGGGCGCAGCATCGCCGAAATGGGCGATTCGCAACTGACGGCGAACCAGGGCGGGCTGGTGATCCTGCGCGACGGCGTGCTGCTCGGCGGCATCGGCGTCGGCGGTTATGACGGCGGGCACCTCGATGAAGCACTGGCGCGGGTGGGGCTTGAAGTGCTGCTGCGTTAGGCAATCTATCCGCCCGGATCTCTTGCCTGACTAGCCCAGGATTTCGCCAGAACCTGCCGCCGCTCGCTTCAATCGATCCCGTATCGCCATCCATTCCGTGGCGTCCGGCGGCTGCTCGACCAGGATCGCATCACACCCGGCATGATCCAGCTCGCGCAGGTTGGCATATAGATCATGCGCATACCCTGCCGCATCCGCCGGTGCGGCAATCCAGATCAGTCCTTCAATCACCGGCCGCAACGCTGTCCTTGCCAGCACCGCGACGCGTTTGCCCTGGCGCGTCAGGCTGTGCGCGAGCTCATTGATCAGGTCGCCTTCCATCAGCATCACCGGCGTCTGCGGCGCATAGTGTTTTTCCAGCGTGCCGGAGACGCGCGGCGCGTTTTTGTCCGGCGCGGCCAGCGGCGCGCCGAGTACTGTTTCGAGTTGCTGCGGCGTGATCCAGCCCGGGCGCAGCAGCACCGGCCTGTCGCGCGAGCAGTCGACGATGGTCGATTCAATGCCGACATCGGACGCGCCGCCGTCGAGCACGCAGGCGACGCTGTCGCCGAATTCCTCGCGCACGTGGGCGGCAGTGGTCGCCGAGACATGACCAAAACGGTTGGCCGAGGGCGCGGCGATGCCGCCGCCGAATTCCCGCAAGAGTTGCTGCGCCACCGGATGCGAAGGCACACGGATGGCGACGGTGTCCTGGCCGCCGGTGACGGCGTCGGGCACGTTCGCGCTGCGCTTGAGCACCAGCGTCAGCGGACCGGGCCAGAATTTTCTGGCGAGTGCATGCGCGAAGGGCGGCACGTCGCGCGCCCAGTTGGCGAGCTGCGCGGCGTCGGCGACATGCACGATCAGCGGATGGTCGGCGGGCCGACCCTTGGCCGCGAAAATCTTGCGCACGGCATTGACGTTGACCGCATCGGCGCCGAGGCCGTAGACGGTTTCGGTGGGGAAGGCGACGAGTTCGCCGGCTTTGAGTTGCGTGGCGGCGTAAGTGATGTCGTCTTTGGAAACGGTATGCGTCATCGCGTGAGTATGCCGCAGCGCAACAAAATAATCAATAAAAACAAATACTTATGAAATTAGCCCCTGGGCATCAGCCGCGCCGGATCTCGTCGTCGAGCAGCCTGATCTGTCCGATGATCGCGACCAGTTTGCGGCCGTTGGCCGTCAGCGCATATTCGGTGCGCGGCGGCACTTCGGCATAGACCTGCTTCTCGAGCAGGCCGTAACGCGTGAGCTTGCGCAGGCGCTCCGACAGCACCTTGGTGGAGATGCCCGCGACATGACGCTCCAGCGCGCCGGGCCGCGCATGGCCGGCGGCGACGGCCTGCAGCACCGACACCGACCATTTGCAGCCGACGACGTCTTCGAGCTGGCGGTATTCAGGTTCGACTGCCGGAAATTTTTTTGCCTTCATAGTCTTCGATTTACACCAAAAAGTGCCCGGGGCTCCGGAAAGTGCCTGCTGTTCACGCATCCCGCGCCTGCCTACGATGCGCCGGTGCATGTGCACGCCAACCATTCAAGGAGAACCGCATGAAATCCAAGGCCGTGTTTTATCACGCCGGATGCCCGGTGTGTGTCGAAGCGGAACAGAACGTCGCGCACGCGATTGATCCGGCGAAATTCGACCTCGAGATCGTCCATCTCGGCCAGAACAAGGGGCGCCTGAAGGACGCGACCGCCGCGGGCGTGAAATCAGTGCCTGCGCTGGTGCTCGACGGCACGCCGTTCCACATCAACTTCGGCGCATCGATCGAGGCATTGCGTTGATTGCCGTGCCGGGAACACCAAGGGCGTCTGCCACCGGCAGGCGCCCTTTTTGCTGCGCGGCAGGCCTTAAACCGGCAGCGCCAGCGGCTTGAACTGTTTACTCAGTTTTAACCCCTGCGACTGATAGTTCGAACCGATATTCACGCCGTAGATTTTTTCCGGTTCGCCGAGCAGGCGTTCGTAGATCAGGCGGCCGACGTCCTGGCCGTGTTCGATCATGAAGGGCACGTCGTGGGATCGGACCTCGAGTACCGCGCGCGCGCCGGTAAGGTTGGCTGCGCCGTAGCCGAAGCCGGGATCGAAGAAGCCGGCGTAGTGGATGCGGAATTCGCCGACCGAGGGGTCGTAGGGCACCATCGACGCGGCGTGGCTGTTGGGGATGCGCACGCGTTCGCGCGAGACGAGGATGTAGAAATCGTCCGGGCTCAGCACCAGGCTGCGTTCGGTGTTGCGCGCGATCGGTTCCCAGAATTCCAGCGGGTCGTAGTGGTTGATCTTCGAGAGGTCGATCAGGGGAGCGTGGTGCTTGGCGCGGTAGCCGATGATGCCGTTGCTCGATTCGCCCTCGAGGTCCACCGAGATCCACAGGCCGTTGTCGATGATCGCCGGCAGCGGCACGTCGCTGTCGGAGTAGACCAGCTTGATCGTCTGGTCGAGTTCGCTGAGCTTGGCGTCGGAGGGCGGCGGCTTGCCGCGCACGAAGCGGATCTGGTTCAGCCGCGTGCCCTGCTGCGCCAGCACGCTGAAGGTGTGCGGCATGATCTCGACGTAAAGCTTGCCCCTGTAGCCGGCGGCCACGCCTTCGAATTCGGCGCCGGCGTCGGTGATCAACCGGGTGAAGATGTCGAGCCGCCCGGTGGAGCTTTTCGGGTTGGCGTGCCCGGCAATATCCGACGGCAGCTTCAGTTCTTCCATCAGTTCGGCGATGTAGACGCAGCCCTTCTCCAGCACCGCGGGTTTGCTCAAATCGATTTTGTGCATCTGCAGGCGGTCGATCTTGGCCTGCACCGTCGAGGATTTGCCCGGCAGGAAACTCGCGCGCACGCGCCACGCGGTGGCGCCCAGGCGCAGGTCCAGGCTCGCCGGCTGGATCTGCGATGCGTCGACGCCCCCCGCGGCGCTGATGCGCCCGCCGGCGATCAGCCGCGCGATGTCGCGGTCGGGCAGGATGCCGGTGGTCACGGCGTCGGCCGCCGCGGTGTCTTTTTCGAGCTCGCTGAACAGTTTCGCCATCTCAGGTCCCGGTCAGCATGGTCTGGGCTTCGCGGTACTTGGCCGCGGTTTTCGCCAGCACGTCGGCGGGCAGCCGCGGCGCAGGCGCCTTCTTGTTCCAGGGCTGGGTTTCCAGCCAGTCGCGGACGAACTGCTTGTCGAAACTCGGCGGGCTGATGCCGGTGCGGTATTCGGAGGCCGGCCAGAAACGCGAGGAATCCGGCGTCAGCGCCTCGTCGATCAGCACGATGTTGCCGGCTGTATCGGTGCCGAATTCGAACTTGGTGTCGGCGATGATGATGCCGCGGGTCGCGGCGTAGGCGGCGGCTTCCTTGTAGAGCCTGATCGAGATTTCCTTCACCTTCGCGGTGTTCGCGGCACCGATGGTTTTTACGACATCGTCGTAGGTGATGTTCTCGTCGTGGTGGCCGGCTGGTGCCTTCGAGGCCGGCGTGAAGATCGGCTCGGCGAGTTTCTCCGCCTGCTTCAGGCCGGCGGGCAGCCTGATGCCGCAGATCGCGCCGGTCTTCCGGTAGTCGCTCCAGCCCGAGCCGATCAGGTAGCCGCGCACCACCGCTTCGACCATCAGCGGTTTGTATTTGTGGACCACCATCGCGCGGCCGGCGATCTGCGTGCGTTCATCGGGCGCAACCACGCTTGCCGGATCGATGCCGGTGAGGTGGTTGGGTACGATGTGCCTGAGTTTTTCAAACCAGAAATTCGACAACTCGGTCAGTACGCGGCCCTTGCCGGGGATCGGATCGTCGAGGATCACGTCGAAGGCCGACAGGCGGTCGCTTTGCACCACCAGCAGCTTGTCGTCGCCGACGGCGTAAAGGTCGCGCACCTTGCCGCGGTGGAGGAAGGGCAGGCTCTTGAGGTCGGTCTTGTACAGCGGGGTGTCGCTCATCGGATTCCGTATTCAGTCGTGCCAGTCGGGATACAAGGCGCTGCGGATCACCAGCGCCTTCTGCAATGCGGCATCGGCGGTCGCGCCGAGCAGGGTGTAGTGGCCCATCTTGCGGCCGTCGCGCGCCTCGTGTTTGCCGTAGAGATGGAGCTTGGCCTCGGGCGCGAGGAACACGCGCTCCCACTGCGGCTGGCCGCGCTGCCAGGCGTCGCCGAGCAGGTTGACCATCACCACCGGCGACAGCAGGCGCGGGTCGCCCAGCGGCAGGCCGCACAACGTGCGCACCTGCTGTTCGAACTGCGAGGTTGCGCAGGCGTCGATGGTGTAGTGGCCGCTGTTGTGCGGGCGCGGCGCCATTTCATTGACCAGCAACTGCCCGTCAACGGTCACGAAGAATTCCACCGCGAGCACACCGCAGTAATCGAGCTTCTCCGCGATTTTCAGCGCCCACTCCGTTGCACGCTGCGCGAGTTCGGGCGCGATGCGCGCCGGCACGATGCTGACGTCGAGCACGCCGTGGCGGTGGCGGTTCTCCGCCACCGGAAAACCGCGGCCGATGCCGTCGGCGCCGCGCGCCACCACCGCGGAGATTTCGCATTTGAGGTCGACGCGGCGCTCGAGCACGCAGGATTCGGATCCCATTTCGGTGACAGCCTTGCGCGCGGCCGCGGCATCGGCGACACGCGCCTGGCCCTTGCCGTCGTAGCCGAAACGCGCGCGTTTCAATATCCCGGGAAACAGGTTTTTGTCGGCAGTTTCGAGATCGGATTCTTTTTCGATGACCGCATAAGGTGCCACATCGATGCCGCAGGAACGCACGAAGGCTTTTTCGCGGATGCGGTCCTGGGCAATCGCCACCGCATCGCCGGCGGGCCGCACCGCGCAGTGGCTGGCGAGCCAGCGCAGGCTGTCGGCGGGCACGTTCTCGAATTCGGTGGTGACCGCGGCGCAGGTGTCGGCGAGCTGCTGCAGCGCTTCGCGATCCTGGTAGGCGGCCTTCAGGTGCACGTCGGCAATGGCTCCGGCGGGGCTCAGCGGATCGGGATCGAGCACGGTGACGCGATACCCCATGCTGTGCGCGGCCAGCGCGAACATGCGGCCCAACTGCCCGCCGCCGAGCATGCCGAGCATGGCGTCGGGAAAAATCATTTCACTTTTTTACCGGCAGCTTCATCGCGCGCACGGTCGCGGACTGTTTTTTGCGGAAGACGGCGAGTTTTTTCGCGAGCTTGGCGTCGTTGCGCGCGAGCATCGCCACCGCAAACAGTCCGGCGTTGGCGGCGCCCGCCTCGCCGACGGCGAAGGTCGCCACCGGCACACCTTTGGGCATCTGCACGATGGAGAGCAGCGAATCGAGCCCGCGCAGCGCGCGCGAGGTCACCGGCACGCCGAGCACGGGGACGATGGTCTTGGCGGCGAGCATGCCCGGCAAATGGGCGGAACCGCCGGCGCCGGCAATGATGCAATGCAGGCCGCGCGACGCGGCGCTTTCGGCGTAGGTGTAGAGCAGGTCGGGCGTGCGGTGCGCGGAGACCACTTTCGCTTCGCAGGGGACGCCGAACTGTTTCATCATGGCGACGGCGTGCTGCATCACGTCCCAGTCGCTCTGGCTGCCCATGACGATGCCGACCAGCGGTTTTTTCACTGCATGCCCCTCACGCAAAGCGGCATTTTACAGTACGGACAATGCGCATCGTGCACGCACAGGGGCTGGTAGAATCGAATGAACCGCTCGGCGGCCAGCATGTATTGGCCAGCGATCCATCCATCCGCCGCGCAATGGCCCCGACCGGGAATACCCGGCGCGGTCCACCCGGGGAGACTCCACGCATGAAGGTTCCGAGTACCGGCTTTTTGCGCTACGCCAGGCGTTGCGTTGTGATGGCCGGTACTATTGGTGCAGCAAACCATGTCAATATATAACTAATTGTTTTTAAAGATGTTTCTATGAATACTGCAGCAGGCATGCGACCCGGGGACGAACTCGCCGGCAAAGTCGCGCTGGTCACCGGCGGCGCGCGCAACATCGGCCGCTGCATCGCGCTGTCGCTCGCCGCGGGCGGCGCGAGCGTGATGGTCAACGCCAACACTTCGCGCAAGGAAGGCGAGGAAACCGTGGCGATGATCGAAAAGGCCGGCGGCAGGGCGGCGCTGCACATTGCGGACGTCACCGATCCGCAGGCGGTCGCGCAGCTGGTCGCGGAAACCGTCAAACGTTTCGGCCGCATCGACCTGGTGGTCAACAATGCGGCGATCCGCGCCGAAACGCCGTTCGACAAGATCACTTACGACGAATGGAAACGCGTGACTTCAATCGTGCTCGACGGCGCCTTCCTGGTGACGCAGGCAGCGCTGCCGCACCTCATCAAGGCCGGCGGCGGCGCGGTGGTCAACATCGGAGGACTGACCGGGCACAAGGGCGCACTGCACCGCTCGCACGTGGTAACCGCCAAGGGCGGGCTTGCGGCAATGACCAAGGCGGTGGCACTGGACCTCGCGCCCAGCAACATCACCGTCAACTGCGTGGTGCCCGGCACCATCGACACCGTGCGCGGCCTGCCAGGAGCGCCGCCGCGGCCCGATCACCGGGTGTCGCTGCCGCCCGCGGGGCGGCGCGGCTACCCTGAAGAAATCGCCGCGATGGTGCGCGTGCTGTGCGGACCGGACGCGCGCTACATCACCGGACAATCCATCCATATCAACGGCGGGGGCCTGATGCCATGAACAAGTCCAAGAAAAAAATCGACGGATCGGCGATTTCGCCGCTGATGAAGACACTGGCCACCTACATGGCCGGCGCAGCGAAAAAACCGCTGCCGAAAGCCGTTGCCGAAAAAACCAAGCACCACCTGCTCGACACCATCGCCGCGATGGTCTCCGGCTCGCGGCTGCTGCCCGGTTGCAAGGCGATCAATTACGTGAAAACGCTGGGCGGCAGGCCCGAAGCCATCGTCATCGGTTCGGGCATCGTCACCAACGCCGAGCAGGCGGCACTGGCCAACGGCATGCTGGCCCATGCCGACGAAACCGACGACTCGCACGCGCCGTCGCTGTCACATCCGGGCTGCGCAGTGGTGCCGGCAGCGCTGGCAATGGCCGAACGCGAGAAGGCCGGCGGCACGCAGCTGCTGCGCGCGGTGGCGCTGGGTTACGACATCGGGTCACGCATCAACATGTCGCTGCATCCCTACGATTTCCGCTCGGTGGGACACTCCACGCACAGCATAGGCCCCAGCTTCGGCGCAGCCGCCGCGGCGTCGCTGCTCGCCGGCCTCGATTACCGGGGCATGCGCCATGCGCTGTCGTACACCGCGCAGCAGTCCTCGGGCATCTCGTGCTGGATGCGCGACGAGGAACACATCGAGAAGGCCTTCGACTTCGGCGGCATGCCGGCGCGCAACGGCGTCGCATCCGCGGCGATGGTCGCTTCGGGGTTCTCCGCGGTCGAGGACGTGTTCTCCGGCGAGCGCAATTTCTACATCGCCTACGACGAGACGCGGCGCATCGGCCGCGCGCCGCAGCCGCAGACCCTGATCAAGGGGCTGGGCAAGACGTACGAGATCATGAACACCAACATCAAGCGCTGGTCGGTGGGTTCGCCAATCCAGGCGCCGCTGGACGCGCTGCTCGACCTGGTGCGCATGCACAAGGTCAAGCCGCAGGACGTCGCCAGCCTGGTGGTGCGCGTCGCGCACCAGGGTGCCAACACCACCGACAACCGCAACATGCCCGACATCTGCATGCAGCACATGTGCGCGGTGATGCTGATCGACGGCATCGTCACCTTCGAGTCCTCGCACGACGAGAAGCGCATGAAAAACAGGCAGGTGCTCGAGCTGCGCAAGAGAATCACTCTGCTCGGCGACGACGCGCTGACCCGCGCCATGCCGTCGCGCCAGGGCATCGTCGAACTGAAGCTGAAAGACGGCCGCATGCTGCGCAAACACGTGAAGGCGGTGCGCGGCACCTCCGACAACCCGATGACCCGCGCCGAGGTCGACGAGAAGTGTTACCACCTGATGGCACCTATCCTCGGCAAGTCGCGCGCACGCAAACTGTGCGACGCGGTGTGGGGCATCGAGAAAATCGGCAATCTCACCAAGCTGCGCTCATTGCTGAAAGCCTGAGGAGCCAGGCCATGTCGTGGAAATTCGAACTGCTGAAAAAACCCGACGGGCGGCCGATCACCGAAGGCCCGGCGTGGGACGGTGAATATCTCTATTTCACCCACATCCACGCCAGCACCATCTTCCGTTACGACCCGAAGACCAATGCCATCACGCCGTGGCGCACCGGGCTCGACCGCACCAACGGCCTCGCCTTCGACGCGCAGGGGCGGCTGTTCGGCTGCTGCCAGGGCGGACGGCGCATCATGCGTTTCGATCCCGACGGCAAAAACACGGTGATCGCCGACAGGGTCGACGGCAAGCGGTTGAACACCCCGAACGACCTCGCGATCGATCGCAAGGGCCGCATCTGGTTCACCAACCCGTGGAATGAAGGCAACATCGACTCGACCGAGACCGAGGAGCTTGAACACCGCTCGGTGTACCGCCTCGATCCCCAGAAGGACGGCACGTACTCGATCACCCGTGTGCTGTCCGACACCACGCAGCCCAACGGCATCCTGGTGTCGCAGGACCAGAACACGCTCTATGTCGCCGAAAGCGGTTATTCGAAGGACATCGCGCGCGAGCTGCGTGCCTATCCGATTCGCGATGACGGCAGTCTCGGCCCGTACACCACCTTGTTCACCTGGGGCGCCGACCACAAGGGCGTACACCGCGGCATCGACGGCATGTGCCTGGACGCCGAGGGCAACATCGTCGCCACCGCAGGCTGGGAAGTCGCCGGCGCGGGGCCCATGCTCCACGTGTTTTCGCCGACCGGGCGCGTGCTCGAAACCCATCCCGTGCCCTGCAATCGCCCGACCAACTGCTGCTTCGGCGGACCCGACATGACCACGATTTTCCTGACCAGCGTCGAGGGCCACTTTTTCAAGGCGCAAACCAATCGCGTCGGCTGGGCGATGTACCCCTGAT
>JBFWOE010000121.1:0-9528 GCA_050250695.1 Burkholderiales bacterium
AGAAAACGCTGGCGCTGGTCGAAAAGGCCGGCCTGCCGCGCGGCAAGGTCACCGGCGCCGGCACCGGCACCTACCGGTTCGAGGCGGGGAGCAGCGTCTACGACGAACTGCAGGTGGGTTCGTACATCTTCATGGACGCCGACTATGCGAAAAACGACTGGACCGAGAGCGGCATCCCGCGTTTCGAGCACAGCCTGTTTGTCTGGACCACGGTGATGAGCCGCACCCGTCCCGGCATTGCCATCGTCGATGCCGGGCTGAAGGCCTCCAGCGTCGACTCCGGCATGCCGCGGGTCGCCGATTTCCCGCAGGCCGAGTTTCTCAAGGCATCCGACGAGCATGGCGTGATCCAGATGAACGGCTCATCCGGCTTCGCGCTGGGCGACAAGATCAAACTGATCCCCGGCCACTGCGATCCGACGGTCAACCTCTACGACGAATTCGTCTGCGTGCGCGGCGGCAGGGTCGAGGCGCTGTGGCCGATCGCGGCGCGCGGCGCGGTGTGGTAAAGCTTTAAAACCTTTAGCCACAGAGGCCACAGAGGACACAGAGAAAAACCAAAGCACACCTCAAATCGGGGATTTGGTTTTGAAGTTCTCTGTGCTCTCTGTGCTCTCTGTGCTCTCTGTGTCCTCTGTGGCTGCTTTTGATCTAAGGGTTTCTCATGAGCACCATCAAAAAAATCGGTTTCATCGGCGTCGGCAACATGGGCAACCCGATGGCGGCCAACCTGCTCAGGGCCGGTTTCGAGGTCACGGTGTTCGATGCGCGCCCGGAAACGGCCGCCGCGTTCGTCG
Organism: Burkholderiales bacterium; assembly: GCA_050250695.1. Taxonomy (GTDB): domain Bacteria; phylum Pseudomonadota; class Gammaproteobacteria; order Burkholderiales; family SG8-41. Next base: position 798 of record JBFWOE010000121.1, read on the forward strand.
CGCAGCACGGCGGCAGTGCCGCAGGGTCTCTGGCCGGGGTGGCGAACGGCGCCGATGCGGTGATCACCATGCTGCCCGACGACAGGATCGTGCGCAGGGTGATGCTCGACGAAGGCGGCGCGGCGGCGATGACGCGCGGCGCGGTGCTGATCGACATGGGCACCTGCGATCCCACCGGCACCCGGGATACCGCGGTGGCGCTGGAAAAGGCGGGCATCGCGATGCTCGACGCCCCGGTGATGGGCGGCGTGGTGTTCGCGAAGGACGCGACGCTGGACATCATGGCCGGCGGCAGCGACGAGCTGGTCGCGCGCTGCACGCCGATGCTGCGGGCCATGGGCCGCAGTGTCATGCACTGCGGTTCGACCGGGTCGGCGCACGCGATGAAGGCGCTGGCCAATTACGTCAACGCCTGCGCGCTGATCAACGCCATCGAGGCGCTGGCCATAGGCGGGAAATTCGGCCTCGACCCGAAAATGATGGCGGATGCGCTGGTGACCATGTGCGCGGGACGCAACCACCCGATCGAGAAAAAGGTCATCCCGCAGATCCTCACGCACAAATACGCCACCGGCATGGCGCTGGGTTTCATCGCCAAGGACGTGAAAATCGCCGTCGACACCGCGCATGCGATAGGCGCCGCGGCGCCGCTCGCGGAGAAGGTGTCTGAACTGTGGAGCGACGCCGCCGGCAAGGTCGGCGCGACGGTCGACCAGACCGAAATCGTCCGCTACTGGGAAGAGGCGACCGGCATCAAACTCTGACGCTGCTTCAGCATTTGCCACACGCACAACACCGCCGCAGCGGCCAGCAGGTGTTTCAGTGTATGTCCGCTGATGGCGGCGCCGGTGGTCGCGTAGACCTGGTGGTCGAGCAGTTCGGCCATTTTTGCCAGCACGTAGAGCCCCACCCCGTAGAGCAGGTAATGCCGCCGGTCGTAACGCCCGGGAAACGCCGCAATCACGTAGGGAATGGCCAGCAGCGGCGCGCCCTGCACCCAGACGTAGATCCGCAGGTCGCCGCTGTACTGCCACCAGAACACGCTGAAAATCCCGATGGCCAGCGCCGCGGCGAGCAGCCGTATTTCGAAACGCGCACCGAGGTGTTCGCTGACCAGCGCAGCGAACAGCCCCATGAAGGCCACCGTCATCGGCAGCCGGTCCCATACCAGCGTGTCGTCGTCGGGCGCGCCGTGGTAATACGCAGAACCGAAAAAAACCAGCGCGACGCCCGCAAAAAACACCAGCCAGGACCGCCACGCGCCGCTGCGGCTGCGCCAGGCGTGCAGCATGCCGACGCTGCCGGCGAGCAGGAACAGCAGGTTGGAGGCGACATTGCCGAAATTCGCGATGCCCAGGCAGCTGCGGCCGTCGGCGAACACGTGGTAGCCGCGGTCCTGCAGGATGGGCGCGCCGTGGCCGAACATCAGCCAGGCGAGTGGCCCCAGCACCAGCAATGCCAGCGCGGCGGTGCGTCCGGGGCGGGGTTGTGCATTACTTTCCATCAGCAAATCGTACTACAGTGAACGTACTGCGGTGAAAGCGACGCAGCGGAATGTTCCCCATCTGCCGTGATCGCGATTAATATGCTGTTTCTGAACAGGCGACCATCAACCCGAGGAGGAAAGTGAATGGCAGCGCAGAAAACAAAAGTCGTACTCGGCACCGCAACCCCCGGCGGCGGTTTTCCCGCCTACGGCTGGCCGTATGCCGAGGCGCTCAACGCCGCCGATCCGACGCTGGACATCGAGCCGGTCAACACCAAGGGCAGCGGGGAGAACGTCGGCCGCATCGAAAACGGCGAACTCGACATTGCGCTGGCCACCGGTGAAGTGACCTACGAGGCGGTCAACGGCATCGGTCGCGCGCCGTGCAAGAACATCCGCATCATCAACGCCACCTATTCGCAGGCGGGCATGTTCATGGTGCGCGCCGACAGCCCGCATAAAACGATTTCCGACCTCGTCGGCAAGACCGTGGTGTGGGGCGCCTCGAGTTCGGGTTTCGTGGTGCTCGCGCGCTACGTGTTCGACGGCCTCGGACTCGACATCAAGAAGGATTTCGATGCGCGGCTGCTGGAGAAGGCCGGCGACGGCCCGCCCCTGGTCATTAACGGCGACGCGGCGGCGATGTGGGGCGGCGGCGTCGGCTGGCCGCCGTTCATGAAAATCGCGACCAATCCCAAGGGCATGCGTTTCATCTCGCCCGGCGCGGATGAAATCAAGCGCATCCAAGCCAAGCACACCTTCCTCAAGCAGACCACGATGCCCGCGGGCAGCTACCCGGGGCAGACCGGGCCGGTGAATTCGGTGGGGTCGTGGCCGTTCGTGCTGGCCCGCGCGTCTCTGCCCGACGATGTCGCCTACCGGCTGGCAAAGGCGTTGCACAAGGGACATGCCGCGCTCGCCGCAAAACTCGACCAGGCGCAGGAATCGACGCTGGAGAACACGCTGGCCGGCGCACCGACGCGGGACCTGATCCATCCCGGGGTGCTGAAGTACATGAAGGAGATCGGACTGGTCTGACTGCACCGGATCAAGAGGGCGAAATAAAATGAACACCCCCTCTCCCCGCTTGCGGGGAGAGGGTTGGGGTGAGGGGCTGCAGAAAGTCATTTTGTTGCGCGCCCTGAGTTTTTAAACCGTCGTCTAGAAATGTCATATTCCACGCAATGTCTGATGTGCGCGCATTACCGCATGGGAGCGGAATGCGCCGCATTTCCGGGCGGCATACCGTCGGAGATTTTTACCGGCATGCATGATCACTCGCGACCGTACCCCGGTGACAATGGCATTCGTTTCGAGCGGCTCGATGAGTCCACTGAAAGCAAGGGCGGATCATGACGGGGGCTTGGTCTTGCTGTACCGCAGCATTTCCGAGATGCCGGATGGCTGGTTTTCTGCAACGCATAACGTCAGCATCGGATTAAAAAATCGTTAAAAAACAAGATGTTATACGCGTGCCCGTCTATACCATTGTGGAGGCGGCGGGATATCTGCGGCTGTCCAAGTCGATGTTGCGCACGTGGATGCTGGGTCAGAAGGGTGTGCCGTCGGTGATCAACATTGCCGACAGGTCGGGTCGACGTCTGTCGTTCATCAATTTGGTCGAAGCGTTTGTGCTGGCGGGGATCCACCGCGAGCACAGCATCCCGCTACCCAAGATGCGAATGGCGGTCGCCTGCCTGCGCCGGAAGTTCAAAACCAAGCATCCGCTGGCCGAAAAACAGTTTGCAACCGATGGCGTGGATTTATTCGTCGAAAAATTAGGGCAACACATCGGGGGCGCGCAACACGGTCAGTTGCGGCTGCGCGAAATCATCCTGGATCGACTTAAGCATGTGCGTCGTGATCCCAAGGGCATTCCGGAAAAAATCGTGCTGTTTCCCGCGCTCGGGGATGCGCCTGTGGGTGATGTCGTGATCGATCCACGCCTGTCGTTCGGTCGGCCGGTGCTGGACGGTTTCGGACTGCGTACCGCCATGGTCGCGGAACGCTTCGAGGCCGGAGAACAAGTAGAAGAACTGGCGAAAGATTACGATGTCCTGCCGGCGGTCATCGAAAACGCCATCCGCTGCGAGCGGCGCGCGGCGTGATGTCGTGCGGACAGCAAGCCTACACGTCCAACCCCGCGCCATTCACCCGCAGCCATTCCTTGCGCTCCCGGTAAACGGGCATGATCTTGTCCACTTCATTCCAGAACGCATCGGTGTGGTCACGATGATGGAAGTGGCACAACTCGTGCACGACGATGTAGTCGATGATGGTCTGCGGCGCCATCATGCATTTCCAGTGGAAGGCTAATCTGCCCTTCGGCGAGCATGACGCCCAGCGATGGCCCAGTTCGCGCACATCAAGACCAGCAGGTTTGACCCCGACCTTTGGTGCGTAATAATTGACGCGCTCCGCGATGCGTTCCATACCGCGCGCGACATAGTAGTCGCGGAATACTGTTTGCGCGGCGGTGCTGTCACCGCGATCCACAACGTTGCGGCGCAGGTGGAAACGGCCGCCCTTGAGCAGCAGCGGTTCCTCCTGTTCGGTGACCAGCAACAGCCGGTATGACCGACCCAGGTAAAGAAAACCTTCACCGTTGCGATATTCGCGCAGCACGCGGGTTGCATTGAGATCCCGCCATTCCGCAAGAGCCTTGTATATCCAGTAGCGCTTGGCATCGACGATATTCCCGACGCGCTCGTCCGGCAGGTGTGCCGGTGCGCGTACGATGATGCGGCCATCGCGTTCAACAACGATGTCCGCGGTCGCGCGCGGGCTGCGCAGAACCTGGTAATCGATTTCTCGGGTTTTGCTCATTTCGTCAGTTCGTCGTTTCTTTTTTCGGCGAGCCGAGTGATTTCAACGGCCAGCCGCTCGTATGTCTGCACGATCTCGGGGATATTGGTCAGTAGCAGCTCGGTGGCGATGTTGCCGCGTAATTTTTTGATTTCAATGGGTTTCTTCCAGAAATCGAGAATGTCGATGGTGTCCTGCAGCAGCTCGACGATGCGCGTCATCAGCTTTTTCATGGCCGGCTGATGTTGCGCCGGCACGCCGCCGGCGCCAAAGGCCAGATCGGCGACATGATCGTAGAAGGTCGTCGCTTCACGACCCAGTCCTTCGATGTTGTCCCTGCGGCCTGCGAGCGCTTCCGCGCGCAGCTGTTCATATCCCTCAGCCAGCACGTTCCAGTTGTCCTTGTGTTCCTGGATCAGTTTCTCCAGCTTGTCGCTCAGCCGTTTGTAAAAAGCGGGATCTTCGTCGAAATGCACCGTGCAGTGCTTGCGCAGCGCATGTTCCATCTCGCTGGCCTTGGCTTCCGGATCGCCTGCCGCATGTTTCTGCACATGTTCCAGGAAATTGTCCGCAAGCAGTTCCACTGGCGGAATTTTCGGATTGATGCCCAGTTCGACCAGATGGTCGTTGATCAGCGCCTTCACCTTGGCGCCAGCATCGGCGATATCCAGTGAGTCGTCCTTATAGCGTTCCTTGACCATGCGCAGCAGGTAACCGAAGCGCCGCGCCGGGCCGCGGTAGGGATGACCGGCGACATGGGGCAGGATCAGGTTCAGGCTCTGCAGGAACTTATTCAGATAGACCTCGAAGTCCGCACGGCGCTTGATGTCCTGCATTGCACCCACGGCCGCGTGCACCACGCCAACCTCGATATCGGGCGATCCGGATTCGCCCTTGATGAAAGCCTCGATGCCCCTCACGCCGGCAGCATGGAAGTGCTGGATCAGGCGCCGGTAGCGCTCTTCGAGTATCGGCAGTTCGCTCAGCAAGTTCTGCAGACCCAGGGCGAGGTCCGCCTGGTCCTCCGCGCTGTAGATCGCCAGGGCCTCGGTCAGATGATTAGCCAGGCCGATGTAGTCAACGATAAAGCCGCGATGCTTGTTCCTGGTCACCCGGTTTACCCGCGCGATGGCCTGCAGCAGGTTGTGCTCCCGCAGCCGTTTGTCGATATACATCACCTGCTCGACCGGGGCGTCAAAGCCGGTCAGCAGCATGTCGCAGACGATCAGGAAGGCAATGCCGGTCAGTGCCTTTTCCGGATCATCGAAATCGAAGGGCTTGCAAAAGTTTTCCACTGCGTTCCACGACTTCGCTTCCTTGCGCGCGGCGGTGATCGCGGCCAGTTCGTTGGTGGCGTCGGCCGAGACGACGACGACCGCCTTCAGAAACTCAATGCGTCGGATCAGGTCTGCGTCGGGTTTTGGCTTTAACCGCTCACGCGCGAGACGCTCGGCAATCGCTTCGCGGATCGCACCCTGGTAGCGTACGGCGGCGAGCTTGGAATGACAGACCACCTGCGCCTTGAAGCCGTCCGGCAGGATGTTGTCGATGTAATGGTCAACCAGGTCGCGCGCGATGGCCGCGATGCGCTTCTCGGCCTCAAGTATGTCGCCGCTGGCGCCGTATTTTTTCTTGATCGCAGCAAGTTCTTCCGGCGTGCGGTCGCGGAACAGGTCTTCGAACTTCGTATCGAAACCATGCTTGTCTTTGATCGTGGTGTCGGCGGTGCGGCCTTCATACAGAATCTGCAGCGTTGCGCCATCATGCACCGCGTCCATCAGCTTGTAGGTGTCGATGTATTCGCCGAAGCGCTTGACGGTCTTGCGGGCGCCGTGCTGCTCGGTGATCAGCGGCGTTCCGGTGAAGGCTATGCGCGTCGCGTTGGGGAAAGCCTCGAATACGTTGTCGCCGAGGTCCGAGCTTTGCGTGCGGTGCGCCTCGTCGATCATGATCAGGATGCGTTCCGAGGTATTCACCACACCGAAAGTCTCCGCCGAGGGCGGCTTTCCGTAGCTGGCCAGCGCTTCCGCCACCTTCAACGGCACGGCTTCCGTGCGTTCCATGAACTTGTGCACCATCACCATGTTCACATCAGACGCGTCGGTGCCGAGGTGCTCACGCAGTTCCGCCGTGCTCTCGATGACATTGACCTTGCCACCGATCAGCTTGGCGGTGGCCGCGAGCTGATCTTCGAGGTCTATCCGGTCGTTGACTAAAAGTATTTTAAAATCATATAGTTGTGATGATGCCCGGAGCATGCGCGCGACAAACACCATGGTCAGCGACTTGCCCGACCCCTGTGTGTGCCAGACCACGCCGGAGCGGTCCATCGGTGTCTTGCCGCTGCGGAGCCGCTCGACAATGCGCCGCGCGGCGCGATACTGCTGATAGCGGCAGACCACCTTCACCCGTTTGCCAGAATCGGTATCCATGAATACCGTGCAGGTGCGCAACACGTCGAGCAGCGTATCGGGTGCGAGCAGGCCCTGGATCATGCGCTCCTGTTCGCGCTCGATGCCCAGAGGCGACGCATAACTGCGGCGGCTTTCCGGCCAGATGTCTTTCCAGGCGTAGAAATGCTCATGGCCCGAGGACAGCGTGCCGAACTCCGCCTTCTCGCCACAGGTCCGGATCAGCAACAGATTGGGCTGGAACAGCCTCGGTTCGCCTTCGCGCAATCCCGCGGCTGCTGTTTCCGGCCGTGCATTGCGATAACGCAGCAACTGTTCGAACGCAGCGTGCAGCGGATTCGCCGTATTGGCATCACCGATCTTGGCTTCGATCACCACCAGCGGGATGCCGTTCACGAACAGCACGATGTCCGGGATGATGAAATCCTTGACGCAGCCCGGCGTATCAACGCGGAACTGGTTGATCGCGTGAAAGGTATTGCGTTCCGGGTGGGCGAAGTCGATCAGCCTGACCACAGAATCGGGCTCGCCCGTCAGCTCGTTGACATCCACCTGTGCCTTGAACAGCAGCGCCTGCACGTTCTCGTTGGCTTCGAGCAGCGAGCGGTTGGGATGGCGCAGCAACTGGTCACGCAGATCATCGAGCTGGCGGTTGGTCAGCCACTCGCGACTATCGGCGGTGCGGTTGATGGCGCTGATGGATTGGCGGAATACTTCGGGTAGCAGCCATTCGCGAAAATGCGCGCGCAAACTGGCGGCGGGATTGCCCGGGACACCTTGACCTTGGTCGATAACCGTCCAGCCCAGCTTAGCGAGCTGGTTGAGGAAGGGCTTTTCGACGTGGAGGTACTCGGACACTGCGTCCTCCGTCGAGCGACTAGTGGGTCAGGCGGTTGAGCGCCAGCGTGATCAGGCGATCATCAAACAGCCGTTGCTTGCGCTCGGCGGCCTCGATACCGGCGGGCCACTTCGCCAGTCCCTCGCGGATGGCTGGCAGTTCCGGCGCGCAGTTCTCGCGCTGGATCAGCCAGTCAACGGTGGCGAGCAGTTCCATGCCCAGCGGTGATTCGAAGCCGTCGATGCGCGCAGCAGTGCGGTCGAGCACGGCATTCCAGTCGCGGACATCGGTCTGCTTGAGGTAGGCGGCCACGAAGTCGCGCCGGTCTTCGTCGAACCAGATCGTGTCTGTCGGTCCGGCATCACTCAGCCGCTTCGTGCAATGCAAATAGCTGCCGTCCAGCGAGGTCAGCAGGTGACGGAGCTTGTCGGAGTAGGGGCCGTATCGGTCGGCGGCGAATTGCAGCTTGAACGGATCTTCGAGCTTCAGGGCGCGAACGGAGTCTTCCAGGAACCAGCCTAGTTTTTGCACTTCGAGTACCGTGCACTCTATGCCCAGCACCCAGTATCGTCGGACCATTTCCGAGATCATCGCTCGTGCGGGAGTCAGCTTCTCTACGCCGGTGCGCTTGGCGACATTCTGGTAGGCGTCGGTCGGCTCGAACACAAGCACTTCAACATCCTTCAGATCGCTGAGGGTACGCTCGATCTCCGGGCGCACGTCGGCCCATTCCAGACCGCCATTGCCGCAGCCCAGCGGCGGCACGGCAACGGAGCGGATGTGGTTCTGTTCGACCACGCGGCGCAGGTCCTGCAGGCCGTCAATGACCCACTGCAGCTTGGTCGGTTGCCGCCAGTGCTGCTTGGTGGGGAAGTTGATGATCCAGCGCGGACCGTCGAGCGTAAGGTTCTCGGTGACGAACATCTGTCCGACGCGGACTTCCTTGCGTTTGCAGGCGTCCTCGTAGCGCTGGAAATTGTCGGGGAAGGCTTCCTTGAACATCAGTGCGATGCCCTTGCCCATGACGCCTACGGTATTGACCGTATTGACGACGGCTTCGACCGGGGCTTCGAGAAGGTTGCCTTGCAGAAATTTGATCGTCATAGGTACCAGTTTGGTCTGACCAGCGTGTCCAGTTTCAGGCCACGGGCGGCGATCTGCGCCTTCAATTGTTGCTCGACAGCGATTGTA
>JBFWOE010000122.1:0-9450 GCA_050250695.1 Burkholderiales bacterium
CCATCGCATCACCCAGCACCAGGCCGAGGATCAGCGGCGCCGACGGGTAATCCAGCCTGCGCATCGCGTAACCCAGCAACCCGAATCCCGCCAGCAGCCCGCAGTCGAACAGGCTGCCTGAAACCGAATAAACACCGACCACCGAAATGCCGAAGATCACCGGATAAAGGATGAATTCGCGCAGCTTCAGTATCTGCGCGAACAGCGGTATCAGCGGCAGGTTGAGCACCAGCAGCATGATGTTGCCGACATACATGCTGGCCACCAGTCCCCAGAACAGTTCCGGATTGTCCTGGATCATCAGCGGCCCGGGGCGCAGCCCCCACAGGATGAAGGCCGCGAGCAGGATCGCCGTGGTTGCCGACCCGGGTATGCCCAGCGTCAGCAGCGGCACCAGCGAACCGCCGGTCTCCGAATTGTTGGCGCCTTCCGGCGCCGCGACGCCCTCCGGGACTCCGGTGCCGAATTTCTCCGGGTGTTTCGATACGGCCTTTTCCAGGCCGTAGGATATGAACGAGGCGATGGTCGAGCCGGCGCCCGGCAACACGCCGATGATGAAACCGATCACCGAACCGTTGAGGAAGGCAAAACGGCAGTCCTTCAGTTCCGCCAGAGTCGGCAGCAGGTTGCGCAGCCCCCTGGGCACCGGCAGCAGCGTACCCTCGCTCCGCTTCTCCATGTTGCCCAGCACCTCGCCCAGCGCGAACACGCCGATGGCAACGATCACGAAATCCACGCCGTCGAGAAGTTCGCTCATGCCGAACGTGAACCGTGAATCGTCGCTGAACAGGTCAATGCCGATGCCGGCCAGCCACAGGCCGAGCAGCATGGCCAGCAGCGCCTTGACCAGCGATTCGCCGGCCAGCAGCACCACCATCGCCAGTCCCATGGACATCAGCGCGAAATATTCCGGCGAACTGAACGACAGCGCGAATTTCGCCAGCGGTGGCGCCAGCAGCATCAATCCGATGACGCCGACGGTGCCGGCGACGAAAGAGGATATCGCCGCGATGCCCAGCGCCGCGCCGCCGCGCCCCCTGCGCGCCATCTGGTAACCATCGAGGCAGGTCACCACGGAAGCCGACTCTCCGGGGACATTGAGCAGGATCGCCGTCGTCGAGCCGCCGTACTTGGCGCCGTAATAGATGCCCGCGAGCATGATCACCGCGGTTGTCGGAGGCATGTTGAAGGTGAGCGGCAGCAGCATCGCTATGGTCGCGGCCGGCCCCAGCCCCGGCATCACGCCGATGACCGTGCCGAGGAAGACGCCGACAAAACACCAGAACAGGTTCAGCGGCTGGAAAGCGATGGCAAAACCGTGGGCGAGGCTGGTGATGACTTCCATGTCAGAAACCCAGCGGCCCGGCCGGCAGGTTCAGCTGCAGGCCCAGCGCAAACACCAGGTAAAAACCGGCGGCATTGCCGATCGCGACGGCCAGCGCCACTTTCAGCGGCCGGCCGTACATCACCGCCACGATGAACAGCGTCAGCAGCGCCAGCGCCGTGAGAAAACCGAGGACATTCATCAGGGCCACGCTGCCGGCAAACGCCGCCCAGACGCCGAGCGCGCGGCCGACGCCCGTCCAGTCCGTGCCTTTCCGTGCGGTCGCGGCCGGCAGCAGGGATTTCGCCACCAGGAACAGCGACAGCACCACCATCACGATCCCGTACCACAGCGGAAAAAATCCGGGACCCGGCCCCTCCTCGCCGCTGTAGGGCCACTGCCAGGCTTCACTGACGATGAATGCGCCCAGCGCGGCAAGCACCGCTCCGGAAACCACGTCCCCCTTCAGCCATTTTGATTGCGTCAAATCCTGCTCCTCCGGCACGGGGCCAGTCTGCTGCGGCCGCGTTCAGCCGCGCGCTGACCTTTGATAACGGCCCACGGGCACGATTTCGGCGGTGGTGCCGCCCGGTGCGCGGAATTTCACCGGGATGATCCCGGGGTCGCTGATGATGGTGCAGCCGTACTTCTTGATTTCTTCGGCATATTTCGCCACGTCATCCACTTCGATCGCGAAATGATGGATGCACGGGCCTTCACCCGAGGCTTTCGATTCCGCGGACTGCGTGCCTTCGTCGTACTTGATCAGGGTGAAATCGAGGTCGCCGTCGGTCAGGTGCCGCGACGTGTGGTCACGCGTCTTCTTGGTCACGACTTCCTTGAATCCGAAAACGTTCTGGTAGAACTCGGTCGTTTTCTCGAGGTCTTCCACCTTGAGGGCCAGGTGCACGATGCGATTCATGGTGTTTCTCCGGTGTTACGCCTGCGGGGTTGCGGCGTTTTCGGCGTTTTACGCGCCCGCCTGCCGCTGGCACAAGCAAAGTGCTAAGCTCGAGGCGTCATATTATCTGACACCCTCCGTTCCAGCTTCTTCGTTCCAGCCACTCCGCTCTGTTTTACTTCCGTTTCAGGATTCGATTTCAAAACCCGCCGCGCGAAGCTGGGGCCGGAATTCGGCGGCCGTCAGGCAACGCACGAACTCGCGCGCCAGCTCGGGCTGGGCGGCGCGGGCGGCGACCCCGGCGGTGTAGACGGTTTTCATCTGGAATTCATCGGGCAGCGCCCCGACCAGCGTCACGCCGCTGATCGGCAGTATCTCGGTATTCTGCGTGATCCCCATTTCCATGCTGCCGCTGCTGGCAGCGAGCCAGTTCATCGCCGCGTTGCCGTTGGGGAAAAACTGCATGCGGTCCTCGACCTGCGTCGCCACGCCCAGACGCTCCATCAGCCGCATCACGATCTTGCCCGCCGTCGCCGTCGCCGGATCCGGACAGACGATGACCGAGGCGGCGAGGATGTTGCCGCGCAGCGCCTCCCGGGTGCGCACTTCCGGCAGCGGCGTGCCGGCGCGCACCGCGACCCCGGTGCCGACCTTGCCGATGTCGGTCACCGAAGACACTGCCACCATGCCGGCGGACACCAAGTCCTGGATCAGCTGCGCGCTGAGTATGATCACGTCGACGGGTTCGCCGCCGACCATGCGCGCCTTCATCGCACCCACGGCGCCGAATGCCGCTTCCACATCGTGCCCGGTCGTGCGCCGGAATTCCGCAATGACCGCCTCGCAGACGGCCTGCGCCGCCCCCGCGCTCAGCAAGCGCAATACCGCCATGATTCGTTCCCCTTGCCGGGTTGTATGCAAGCGCCCGATGTTACCAGCAGACTCCGCCAACTCCTACTCCCGGAGACAGGAAATCTTGCCGCAACGCGGTGCATGGCATAGGCTGGCGACGATCATGAAGCGCGTACACAACGCCAGGCATCTGACCGAAGCCCACCTGATCCGCGACCTGCTCGAATCACACGGCATCGCCGCGCTGGTCCGCGGCGAATTCCTGACCGGCGGCTGGGGGGAATTGCCGGTAGACGTCTGCGCCGTATGGGTCACCGATGACGGGCGCTACGCCGATGCCGACCGCCTGCTGCGGGACTTCCTGCAGGGCCGGCCCGGCCACCTCCACGACGCTGCCGACTGGCACTGCCCGGACTGCGGCGAAACGCTGGAGCGTCAGTTCACGGCATGCTGGCAATGCGGGGCCATGCGCCCGATCACCGCCTGATGACGATTTCCCCTTCCGGGATCACATCGTGAAAAAATCCGACAGGCCGTATCGCCGTTGATGCGCACCCTGAGCAGCCACATCGCCACCGCATTGCGCACTGCACCACCCCCCGGTCACGGAACGCGCCAAAATCCATGTGGTGAATACGGCGGCGGCGATGGTTTCAGGATCGCGCCTGCGGCAGGTGATCGGCAGGGCCCGCGCCCGCCGCCTGCTCGATGCGTTGTGGAATTTCGAGAAAATTCCGGACGTGCGAGTGCTGCGCCGGCTGTATTCCGCCTCATCGCCGTCTAGTTTCCGGACTGCACCCGCTCGGCAACATTGGGGCGGTCTGCCGCGATTTTCCCGTCGATCAGTTCGACGATGCGGTCGCAGCGTGCAGCCAGACGCGGGTCATGGGTCACGATCAGCAGCGCAGTGCCGAACTCGCGGTTGAAGCGGCGCAGCAGCTCGAAAATGCTGTCGCTGGTATGAGTGTCGAGGTTGCCGGTGGGTTCGTCGGCCAGCACCAGCTGCGGCGACAGCACCAGCGCGCGCGCGATCGCCACCCGCTGCTGCATGCCGCCCGACAGTTCGTGCGGTTTCTTGCTCCCGGCCTCTCCCAGTCCCACTGCGTCAAGCAATTCGGCGGCACGGCGACGCAGCCCGGTTTCCGGCTGCGGATTGCGGCGCTGTCCGATCAATGCAGGCAGCATCACGTTTTCCAGGGCGGTGAACGCCGGCAGCAAGTGGTGAAACTGGAAAATGAAACCCAGCTCGGCGTGGCGGGCGCGGGTGCGCTCGTCATCGGCAAAGGCCGTCACGTCGCGGCCGGCAAGGTGGTAACTGCCGCCCGAACTGCGTTCGAGCAGGCCGAGGATGTTGAGCAGCGTGCTTTTGCCCGAACCCGAAGGACCGATCAGCGCGGTGAATTCGCCGGGCTGCAGCGACAGGTCGACGCCGTGCAGAACCTCCTCCTCGCTGGGCAGGCCGGCGTTGTAGGTCTTGCGCAAACCCCGCAGCCGCACCAGGGCTTCTGTCGACACCTCTGCCGCAGCCACGGTCAGCCCCGGATCGCCTGCGCCGGATCCAGCCGCGCTGCGTTGCGCGCCGGCAGCACCGCCGACAACAGGCCGAGCACGGCGGCGGCGAGCACGACGATGCCGATCAGGCCGAAGTCGAAGTTCAGCGAAAACAGCGCCTCGCCCTCGGCATTGCGCAACACGTGGCTGAACACCACCACCAGCAGCAGTCCCAGCACGGATCCGAGCAGCGCGCCGCAGACGCCGACCATCACGCCCTGCAGCAGGAACACCGTCTGCATCTGCCGGCGCGTCGCGCCTACCGCGCGCAGGATGCCGATCTCCTTGCGTTTCTGCACCACCGACACCACCAGCACGCTGGCGATGCCCAACGCGACCACGATGGTGATGAACACCTTGATCAGCAGCGTCATGATGTTCTGGTTGCTGATGGCGGTGAAAATGAAATTGTTGTTCTGTATCCAGCTTTCGATCAGCTGGCCCGACTGCACGCGCAGGCGCGCCGCAATTTCGTCAGCTCGCATCATTTCGTTCACAGAGACGTCAAGGTTGGTGATGCGCCCGGGAATCCCGAAAAGGCTCTGCGCGGCGCGCAGGTCGGTATAGACGTAACGCCGGTTCAGGTCGCGCGAACCGAGATCGAGCAGCGCGCGGATGCGCAGCACCTCGTTGCCGCCCTGCGCCGACTGCACGCGGAAACGGTCGCCGAGCACCGCGCCCAGGTCCCTGGCGAGTTCGATGCCGATGATGGCATCGCCCGGGTCAAGCTGCAGCATGCCGGTGCTGATCTTGTCGTCGAGGCGCACCACGCGCACGTAACGCTCCAGCTCCGTGCCCAGAACCACCACCGCGCGCGAGGCGTCGCCCTTGATGCCCAGCGCCGCGCCCGAAACCACCGGCGCCACGGCTTTCACACCTTCGGTCTCCTCGGTTGCGCGCGCGAGGCCCAGCCAGCCGTCGATGGTGGTCAGGCGCTGCGGGCGCGCCTGCACCGAGGCTGCGCGCGAAACCTCGCCGCCGGCGATCAGCGGCGCCACGGTTTCCTCCGGGGGCTTGATGACGATGTGCGGCTGCGCCCCGGTCACGCGGCGGATCAGGTCGGACTGCACGCCGGTCAGCACCGCGGTGATGAAAAATATCACCGCGACGCCGATCCCGGCCCCGCCGATGATCAACGCCGTCTGCATGCGGCCTTCACGCAGGAAGCGCAGCGCGACGGTCAGTTCGAACCCGAGCGCGGTCATTTCCGTGCGCGCACCCGCGCCCCGGCCGCGACTTCGCGATTGAGGATCACCCGGTCACCGGCCTGCAGGCCTTCGGCAATCGCCACCCGGCCCTGCGTCTGCAGTCCGGCACGCACCGGCACCTTCACCGCGACATCATCGCGCTCCACCAGCACCCAGGGTTTGTCGGTCTGCAGCTGGCGCACCGCATCGGAGGGCAGCATGTAGGCCTGCTTCAGCAGCGGCCCCAAAAGTTCGATCGACACCGTCATGTCGGACTTCAGGAATTGCGGCGGCTTATCCACGTCGAAACGCAGTTCGACGGTGCCGCGCGCGGCGTCTATGCCCGGCGAAACGTAATTCACCACCGCCTCGAAACGTTCGGCGGGAAACGCATCGGCCGCCGCGGTGGCCACGGCGCCGGACTTGATCAGCGGCAGGTTTTTCTCGTCGACCTGGACGATCAGCCGCACCGGTCCGTCCAGCGCCAGCGTCATCATGCGCCGCGCCGGCTGCGCGATGTCGCCGGGTTCGATCACACGCTCCAGTACCACGCCCGCAGCCGGCGCGCGTATCCGGGCCTGCGCAAGTTTGGCCTGTGCTGCAGTCAGCGCCGCTTCGGCTTCCACCAGCGCGCTCTGCGCCTGCTGCGCCTCAGCGCCGCTCACCGATTGTGCGGCAGCCTGGGCGCGGGCGCTGGCGAGCTGGCTTTTCGCCACATCAAGCTGGCGGTCGGCTTCATCGACGCGCGAACGGCTGACGAAGCCCTTGGCCACCAGGTCGCGTGCGCGTTTGGCCTCACGTTCCGCCAGTTCCAGATTGGCCTCGGCCTGCTGCACCGACGCCTGCGCCGTCGGCAGCGCCAGCGTTTTCACCGACGCCACTCGCGCCTGTGCCCGCGCTACCGCGGCACGCGCCTGCGCTGCGGCCGCGGCCAGTTCACCCTGCTCCAGTTCGACCAGCACCTGGTCGGCGACGACCCGCGCTCCCTCGCGCACCAGCACTTTTTCGACGCGGGCGGTAATCGTCGCACCGATGTCCACCCGCGCCGGCGGCAACACGCGGCCGCTGGCCACCACGCTGGTCTGCACGTCGGCGGCGGCCACCGTGACCAGGTCCACTTCGACGGACTTCGGACGGTTGAGCACAAGCAGCAGCACCACGCCGGCGAGCACGATGCCTGCAACAACAATGATACGTCGCATGTCGTCTTTCAGGTTTTTCTGCGGGTTGCCTAGGGCTTGGCGAGAAAATCGCGCACGCCGGCCTCATCACGCAAATGCCAGACACGGGCAATGACCCGTTTCATTTCATCCGCGGTCGCCGCACCCGAATGCGCGACCAGCCGCTGCGCCTTGTCTTCGAGTTCGGCACGCGACAGCGTGTTCTCCGGATCACCCTTGGGCGTTTCGACGCGGCACTCCAGCGTGCGGCCGTCCGTGGTCTGCACCGTAACGCGCCCGATCCAGCGCCGCGGATAGGCTGCGTCGATTTCACCGTCGAGGACCATGTTCACGCGGTCATGGAACTTACGTAAATCATTGTTTTTAATTGATTTTTCAGTAAAATCCGGCAACGCGGCGCGGCCCAGCACGGCAATCAGCGCGAGCACGAAACCCATCGAGAATTTCGACTGGTGCACGGTTTGCGGATCAGTCACCGGCCCCAGCACGTCGATCGCGCCCTGGTGCACATGGGCGGTGACCTTCGCGATGTCATCCGCTTTCAGTCCGTGTTGCTGCATCAGGGTAAGCAGCGCATCCGCGGCGGGATGCGTATGGCGGCACGAGGCATGGAACTTGAAGGATGTTTCCGCAGTGGCCCAGCGCGTGCCCAGGCCGTCGGTCAGCCAGCGCGCATCGGCATCGCTGGACATGCCGGCGGCCATGCCCTGCTTGCCTTCGAAAATCGCGCGCGCCCCGGTAAAACCGTCGCGGGCGATGTACGCCGCCATCAGGCCGTCGGCTGCGGCCTTGGCGGTGTGCAGCTGCTTCGAATCCGCGGCATCGCGCAGGAACTCCCAGAGTCCTGCGGCCATCGTCCCGGCCGATCCCAGCGCATGCTGCATCCGGTCGGCATCGAGCCTGAGGATGTGCGCGACCCCTGCCGCCGCGGCGAGTTTGCCTGCGGTGCCGGTGGTGTGGAACACCTTGTAGTGCGAACGGCCGAGGAATTCACCGACACGCACGCCGCATTCGTAACCTGCCACCGAGGCGGCGATCAGGTCTTTTCCGGTAGCGCCGACCTCCTGCGCCACCGCCAGCACGGCCGGAAACACCACGGTGCCCGGGTGCAACACCGAACTGTTGTGCAGGTCGTCCTGCTCGACGAAATGCGAGGCCGCGCCGTTGACCAGCGCGGCAAAAAACGGCGAAGTACGGCCGCGCGTGAGCAGGTTCTCGGCACCGCCCTCCCGCGGCCCCATTGCCGCCGCGAAAGCATTGATGGTTTCCACCGGCCGCGCGCCCTTGCCGGCCAGCGCCGAGGCCAGCCAGTCGAGGAAGAGCTCCTCGGTGCGCGCCACCACCGGTGCCGGGATGTCCTCATAATGGATCGCGGCGAGAAATGCGCTGAGGGCCTGCGACGGGCCGGGCTCAAGGGTGGCTGCTGTTTTTTTGACGGCCATATGCATGATGGACTCCGGATAGTGCGCGGAAAGAGCCATCATTTTAGAATGAAACCGTCCTCTCCATTCCTGAAATTCCCGCACCGGCAGTGCCGTCACTCGGGACCTTGACCTACATCAACCGGAAAACCGCCATGCCCAAACGAAAATCCATCCGCACCGACATCGCCTGGAGCGCCGTCGACCGCATCACCGTCAAGGGGCACGACCTGTGCACCGACATCCTCGGCAAGCTGTCGCTGGGTGACATGGCTTTCCTCGAAATCACCGACCGCCTGCCGACGCCGCGCGAGTCCGTCATGTTCAACGCCATCGCGGTGACACTGGTCGAACACGGCCTGACGCCGAGTTCGCTGGCGGCGCGCCTGACCTACACCGGCGCGCCGGAAGCGATGCAGGCCGCGGTCGCCGCCGGGCTGTGCGGCCTGGGCAGCGTGTTCGTCGGCAGCATGGAAACCGCGGCGCGCATGCTGCAGGAAGCCCTGCCCGACCCCACCGTCGATGCCGACCTCGACAAGCTGGCGGCGGAGATCGTCGAAAAATTCCGCGCCCGCAGGCAGATCGTGCCCGGCATCGGCCACACGCTGCACAAGCCGGTCGATCCGCGCGCGCCGCGGCTGTTCGCGATCGCCGCCGAACAGGGTTACGACGGTCCTTATGTCCGTTTAATGCAGCAAGTCGGCGAACACGCCGAAAAAGCCTACGGCAAATCACTGCCGGTCAACGCCACCGGCGCCATCGGCGCCATCGCCAGCGAACTGAAACTGCCGTGGAAAATCGTCCGCGGCATCGGCGTGCTGGCGCGCGCGATCGGACTGGTCGGCCACATCCTTGAGGAAATGAAGGACCCGATGGCCTACGAAATCAAGCAGCGCGCCGAAGAAGAGGCCACCGCGCACCTGCGGGCGAAATGACGACTGAAAGCGATCGGCAGGAAAACGCGCCCACCGCAAAAAAGGCCGGCGTGGCGCAGGTCATGGCCACCATGTTCTGGGCCTTGTGCATGATCGGC
>JBFWOE010000123.1:0-9328 GCA_050250695.1 Burkholderiales bacterium
TGTGGCTGCGCTGGGTATCACCGCGACCATGGTTCTGACTTTTGCGCTGGCGGCAGGTCCGCTGCTCGGCCTGGCGCGTCAACTTGTCACCGGCGCGACCGGCTGACCGGTGGAGGGGAAAAGATGACCGACAAGATTGTGGCTGGGGAACGCAAACGATGGCTCGACGATCGCGGTAACGTGACGCTGCTCTATCGCGGGCTGTGGATCGCAGGCATCCTGCTGGTCCTGGCCGACCTGGTGGTGCACCGTCACGAGGATTTCGGATTCGCCGGCTGGTTCGGTTATTACGCGGTGTACGGGTTCATCGCGATCGTGCTCCTGGTGTACGCCTCTGTGAGCCTGCGGCGTCTGGTCAGGCGTTCCGAGGACTATTATGAGCGCTGACTTTCCGGTCGCGCTGATCCTGATGGCCGGCAGCCTTGCGCTGCCGCTGCTGCGCGGGCACTGGCGCTCCGGCTACATGCTGCTGTTGCCTGTGGTCGCCTTCCTGTTGCTGCTGGAAGTGCCGCATGGCAGCCATGCGCAAGTCGAATTCCTGGGCTATATGCTGTCTCTGATGCGGGTCGACCGGCTGAGCCTGCTGTTCGGCTACGTGTTCCTGATAGCGGTATTCCTCAACGTCATATTCTCGCTGCACGACACCAGCGCTACGCGCCAGGTCGCGGGACTGTTTTACGCCGGCGCGGCGCTCGGCGCGGTGTTCGCCGGCGATCTGCTGACGCTGTTCCTGTACTGGGAACTCACCGCCGTATCGTCGGTGCTGCTGATCTGGTCCGGGGGCACGCCGCGCGCCTTCCGGGCGGGCATGCGCTATGTCATTGTCCACCTTGGCTCGGGCATGCTGCTGCTCGCCGGTACCGTGCTGCATCTGGCTCAGGGCGGCAGCGTCGAGTTCGGAAAATTCGCGCTCGATTCCGCCGGCAGCTGGCTGATCCTCGCCGCGTTCGGCGTGAAGTGCTCGTTTCCGCTGCTGCACAACTGGCTGCAGGATGCCTATCCCGAATCCTCCGCCACCGGCATGGTGGTGTTGTCGGCGTTCACCACCAAACTCGGCATCTACGCCCTTGCGCGTGGTTTCCCGGGAACCGAACTGCTGGTCTGGATCGGCACGGTGATGACACTGTTCCCGATTTTCTACGCGGTCATCGAGAACGACCTGCGCCGCGTGCTCGCTTACAGCGTCACCAACCAGCTCGGTTTCATGGTGGTCGGAATCGGCATCGGCACCGAGATGGCGGTCAACGGGGCTGTCGCGCATGCTTTTGCCGACATCCTGTTCAAGGCGCTGCTGCTGATGTCGATGGGCGCCGTTCTGCTGCGCACCGGCACCACCAAGGGCAGCGAACTCGGCGGACTCTACAAGTCGATGCCGTGGACGACGGGATTCTGCATCGTCGGTGCCGCCTCGATATCGGCATTCCCGCTGTTCAGCGGCTTCGTCACCAAATCGATGATCATGGCCGCCGTTGCCGGCGAGGGACATGTCTACGTCTGGCTGGTGCTGCTGTTCGCTTCTGCCGGCGTTCTGGAGCACGCTGGCATCAAGATTCCCTATTTCGCATTTTTTGCCCATGATTCCGGCAAGCGCTGTACCGAGGCGCCGCTGAACATGCTGGTGGCTATGGCAATGGCTTCGGCCCTGTGCATCGGCATCGGCGTTTTCCCGGGCGCGCTCTACGCGCTGCTGCCACACCCTGTCGAATACGTGCCGTACACCGCATCGCATGTGCTGATGCAGCTGCAGTTGCTGGTGTTCGCCATCCTTGCGGTCTTCGTGCTGATCCGAAATGGCTGGTATCCGCCGGAAATTCGCGCGCTCAACCTCGATTTCGACTGGACCTACCGCCGCCTGCTGCCTGCGCTGGGTGCGGGCCTTCACTGCGGCTGGCGTTACGCTGCCACAGCCGTCGCAGCGGCGTCAGTGCCGGTGCTGGGTGGTGTGCTGCGCAGCATCCGCGGCCTGCACCAGCCGTCCGGCCTGCTGGCGAGTACCTGGAGCACAGGTGGCACGGCACTGTGGATGATGATCCTGCTGCTGGTGTACCTGATCGGCGATCTGCTGTGAATCAGAATGGACGCGCTGCAGCATCATTTTGCCGTGCTGGATTTGCCGGACACTGGCAACAGGCGTAGGCTTGATTTTGTGTTGATCGGGCGCTACGATGGTTCGTCCGTAATATGGCGTTGCGCATGGCGAAATCAGCGGTCTGCCGTGCTGGCTCCCTAAAAAAAAGTGTGATGGGCAACTGTCATCTGTTTGCATCGACAGATGTTCATCACGATTTCGTGTTGTCATCGATCTCTGGAGGATAAAAATGGTTGAAAAACAGGATGTTAAACCGACCGAAGCCAGCCCGACCCGGCGCAAGTTCCTGACCGGTGCTGCGGCGATGTCGGCGGTTGCGCTGGCCGCATGCGGCAAGGAAGCACCCAAGCCCGCGGCAGCTCCGGCACCAGCCGCACCCGCTGTGGCAGTCAAACCGTCCACCGTGGTGCTGAAAATGCAGGGATCCTGGGGCGCCAAGGACATCTTCAACGAGATGGCCGAAGAATACGTCAAGCGCGTCAATGAAATGTCCGAGGGACGACTGCGCATCGACTATCTTGTCGCCGGCGCCGTGGTTAAGCCGTTCGAGGTAATGGATGCCGTGGCCAAGGGCGTGCTCGATGCCGGCCACTCGGTGCCGGTGTACTGGTACGGCAAGAGCAAGGTGGCCTCGCTGTTCGGCTCCGGTCCGATCAACGGCTGCGATGCGCAGCAGACGCTGGCCTGGATTTATCGCGGTGGCGGCCTGGAGATGTACCAGGAACTGCTGAAAAAGCTGAACCTCGACGTCGTCGGTTATTTCGCGATGCCGATGCCGACCCAGCCTCTGGGCTGGTTCAAGAAGCCGATCTCTTCTTCAGCCGAGATCAAGGGCCTGAAGTACCGCACCGTCGGCCTGGCCGCCGACCTGCTGCAGGAAATGGGCGCCAAGGTGACCCAGCTACCCGGAGGCGAGATCATCCCCGCACTGGAGAAAGGCGTGATCGATGCCTTCGAATTCAACAATCCGACCTCCGACATGCGTTTCGGCGCACAGGACGTGATCAAGAACTACATGATGGGCAGCTTCCATCAGGCGATGGAGTTCTTCGAGATCCTGTTCAACCGCAAGAAGCACGATGCACTGCCCAAGGACCTGCAGGCAATCCTGCGTTACAGCGCGGAAGCCGCCAGCTCCGCAAACTTCTGGACCGGGCTGAAGAACTACTCCAACGACCTGGAACTGCTGCGCACCAAGCACAAGGTCAACGTGCTGCGTACGCCGAAGTCGGTGTTCCAGGACCAGCTGAAAGCCTGGGACGTACTGACCAAGAAGCTGTCGGACGAGGATCCGTTCTTCAAGAAGGTGGTCGATTCGCAGCGTGAGTGGGCGAAGAAGGTCGCCTACTTCTGGTTCCTCAACGACGCGGAATACAAGATGGGCTACGAGCACGTGTTCAAGACCAAGCTCCCGTCCTGATCACCCGAAGGGCTCGCCACGGGCCCTGCAAGGCCGTGGGGCGGTACCGCACAGGTGCCGCCCCTTCTTTTTGGGGGTAGCGCATGATTAACCGTTTCATCTACGCCATCGATCAGCTGAGCAAGTCGATCGGCCATGCGTTCGCGTGGTGCATCGTGATCGTCACGCTCGGCACCTGCTATGAAGTCTTCGTCCGTTACGTGCTGAACAACCCGACGAGCTGGGCGTTCGACATGAGTTACCTGATGTACGGCGCCGTGTTCTACATGGCCGGAGCCTACACGTTGTCACGAGGCGGACATGTGCGCGCCGACATGTTTTACCGTCTGTGGAAGCCGCGCACCCAGGCGCGCGTCGAACTGGTGCTGCTGATCGTGTTTTTCTTCCCCGGCGTGCTGGCGCTGATGTATTCCGGCTGGGGTTACGGCTACGAGTCCATGCGCATCGGCGAAGTCAGCGTCAACAGCCCGGCAGGAGTGCCGATCTGGCCGCTGAAAATGATGATCCCGGTGGGCGCCACGCTGCTGGCACTGCAGGGCGTCGCCGAGCTGCTGCGCTGCTTCATCTGCATCAAGCAGGGGAACTGGGAGCCGCGGCTGCATGACGTGCAGGAGCTGGCCGACCAGATCCTGGAAGACCAGGCAAAGAAGCAGAACACTTAAGGGAACTGTCTGATGAGCGATCCCGTAATTGCACTGGCGATGCTGGGCATCCTGGTCTTCACGATCATGATCGGCTTCCCGGTGGCGTTCACGCTGATGGCGCTGGGCGTTGCTTTCGGCTACTACGCCTATTTCCAGCCCGACCAGGCGTTTTTCGACAACCGCGTGTTCTACCTGCTTACGCAGAACACATTCACCGTGCTGAACAACGACGCGCTGGTGTCGATACCGCTGTTCCTGCTGATGGGATACCTGATAGAACGCGCCAACATCCTCGACAACCTGTTCCGCAGCCTGCAGATTGCCACCCGGCACGTACCCGGGTCGCTGGCGGTGGCGACGCTGGCCACCTGTGCGCTGTTCGCGACGGCGACCGGCATCGTCGGCGCCGTGGTGACGCTGATGGGGTTGCTGGCGATGCCGCAGATGCTGAAGGCCGGTTACGACAACCGGCTGGCTTCGGGCGTGATCTGCGCCGGCGGCTGCCTGGGCATCCTGATCCCGCCGTCAATCATGCTGATCGTTTACGCGGCGCAGGCGGGCATCTCCGTCGTCAAGCTCTATGCGGCGGCATTCGTTCCCGGCTTCCTGCTTGCGGGCATGTATATCGCCTATGTCATCGTGCTGGCGATGATCAAACCCAACCTGGCGCCGCCGCTGAAGGAAAAAGTCACTTATTCGCTGGTCGAAGTGTCGAAGCTGATGCTGATTTCCTTTTTCCCGCTGGCGTTGCTGATACTGGCGGTGCTGGGCGCGATCATGTTCGGTCTGGCGACGCCGACCGAAGCCGCAGCGGTTGGCGCAATGGGCGGCGGCCTGCTGGCTGCAGCCTACCGTTCGCTGACCTGGGCGCGACTGAAGGAGGCTGTCTACCTGACCGCGCGGACTTCGGCCATGGTGTGCTGGCTTTTCGTGGGCTCTGCGACCTTCGCCTCGATTTTCAGCTACCTCGGCGGCGAGGGCATCATCAAGGAGTTCGTGCTGGGGCTGGACCTGAATCCGATCACCTTCCTGCTGGCTTCGCAATTCATCATCTTCCTGCTCGGCTGGCCGCTGGAGTGGACCGAGATCATCATCATTTTCGTGCCGATCTTCCTGCCGCTGCTGCCGCACTTCCACATCGATCCGCTGCTGTTCGGCATCCTGGTGGCGCTCAACCTGCAGACGGCGTTCCTGTCGCCGCCGATGGCGATGTCGGCGTATTACCTGAAGGGCGTTTCGCCGTCGACACTGCTGCTGACGCAGATTTTCCGCGGCTGCATGCCGTTCCTCTATGTCGTGCTGTTCAGCATGCTGCTGATCTACATTTTCCCGGGCATTGCATTGTGGTTGCCCGGAAAAATCTACGGGAGCTGACGCCGGCATGGACCCGACCCGCCTCTACCAGCTCTCGGCCTACGATGCGGCACGCGCCATCCAGGACGGTGCGATCAGCGCCGAGCAGCTGATGGAATCCTGCCTTGCACGCGTGCGCGAGGTCGATGACAACGTCCAGGCCTGGGCATACCTCGATCCCGAGCATGCGCTGGAGCGGGCGCGTGCGCGCGACGAGGCGCGCAAGCAGGGCATGCCGGTCGGGCCGTTGCACGGCGTGCCGGTCGGGATCAAGGACATCATCGATACCGGCGACATGCCCACCGAAGACGGCACGGTGTTGCACGCCGGCCGCACGCCGGTTGCCGACGCTGCTCTGGTGGCCGCGTTGCGCGCAGCGGGTGCGGTGATCATGGGCAAGACCGTGACCACCGAACTGGCGACCTACTCACCCGGCAAGACGCGCAATCCGCACAATCCCGGACATACCCCGGGT
Organism: Burkholderiales bacterium; assembly: GCA_050250695.1. Classification (GTDB taxonomy): domain Bacteria; phylum Pseudomonadota; class Gammaproteobacteria; order Burkholderiales; family SG8-41. The sequence continues at coordinate 5,982 of JBFWOE010000123.1, forward strand.
GGTTCGTCGAGCGGATCCGCCGCCGCGGTGGCGGCCGGCATGGTGCCGCTGTCGGTCGGCAGCCAGACCAACGGCTCGGTGATCCGGCCGGCCGCCTATTGCGGCGTCTATGGCTACAAACCCAGCTACGGGCTGATTCCGCGCAGCGGCGTACTCAAGCAGTCGCGCGCCCTCGACCAGATCGGCGTCTTCGGTCGCACCGTCGAAGACGTGGCGCTGATCGCCGGGCAGATCACCGGTTTCGACCCTGCCGATCCCGACACCCGGCCGCGGTCGCGCCTGCCGTTGCTTGAAGTCGCCCTGCAGGAACCGCCGCTGCCTCCCGGCATCGCGTTCATCAGGACGCCGGCCTGGGAACAGGCCGACGGAGAAACCCGCGAGGCCTTCGGTGAACTGGTGGAGCATCTCGGCGACCGCGTCGAAGAGGTCGAACTTCCGGATTCGGCGGCGCGTGCATGGGAATGGCACCGCACAGTGATGGAAGCGGAGATGGCAGCGAATTACGATGCCGAATGGGAGCATGGACGCGACAGGCTGTCGGAGTCGCTGCGCAGGCAGCTCGAGCGCGGCCGCAGCGTTTCAGCCCTTGACTACCAGAAGGCGCTGGCGCGGATGGCAATGGTGCGCGAAGCTCTGGCCGAGATATTCAGCAGCTACGATGCGATACTGACGCCGGCGGCGACGGGCACCGCGCCGGCGGGACTGGAATCGACCGGGGATCCGGTGTTCTGCACCTTGTGGACCTTCTGCGGCATGCCCGCGATCAACCTGCCGCTGATGGCCGGTGCCAACGGATTGCCGATCGGGGTGCAGCTGGTCGGGCCGCGGATGGGTGACGCGCAACTGCTGCGTACCGGGCGCTGGCTGGCCGGCATGGCAGACCGGAACTGATAACGGGATAGCGGAGCGAATCATGAAAATGAAATTTTTTGCCGGAGCCCTTGCCGTGGCGCTTTTCATCATCTACAACGGGGCGATCGCCTGGAAGCTGAAGGATGTGTCGCTGGTCATCGTCATACTCATCGGTTTCGCGATGATGGCGGTGGATCTTTACCAGTCCCTGAAGGGCAAGGACGACTGAATTCCCGGAGTTTGCCGGGCGGCAGCCGGCGTGCAAGTCTGTTTTCAACATTCATTTTTCCGAGAGCAATGATGCATTTTTCCGGCAAGGAAGGCGCGGCGGCGAATGCCGCGCCGGCAGCAGGTATTTCAGGACGGCGGCGTTTCATGGCGGGCGTTGCAGGCGGCGTTCTGGCGGGATTTCCGATGATCGCGTCGGCGCAGAAAAGCACGGTGCTCAGGCTGCACGGCGCATGGTCGGCGAAGGACATCTTCCACGAGTATGCGCTGGATTTCGCCAAAAAAATAAACGACATGGCGGGCAACCGCCTGCGCGTCGACGTGCTGCCGGCAGGATCGACGGTCAAGCCGCAGGATCTGCAGGATGCCGTTCACCGCGGTACCATCGACGGCTGTCATGCAGTGTCGGGAATGTGGCACAGCCGCAATCACGCGTTTTCGCTGTTTGGCGCCGGACCGGCGCCGGGCATGGATGCAAACGTTTTCCTTGGCTGGATGCGCTACGGCGGCGGCATGGAACTGTATGCCGAACTGGTGCATCGCCAGCTCAACCTCAACGTGGTGCCGTTTTTCACCGGTGCGATGCCGCCTCGGCCGCTGGGCTGGTTCCGCAAGCCGGTCAAGTCACCCGAAGACCTCAAGGGATTGCGCGTTCGCTCCTCAGGCATGGCTGCAGAGCTGCTGCGCGAAATGGGCGCGACGCCGGTGGCGTTTGCTGACGAGGATGTGCCCGCGGCAATGAAGCGCAGCGAAATCGACGCCGCGCAACTCAACAATCCCAGCACGGATCGCGGACTCGGCATGCCCGATGCGGCGAAAACCTGCATGCTGCGCAGCTACCACCAGACCGCTGAAGTGTTCGAGGTGCTGATCAACCGCTCGCGCTTCAATGCGCTGCCGGCAGAGGTGCAGGCGATGGTGCGGCATGCCGCCGATGCCGCCAGCGCCGACTTGTCGTGGAAGGCGCTGCAGCGTTATCCCGGCGACCATGCCGCGATGCGCGACGGGCAGGGTGTGCAGTTCCTGCGCACGCCGGCCACCGTGCTGCGTGCACAGCTGAAGGCCTGGGAGGCCCTGATCGGCCGCACCGGCAGCACCAATCCGTTTTTTGACAAGATATGGAAATCGCAGCTGGCCTGGTCGCGGCGCTGCGCGGGCTGGACGCGCGAGAACACGCCGGATGCGGCGCTGGCCCAGGATTTCTGGCTCGGCAGCACGCGCCGTAAACCGAAGGCCTGAGGTGCGACATGGTGAATTCCGCAAAGCCGAAAATCCTGGTCACCCGAGAAGTGTTCGACGAAACGCTGGAATACCTGCGCGGCCATTGCGAAGTGCGCGACAACCAGGGCGACCGTCCTTATACAGCGGAAGCGCTGGCGGCGGCGCTGGCTGACCGGGACGGCGTGATGTGCTGCCTGACCGACCGCATCGACACGGCGCTGCTCGCCGCTGCGCCGAAGCTGAAGGCGGTCGCCAACATCGCGGTGGGCTACAACAACATCGACGTGCCGGCCTGCACTGCGCGCGGCGTGATGGCGACCAACACGCCGGGAGTGCTGGACGACAGCACGGCGGATCTGGCATGGGCGCTGATGCTGGGCACCGCGCGGCGCATCACCGAGGTCGAGCGCCGCGTGCGCAACGGCGAATGGACCGGCTGGCAGCTGAAGCAGTGGCTGGGCGTGGACGTGCACCACGCCACGCTCGGCATCGTCGGCATGGGCCGCATCGGCCAGGCGATCGCGCGCCGCGCGTCCGGCTTTGAAATGAAGGTGCTCTACCACAACCGCAATCGCATCGCGCCCGAACTGGAGCGAAAATGCAATGCGGCTTATGCGTCCATGGACGAACTGCTGGAGAAATCCGACTTCGTCGTGCTGCAGGTACCCTATTCGCCGGCGACGCACCACCTGATCGGCGCAGCGCAGCTCGCGAAAATGAAACGCAGCGCGATCCTGATCAATTCGACCCGCGGCGGCGTGGTCGATGATGCCGCGCTGGTCGAAGCGCTGAAGACCGGAACGATCCGCGGCGCCGGGCTCGACGTCTACGAGAACGAACCGAAACTGCATGCCGGATTCCTCGCGCTCGACAACGTGGTGCTCGCGCCGCATGTCGGCAGTTCCACCGAGGCCACGCGCAAGGCGATGGCGATGCTCGCCGCGAAGAACCTGGTGGCGGCGTTGCGCGGTGAAGCGCCGCCCAACCTGCTCAATCCGGATGTGCGCCGCGCCTAGGGTGTAATGTCTTAAGTAATTGTTTTTATT
>JBFWOE010000124.1:0-9298 GCA_050250695.1 Burkholderiales bacterium
ACTGGAACAGTTCCGTCGCAAGGTGGGTGCTGGTGCCCACGCCGCTGAAGGCGCAGGTGACGGCGCCGGGCCTGCTTTTCAGCAGCGCAATAAGTTCCTGCACCGATTTCACCGGCAGCGAGGGATTGGTGACAAGGATGTGCGGCAGGTCGGCGAACTGGGTGATGGGTATGAAGTCGCGCACCGGGTCGAACGGCATCCTGGTGTGCATCGCCGGCGTGATGGTGAACGAGGCGGCAATGGCGAGCAGCGTGTAACCGTCGGGATTGGACTTGGCCACGATCTCGGTGCCGGTCAGGCTGCCCGCGCCGGGCCGGTTGTCGACTACAAAATTCTGTTTCAGAGCGATGCCCAACCGGTCGGTGACGATGCGCGTGGCGACATCGGTCGAACCGCTGGCGCTCTGCGGCACGATCACCCGCACCGGACGCGCGGGGTAGGTGTCGGCGGCTGCGGCGATGCCCGACAGCGTGGCGGCACAGCTGATCGCGGCCGCGAGGTAAAGGTTTCTGTTCATGCGTGTCTCCTCGGTCCGTTTTTTGATGGTGTTCTACTCGCCGTCATACCCCGGCAGCACGCGCGCGTCAATCACGCACACGCCGCCGGCCCTGACGATGGCGATGCCGCGTTCGATCGCCGGCTGCATGTCGTCCATCGTGGTGACAGGGCCGATGCCTTCGGCACCCTGGGCGCGTGCCATGGCAGCGATGTCGATGTCAGGGTCGATGATCTTCTGGCCGATCCATGCATTGGCCGGCGGCCGGTTGCGGTACTCGGCGACATGACCCTGGTGGCGCTCGTCGTTGAAGAAGGAGCGGTTGTTGCAGATGATCATCAGGCAGGGAATCTGGTAGTGCGTCGCCGTCCACACCGCGGTGTTGCCCATCAGGAAATTGCCGTCACCCATCAGGCCGATGGGAATGCGGCCGCTGCCCTTCAGCGCCAGCGCGGCGCCGATGGTCAATCCAGGGCCGGCGCCGACGCCACCGCCGCCGTCGAAACCCAGGTAATCCAGCGGGTGGCGGAAATGGGTGTAGGCGCCGCTCCAGCCCAGCGGCAGGTGGGTAATGCTGACTTCCTGCTTGCCGATGGCAGCGTTCAGTGCATACGCGAGTCCGGCCAGTGCCAGCGGCTCGCCGGATTTTCCGGCCAGTGCATATCCGCCGGTCTTGATCAGCTGCGGGCGCTTGCTGACCGCGGCGGTCAGCAGCGGCACCGCGGCATCGGCCTCGCAGTTCATGTAGACGTCGACCGGCGGCAGCGCCTGGTAATCCATGCTCCAGCCGCGATGCAGGTGGGTGTCGCAGGACACGTGGATGATCCTGGCGTTGACCGGCTTGTTGCCGAAGGCCTGTTTCAGCGCGCCGGCGAGGTCAAGCCAGTCGAGCGAGAGGATGACATCGGCTTCGGCCAGCGTTTTGCGCGCGGCGGGTACCAGGCGGTTGGCCGGGTTCGCCGCATGCAGCCGGTGGTCGGTGGGGAAGGACGCCGCGAGCTTGATCTGGGTCAGCACGCGCATGTCGAGTTTTTCGGCGAGCGCGACGCGTGAATTCCAGGCCTCCATGCTGCGCGAGCCGCGGCCGGCGAGCATCACCGGATTTTTCGCGGTTGAAAGCAGTTTCGCCGCAGCTTCGATTTCCGCGATCCCGGGTTGCACCGGCGGCGGCGGTGCGTAACGCGCGATGTCGGGCATTACCGGGAGCGACTCGAGTTTTTCCTCCTGGATGGTGACGTCCAGGTTGACGTAGACCGGTGCACGCGGCGCGGTCATCGCGATCTGAGTGCCGCGCAGCAGCGCTTCCATCGCCGCGGCCACAGAGCCGGGCTGGTTGTCCCACTTGGTGAAGTTGCGCACCAGCGCGGCCTGGTCCGAGCAGGTGTGTATCCAGTCGATCCACGGCCGGCGCTTTGCGGCGTCCCACGGGCCGGTGGCGCCGATCACCAGCACCGGCGCGCGGTCGCACCAGGCGTTGAAAATCGGCATCGAGGCGTGCATCAGTCCGACGTTGGAATGCAGCGCGGCCGCCATCATCCGATTCGAGGCTTTCCAGTAACCCTGGGCGATCGACACCGCGTTTTCGTCGTGCAGGCACAGCACCATCTGCGGCGCCTTGTTGCCGAGATAGTTGACAAGGCTGTCGTGCAGCCCGCGGTAGCTCGCGCCGGGATTGAGCGCGATGTACGGCACGTCGAGTGCGCGCAATGTTGCGGCGATGGCGTCGCTGCCGAATACGCTGTCGCTGGCCGGCGCGGGCGCCGGAGTTTCATGTTTGATCGCCGACGCCGCGTTGGTTTTTGCAGTCATGCGTGCTCCATGTTGATGTTGCGTTGGCTGGTTCAGTCGACCCTGGCGCCGGATTCCTTGATCACCTTCGCCCACTTGGCAAATTCGGACTGCAGGTGTTTTGCGAATACGTCCCGGGTGCTGCCGACTGCGGCACTGCCGCTGTTCTTCATGCGTTCTTTCATCTGCGGGCTTTGCATGATTTTCGCGGCGTGGCCACTGAGCAGGGCGACAATGTCGGTAGGCGTGCCGGCGGGGGCCAGCATGCCGTACCACTGGCTCGACTGGTAACCCTTGAGGCCCGCTTCTGCAACGGTCGGCAGTTCGGGCAGCGCCGGCAGCCTCTCGGCGGTGGTGACGCCCAGCGCGCGCAGGCGGCCGTTGTTCACATAAGGGATGGCGGCCAGGGCGGGCATGAACATCACGGTGATTTCGCCGGCAATGATCGCGGTGATCGCCGGGCCGGTGCCGCGGTACGGAACATGCACCAGCCGCGTGCCGGTCAGCGTCTTGAACAGTTCGGCGGCGAGGTGCGGCGTGCTGCCGCTGGCCGACGAGGCGTAGTTCAGCTGGTCGGGACGCGCCTTGGCGAGGGCGATCAGATCGCGCACGGTTTTCACCGGCAGAGAGGGATGCACGACCAGGATGTTGGGCGCGTGGGCGAGCAGGCTTACCGGCGCAAAATCGCGGACCGGATCATACGTGACGTTTTTGTAGAGGCTGGGTGTGGTCACGAAATTCGCGCCGTTGACCAGCAGCGTGTAGCCGTCCTTCGGTGACTTGGCGACGATCTCGCTGCCGATCATGCCGTTGGCGCCGGGGCGGTTGTCGATGACCACCGGTTTGCCCAGAGCCGCAGACAGGTTCTGGCCGAACAGCCGGCCCATGCTGTCGACGCCACCCCCGGCGGGGAAGGGCACCACGATGCGCACCGGGCCGGACGGATAGTTCTGCGCCGGCGACGTTGCGGAAAAACACAGCGCCATCGCGGTCAGCGCGGCACGCAGCATGCATCTGTTCATGGTCAAGCTCCTCGCAGGTTATTTCAGTCCGAGCAGCGCCGCGCCGGTATCCCAGCACACGTTGCGCCGAGCGGAATCATTTAGCTCATTGTTTTTATTGATAAATTTAACAGGATCCGGATCGCGCAGCGGGAACGGGAAATCGCTGCCCAGCGCGATCCGGCCGCTGCCCACGCGTTCAACCAGGTAACGGAATGCCGCGTCGTCATGCAGCACCGTATCGTAATAGAGGTTGTCCGCGTACCGGCCCAGCGGATTTTTTACAGTGCCTTTGGCGAAGGGCGGGGCAGTGACACGACCGCGGTCGATACGGCCGAACTGGTACGGCACACAGCCGCCGCCATGCACCAGCAGTACGCGCAGTTCCGGAAAACGGTCGAATACGCCGCCAAGCAAAAGTGCGGCGGCGGCAAATGTGGTCTCGCTCGGGTTGCCGACGAGGATGTGCAGGAACAGCCGTCGCATGCGTGGCGGCACAGCGAGGTCGGCGGGATGGATGATCACCGGCACGTTCAGTTCCTGCGCCGCGCCCCAGAATACATCGAACTGCGGCGCGTCCAGACCTTCCTCTTCGACGCGGGCGCCGATCTGCACCGCGCGGTGGCCGAGTTTCTGAACCGCATGGCGCAGTTCGTCCGCGGCTGCAGCTGCATCCTGCAGCGGCACCATCGCCGCCGCGCAATAACGGTCGGGCCGCAGTGCCGCCATTTCCGCCAGCGCTTCGTTCTGTGCACGGGTGAACCACTGACCGGATTCCACCGGCAGGTGATAACCGGCGAGGTCCATCCAGCCCGACAGCAGCTGCACGTCGATGCCGGCCCCGTCCATCCATTTCAGCCGCGCTGCCTCGTCGTTCAGCGGCGGAATCAGCGGCATGCCGGTGAGGCGTCCACCGACTGAGATGCGCGTCGCACCGTCCTCGCCCCTGACGATTTTAACGCCGTGTTTTTCACCTTCGGCATTGATCCGGGCGACCAGGGACGCACCGACGTGATGCGCATGGATGTCCAGGCAACGCGGTTTTGCCGCGCTCATGCAGCCCGGCTCCTCTGGATGACTTCACGGATGCGCGCCGCGATGTCCTGCGGCTTTTCGGTCGGCGTGATGTGGCGCCCGCCGGGAATCACGGTCAGCGTCGAACCGGCAATGCCTTTGTGCAGGGCTTCGGCCATGGCCACCGGCGTCGCGTAATCTTCCTCGCCGACCACCACTGCGGTCGGCGTCCTGATGGTGGAAAGTCCGGCGCGCAAATCGGCGTCGCCGAGCATTTCGCAGGTTTTGACGTAACAATCGACGTTATTGGCGAGGAATACCTTGACCAGTCTGTCGACGACAGCTTTCTCGGTGGCGCGGAAGGCGTCGCCGAACCAGCGCCCGGTCTGGAATTCGACCAGCGCCGCCATGCCTTTCTGCTTGCCCGTGGCGCCGCGCTCACGCCATGTTTTCGGCGCATCAGCGCCGTACCAGGCCGTGGTGTCGATCGCCACCAGTCCCAGAGTGCGCTGCGGGTGGTCGATGGCAAAGGCCTGCGCCACCATGCCGCCCATCGAACAGCCGGCGACGATGGCGGAGGGCCATTGCACATGGTCCATCAGTGCGGCGAGGTCGCCGGCGAACAGTTGCGGGGTGTAGGTCATCACCGGCTGTCCCGAGCGGCCGTGGCCGCGGCAATCGAAAGTGAGGATCTGTGCTTCCCGGGACAATTCCGCCACGACGCCGTCCCAGATGCTGCGGTCCAGCGCCAGCGAGTGCACCAGCGCAATGCGCGGCGCGCTGCTGCCGGCGCCGGCATGCAGCGTGTACGAGATTTCACAGCCGTCGGATGTCTTGATGCGGTCGGCCATCTGTAAGATTCTCCCTGATAATGCAATGCGTGTTTATTTTGCGGCGCGCCGCCAGGCGGCGATCACCATGCGTGCGCCGATTTCAACGGCCATGTTGCGCTTGTACTGGGCTGAACCCCGCACGTTGGCCATCGGCTGCGCGAGATCGCGCACCGGTTGCACGGCGGCACGGACCGCGGCCTCGTCAAACGTTTTGCCGTGCAGCGCATCGAGTTCCATCACGATCGGCTTCCAGCTGACCGCACCGACCACCAGCCGCGCCGCGACGCATGCGCCCTTGGCATCCAGCGTGATGCAGGCCGCCGCGTTGACCGTCGGCGTTTCCATCACGCCGCGCGGCAGAAACTTGTGGAACGCCGAGCCGCTGCGCGGCGACACGGCTCTGATGTCGACGCAGACGATCATCTCGTCCTTGCCGAAACGTTTTTCAAACGCCTCGGCAAGGCTCACCTTGCGGCGACCCGGGGCGGATGCCAGGGTCAGCGTGGTGTCGAAGGCCAGCATTGCGACCGGCATGTCGAAACCGCCGATCAGCGGGCCCAGGCTGCCGCCGATGGTGGTCATGCGCCGCACCCGAGTGTGTCCTGCTGCGTCGAAAGCTTCCGCCAGAGCGGTCCAGCGTCCGCGCAGCCCGGCCATCGTGTGCAGGGTCTGCTGGTTGACCGCGGCGCCGGCGTGCAGCGTGCCGTCGCCGCCCATGCCGGCTTCCAGCATTTCGGGAATGCGCCCTACATACATCAAGCGTTTCGCCAGTGGATAACCGCTGCGTTCGCGGCGCAAGGCATGGGCCATGCCGCCGGACAGGATGGCGGTGTCGCCCTCGGCGTAGCGCTGCACGGCCTCCTCGACGGTGGCCGGCTGCAGCAGTTCAGGCCTGAACGGGCGCGTGCCCGACGGCGTGCCGGTCGACAGGCGTGTCCACACGCTTGTTTTCGGCGCGGCAGGCGGCGCCGTTTTTTCATCTGCATAGAGTTGCGGATGCAGCGCGCGGTGGATTTTTTCGGCTGTGATCGGAAGTTCGTGGATGCGCACGCCGACCGCATCTGCAATGGCGTTGGCGATCGCGGCCGGCACTGCATCCAGCCCGATTTCGCCGAGGCCCTTGGCGCCAAAGGGCCCGGAAGGCTCGTACGAGTCTGCAAAACCGACATGTATTTTCGGCACGAAATCCGCTGACGGCAGCGGGTAATCAATGTACTGCGGGTCGGTGGGCATGCCGTTGTGCCAGTCGAAGTACTCGGTCATCGCCAGGCCTATGCCCTGGGTCACTGCGCCCTCGACCTGGCCCTGCGCTGCCGAAGGGTGGATCACCGTGCCGCAATCGACTACCGCGGCGATTTCCCTGAGCTTGACCTGGCCGGTGCCGCGATCGACCTCGACTTCGATTGCCTGGGCGGCGAAGTTATAGGCACCGGACTCGTTGCCGTAGCGGCTGTGGTCTGGAAATTCCGATGGATTGTCCCAGTTGCCGACACCGACGATAGCCTCGCCGCCGCGCTTGTAGATGTTGGCGCGAACCACTGCGCTGACCGGTTTGAAGTCGCTCTCGGCGCCGTTCCTGGGACCGATCTGGCCGTTGATGATGGTCAGTTCATCGACCGTTTTTTTGAACTGCTCCGATGCCGCAGCCATCAGTTGTTTGTGTGCCTCCGCCGCGGCGCGCTTCACTGCGTTGCCTGCAACGTAGGTGACGCGGCTCGCCAGCGCGCCCAGCGAATGCGGATGCACGTCGGTGTCGGGGCGGGTGATGTCGATGTCGTCATAGGGCAGGCCGAGTTCCTCGGCGGCAATCTGCCGCAGCACGGTCAGCGTGCCCTGGCCGATTTCGCCCTCGCCGGTGATGATGGTGGCGCGGCCGTCCTCGTTGATGCGCACGATCGCAGAACTGCCGTCCCAGTCGCCGAAGCTGCGGCGGCCGTTGACGTGCACGCTGCAGCCCATGCCCAGTCCGGTGTCAGGCTTTTTGTGTTTGCGTTTCTCATCCCATTGAATCAGCTCCGCAGCCTTGTCGATGCACTGGCGCAATTCGCAGCTGGTGATTTTGTGGTTGTGCGGCGACACGTCGCCTTCTTCCACTGCATTCATGCGCAGCAGGTCGACCACGTCGATCTTCAGTTTTTCGGCAGCGAGGTCCCAGGCCTGTTCCACCGCCCAGTCCGCCGACGGATTGCCGAAACCGCGGAAGGCGCCGGTGGGCACGAGATTGGTATAGAGCAGCGTCGACTTTGCGCGGGCATTGGGATACTTGTAGAGCGCGTCATGGCGCACCGTCGCCGCGCCGAGGATGGCCTGCGACTTGCCGGTGTAGGCACCGTTGTCGGCCCACATGCGGATTTCCTTGGCCAGCACCTTGCCGGACTTGGCGAAACCCAGGCGCACCCAGTAACGCATCGGCATGCGCGGATGGCTGGCGAGGAATTCTTCTTCGCGGGTGTGTATCAGTTTCACCGGGCGCCCGGCCTTGCGGGCGAGGATCGCGGCGATCACCGAGCAGTTGTCGTCGCCGGACTTGCCGCCGAAACCGCCGCCGACCTCGGTCTGTATCACCCGCACCTGCGCTTCGGGTACGCCGAGCGCGACGGCATAACGGCCGCGGGCGAGGAAGGGTGTTTGGGTGTTGCACCACATCGTGACCCGGTTGTTGCTCCATTGGGCGACGCAGCCTATGGTCTCCAGCGAGGAATGCCACTGCCGGATCAGTTCCCAGGTGCCCTCGACGACTACGTCGGAGGCCTTGAACCCGGCGTCGACTTCGCCGCGCTCGAAGGCGAATTCGTGGGCGACGTTGCCCGGCGCGTCGTCGTGCACCAGCGGCGCGCCGGGAGCCATCGCCTCGTCCAGTGAAAACACGCCCGGCAGCACTTCGTACTGGACGACGATTTTGTCCACCGCGGCGCGCGCGGTTTCCGGATCGGTGGCGGCGACCGCGGCGATTTCGTCGCCGACATAACGTACGCGGCCGATCGCCAGCGGATAGAGGTCGGGACGGAAGGCTCCCCACTTGCGTTTCGCGGTGTCTTCACCGGTGATGACCGCCTTGACTCCGGGCATCGCACGTGCGGCGCTGGTGTCGATCGACAGGATGCGTGCATTGGGGTGCGGGCTGCGCAATACCGCCGCATGGAGCATGCCCGGCATGTGCAGGTCGGCGACGTACTGCGCGGCGCCGGTGACCTTGGGCAGCGCATCGGTGCGCGGCACGTCCTTGCCGACCACCAGCAGGCCGGCTTCGAACCGGGGATCCTTCAGGCGAGGGTCGCGGGTGTTCATGCCTTGCCCGCCTTTTTCATCAGCGCCGCAGCTTCGCGGTAGGCGTCCATGATTTTCACGTAACCGGTGCAGCGGCAGTAGACGCTGTCGGCGCTGGCGCGGATCTCCTCGTCGCCGGGGTCCGGATTGGCGTCGAGCAGCGACACGCATTGCATCACGTGGCCGGGTATGCAGATGCCGCATTGCATCGCTGAGCGGTTGATGAAGGCCTGCTGCACCGGGTGCAGTACGCCGGCTTCGGAGAGACCCTCGACGGTTCGGATGTTCGCGCCGTCGCACAATGCCGCGAGCTGCAGGCAGGACGACACCGGCGCGCCGTCGATGATTACCGTGCAGGTGCCGCAGGCGCCGATGCCGCAACCGTGCTTGGTGCCGGTGAGCTGCAGGTCCTCGCGCAGCACGTCGACCAGCAGACGGTCGGCCGATTTGAGATGTACTTCGGCAGGATCGCCGTTGAGCGTGAATTTGATCAGCATGGGGGATGGTTGCGAAGCTGCGGGAAAAGTCCGAAATTATATGCCACACCGGGGCGCCGGACCCATGTTGGGCACATTGCGGATGAGGCCCGCAGCTGTTGAAGTGTCATGGCCGCCGTCACGGTAGTAACATGCGGCATGCCATGCTCCGGGGTCCTGCGTGGCCCTTCATTGCCAATACAACCCTGCGGACACTGCCATGAACACCGAAAAAATCCAGGTGCGCGTTACCGAGACCCGGCAGCTGATGGAAGTGGTGGTGCTCAGCAAGCGGGCCTCGTCCATCGAAGTGGTGCTCGGCAGCGGGGTACACAGCGTCAAATGTTCACTGACCCCGACCCGCAACGGCCTCGCCTATGCGGGCAGCGTGATGGGGCGGGAGATCGTCTACGAACGCAGCCG
>JBFWOE010000125.1:0-9275 GCA_050250695.1 Burkholderiales bacterium
AGCGATGCGTTCTGCACGGAGATGATTATTTAAAATTATCAATTAAATCAAATACTTATGATGTATCGTGCCAGTTTCTGGCACGATCATTCTAATTCTTGGCACAATCCGGCCCGGGCAAATGAGGGGTGGTTTCCCGGCCGGTGTTGCGCGTTATTTCTTCTTTTTCGCCAGCGCTTCCCGCGCCTGCTCCACCAGGTACCGCGGCGCGCTGATCTGCGGTTTGCTTTTGGAGCAGGTGATCGCGATGGTGCTGCCTTCGGGGTGCGCCACCCAGAAATCGCGGCTCACATTCGACTTGTATTCATGTTCCTGCCCCGCGTTGTCGCGGTAGCGGTAACGCAGGAAATGGTTGGTCGATTGTGATCCGCCCTTGGGGTTGAGCTTGAACTGGCGCACGACCAAGCCATCCATGTCCACGCCGTCTTCCACCAGCTGTTTCAGTTGCAGGCCGCGCGTCAGCACCAGCCAGATGACGGTGGCGATGATGCCAAGGGCGGTGAGGGCGATGGCGATTCCCATGTTTGCGGATTTGTGCGGTGAAAATGCCGTAAGTTATTTATTTTATTGATATTTTTTATTCCGGTGTGATGCAGATCAAAACTCATTGCACTTTCAGGTCGAGCTTTTTGATGACCCCGCCGAACCGTGCAATATTCTGTTTGATGATGCGCGAGAACTCATCCGGCGTTGAAGCCGAGGGCACGATGCCCTGCGCGAGCAGGCGTTCCTGCACATCGGCGCTGCCGACGGTGGTGCGTGTCTGGGCGGCAATTTTTTCGAGGATAGGCTGCGGCGTGCCGCGCGGCGCGACGATGCCGTAGAGCTGTACCGCCTCGTAACCTTTCACTGTTTCCGCGACTGCGGGCAGCCCCGGCAGGCGCGGATAACGTTTCGCCGAGCCGATGCCGAGCAGGCGGATGCGCCCGGATTTTTCGTGCGGCAGGGCGAGTTGCAGCGTCGAAAACGCGAACTGCACCTGGCCCGAGAGCAGGTCGATGACACCCTGGCCGCCGCCCTTGTAGGGGATGTGGGTGGTGCGCACGCCGGCCAGCTGGTCGAACAGCACGCCGGCAAGATGGGTGCCGGTGCCCACGCCTGATGAAAAATAATGCAGGTCGCCGGGGCGCGCCTTCGCCAGCGCAATGAATTCCTTCACCGATCGTGCCGGCAGCGCCGGGTGGATCATCAGGCCCAGGGGCGCCGAGGAGTTCAGCGCCGCCGGGGCGTAGTCGCGCTCGAAGTCGTAAGGCGGTTTTGCCGGCAGGCTCATGTTGATCGCCATCGTCGTCACCGAAGACATCAGCAGCGTGTAGCCGTCGGGCGCGGCCCTGGCGACGAATTCGGCGCCGATGTTGCCACCGGCGCCGACGCGGTTGTCGATCAGCACCGGTTTGCCCCAGGCATCGGTGAATTTCTGGCCCAGCATGCGCGCCACGACATCCAGTGCGCCGCCGGGCGAAAACGGCACCACCAGGCGGACCGGTCTTTCAGGGTATGCGGTGTTCTGCGCGCCGGCCGACGGAATGAGGCAGGCGGAGAGTGCGGTCGCGGCAATCGTGATCAGGGTTTTCATTTTGAAAGTGCCTCGTCGAGGAAGTCGAGCCGGTCCTGGCCCCAGAACAGCACGTCGTTGTAGATCCAGGTCGGCGTGCCGAACACGCCACGCTGCTGCGCCTCGGCTTCGCTGGCTTGCCACGCCGCCATGATCTCCGGCGTGTCCTGCATCTCCAGCAGTTTCGCGCCGTCCATGCCCAGGCGGTTGGCGGTGGCGACGCGCACCGACGCGTCCATCACGTCCAGCTCTTCGCTCCACAGCGCATGCAGCAGCGCATGCGACAGCTCCAGCGCATCCCAGCCGAGTTTGTCTGCCGCGATGACCATGCGCGCCGAGAACTCGTTCTGCGTCGGGTAGTGTTTCGGTCGCAGCACTAGCGGCATCTTGAGGCGCTTGCGCCAGCGGTCGAGCTCGACTTCGTGATAGTCCTGCCGTGCCTGCGGACGGGTGCGCAGCAGGATGCCGCCGTTTTCAGTGCGGACGCGTGTCGGTCGGACGATGACATCGAGGTCGTGTTTCTCGATGATGGCCTTGAACTTCGGCCAGCCGAGGTAGGCCCAGGGGGAAGACAGGGAGTGGAAGTACCAGACGGTTTTTTTCAAGGCATGTCCTCGGCATCTTCGGGAGGCGGATGGCAAGTTTAGCGTTTTTCCTTCCTGTGCATCTTCTCGACCGTGGCTCCCTCGATCTTGTAGTACTCCTCGAGTCCGATCAGGGTTTCTATCTGCTTGCGCGCGGTGATGTAGTCCTTGCCCTTGAAGCCGGTGTAGTCGCCGGTTTTTTCAGTTCGAGCGACAATCCGGGACGTGCCCTGAGTTTTGTCAGGGAGTTGTGCGCGCAGTGCCGCCAGCGGAACTCAGAATTTGAGCAGCGGCGGCAACGCCGCGCAGGTGGCGTGGCTGCGGTTCGCCGGCACCAGGCAGGTCAGGTATTCGCAGAAACGCTGTGCGAAGGCGTTGCCGCGGGTCTTGCAGCTCTCGGGCGCGAGGCGGGCGGACAGCGCCGGGGCGGCGGTGAGGGCTGCGCCGGCCTGGAAGGAGGCGAAGAAATCCGTGGCCAGCTGGCGCGGCGGGCCGTCTTCGCGGGGGGCCTGCACGATCAGTTCGTAGACCTGGCCGGCATGGATGACGTGGCGGTGCACCGACAGCCGATCGGCGGCGCTGAACATGTGATCGCCGGGCGCCAGCGCGAGTTCGTCGCTGACATCATTCACGCTGAGGTCGCCGTCGCCAAGGCGATCAATGATGGCGTTGCGGCGATTGGTGTCGGAATGGGCCGGATTCAGCGGGCAGCGGATGACGGCCAGTTGCCGCTCGCCGGAAGCCGCGCGATAGGTGACGCACTTGCCATCGTTCGAAACGGTGCGCACCGGCGTCTCCGGCATCAGCACGCGGAAGCCGCGTTCAGGCGGGCTATAGTAGGTCCAGGTCTGTGCCTGGCAGAGGCCGGCGGCGCCGGCCAGCAGGATTGCGGACAGGGTAAGCAGATGGCGCATGTCTTTTCCTCCTGAAACATCCCGCGTGGACGCGGGAACGGGTTCAGCGCTTTTTCTTCGCGTTTTCCTTCTTGTGCATCTTCTCGACCGTGGCTTCCTCGATTTTGTAGTACTCCTCGAGTCCGATCAGGTCCTCGATCTGCTTGCGCGCGGTGATGTAGTCCTTGTTCCGGATGCCGGTGTAGTCGCCGGTCTTGCGCAGCTCCAGCAGCGCCTTGCGCATGAAATGGAACTGCACGCCCACCGAGAGTATGGCATCTATGCTGCCGGCGTAACCCATGTCCTCGAGTTGTTTGAACGAATACAGCGGACGGCCGTCGCGGTTGCCGCGGCTTTGCACGTAAACCATCGGCAGCTTGCAGTCCTTCGGCGCGCGCTTCGTTTCTTCCGGAGTGCGCGGGAAGATCAGGCCCATGTCCGCACCCTGGTCGCGCGCCATCCGCATGCGTCTGACCGCCTCTTTGTAACCCTGTTCGCGGCAGGCGTCGGAGCGGGCGATGATGACGAAATCGCGGTCGGTCTGGTCGCGCTGCTCGCAGGCCATGCGGATCTTGTCGCGGAACTCGTCGAAGGGAATGTTGTGCGCGACATAGGTGTGGTAATGCGCGCGTTTCGGAAACAGCTGGTCTTCGATGTGCACGCCGGCGATGCCGGCGCGTATGCATTCGCGCACCGTGCGCATGGTGTGCAGCGGTTCGCCCCAGCCGGCGCCGGCGTCCATCACCACCGGGATGTTCACCGCGTTGGCGATGTTGCCGCCGACGATGAGTTGTTCGTTCATGGTCAGCAGCGGCTCGGTGATGGTGGTGCTGCCGCCGGTGACGAAGCCGCCGTTGTAGACGGTCTTGAAGCCGATGCTTTCGGCGAGGCGCGCGGTCAGCGGATCGTGCACAGCCGGCAGTTCGAGGAATTTTCCGGCCTTGACCAGGGCGCGGAGGCGGGTGGTGGCGCGTGGCATCGGGTGTCCTTCAGGTTCGGGTGGTGACTGGCGGGGACCGGCGCCGTCCGCGATTCAGGATGACGCGGCTTCAGCCGATCCAGGCATGCGCCATGATATCCAGCCGCAGGTTGTACGACTCCTCGTGGTCCGCATGGTGCGCGGTGAGGGTCACGATGCGCACGCCGGGTTTGTCGAAGCGCAGCTCGTGAGAAAATGTGCCCGGCGCCTGCACTTCGCGTTGCGCAAGCACCATGCCTTTTGCATCGGCCAGGGTTACCTGCACTCGGTCGCGGCCGGCAATCACGGCCTCGATGCGGAAGGGTTCGCCGGGCACGCGCCGGTAGACTTGGGGATCGCGCATGGCGTTATATTGCAAACCATTGATTTTAAACATATTTATTAATCTGTCTGGCATCGTGTTTCTCCCGGTTCAATGACCGACATTCTAGACACTGCCGTGCCGCAAGGCGACCTCGCCGCGGTTTTTGCCGCAGTGGATGGCGCATTGGCGGAACATGAAGCGGCCATTGCGCGCGGCGATGTTTTGCCGCTGGATAAAACCGTGGAGGCCGCGATCGTGCTGACGCAGCGCCTGGTCACGGCCTATGTCGCCGCCAGCGGGCAGAAAACTCCGCCGGGCGCCGATGCGGATTTCCTCGAGGCTTTCAAGGTGCTGGTCAAGGGTGAGCCGACGTGGAACGCGATCCGCGACAATTGCCGGGAACTTGTGTACTACCGCAACTGTATTAATATGGGGCGCAGGGACGTTTTGCCGAAAGTCCCGGAGAAAATGGCCGTGCGCACGGCGCGGCATGTTTACCTCTACATCAAGACCCGTTGTGTCCGTGAGGGAAGGCTGGCGGAGTAGCCGGCTGCCGCGATTTTGACTTTGGAGCGTAGATGAAGACAGCAAGCAGCCGCGTCCGCGGCGTCGAACATGACATCGTGCAGATGCCGCAGGTCGGCGACCAGGCGCCGTATTACGAGCCGCAGGGCAACGAGGTGGCGATATTCGAGGCCGCCTACAAGCGCCGCCTGCCGGTGATGCTGAAAGGCCCGACCGGCTGCGGCAAGACGCGTTTCCTCGAATTCATGGCGTTCCAGCTCAAGCGCCCGCTGGTGACGGTATCCTGCCACGAAGACCTGACCAGTTCCGATCTCGTCGGCCGCTTCCTGCTCGAAGGTTCCGAGACCATCTGGCACGACGGTCCGCTGACCCGCGCGGTGAAGGCCGGAGCGATCTGTTACCTCGACGAGATCGTCGAGGCGCGCACCGATTCGACCGTGGTGATCCACTCGCTGACCGACCACCGGCGCAAGCTGACCATAGAGAAGAAGGGCCAGGAGATCGACGCGCACGAGGATTTCATGCTGGTGATTTCGTACAACCCCGGCTACCAGACCGTGCTGAAGGACCTCAAGCCGTCGACCAAGCAGCGTTTCATTGCCATCAATTTCGATTTTCCGGCAGAAGAGGTCGAGCGCAAGATCCTGCTGAAGGAAGTGCCGGGCACCAAGCCGGAGATCGCGCAGCAGCTGGTGGCGATCGGCCGCAAGGCGCGGCTGCTGAAGGACCACGGCCTCGAGGAATCGACTTCGACGCGTGCGCTGGTCTATGCGGCAAGCATGATGGCCGCCGGACTCGATCCGGTGGCGGCCTGCCAGGTCGCGATGGTCAATCCGATCACCGACGATATCGAGCTGTCGGATGCGCTGATGGAGATCGTCAACGCACACTTCGCCTGACCGCCGGACAGGCTGCTGCGCTTCCGGTGAGCGGCGTCGCGTGCGCGCGAGGTTTTCCCGGCCATCGGTCTGCTGAGATGGTTGCCAGCCACGTATCACCAGCCATGCCTTTTTGAAATCATGAACACCACCCCCGCCATCGACCAGGCGCTCGCCGGACTCAAGGAACTGAGCGTCGTCGCGCACCGCGAAGTCGAGGCGGTGCTGCCGGCGATCCTGCCGCACGGAGAAGAGGTCGCGCTGCAGTGGCTGGCGGCGTGTTCCGCGCTGTTCAGTTTCGAACGTGACGCCGGCAAGGCCTTCATCCGCGGCAGCCTTGAGGCCGAGCAGGTATCCGAAACCGTGCTGCCGTGGACGCAGCAGGCGCTGGCCTTCATGCAGTGGCGCGCGTCGTGGCGGGCGCTGGAAGGTTTCATGGCCAATGTCGCGCGCGCCTACGGTTCGTTGGGCCATGCCGGCGAGCAGCGCTGGGTCGACATCGGTTTCTGCTGGTGCGCGCGCCAGATCGAAAGCGGCTCGGCCTATTTCTCGACGCCGGTGCTGGAACTGGCGGGACGCCACGGCGGCATCACCGCCATCGAGCAGCTGGCAGTGCCAGCGGATGAGCTGTTCGAATCGCGCAAGCTGATGCTGTCGACTTACCTGCCGGGGGCGATCCGCGTGCGCAACCTGCTCGGCGCGCAGGCGATCCTGCCCTGGGCTTCGCGCGGCGCCGACATCATGCAGGCAGGACGTGCGCGCGGCGAAGCCTATTTCCGGCTGGAATCCGAGGAAAGCCTGTCGCTGCTGCTCGAACACCTGCCAGGTTACCGGCTGACCGACCGAAACCGGCTGCTGACGATGCTGCTCGACGTCTGGTTCGGCGGCGCCTTCGACCTGAAGGAAAGCACCTGGTCGCCGGAGCAGGGGCGGCCGTTCATCGAAACCGACGGCCGCAGCATCTATTTCCCGGCGGTGATGGCCGACCGCGAGGAGGCGATACTCGCCGTGCTGCACACCGCCGCGCACATGCGCTACCGCACCTTCGACCGCGAGGCGATGCAGGAGATGTTTGCCGAGGCGCAGGTGGATTTCCCGAAATCGGGCGCGGTATCGTGGGCGCCGCTGTTCATGCGTTTCGGCGACGACGCGCTGCGTTTCCAGCTGCTGTTCGATCTGTGCGAGGACCTGCGCGTCGATTTCAGGGTGCAGCGCGACGTGCCGAACTACCTGCGGCGCATGCTGCGCGCCGCGCATGAGCTGATCCGCAGCCATCCCGGAACGCAGCCCTATTTCGATCTCGCCCTGGAAAGCGTGGAGAACGCACTGGCGTACTGCAGGGGCGGCGCCGCGGATCCGCGCTTTGCACCGCTGTTCGAGCCGCGTGCGACGGTGGCCGATGCCTGGCGCGCGGCGATGAAACTCTACACCGGCAGCACGCTGCCGCAGGTTGAAGATCTCGAATCCTTCCATGCAGCCTACCTGCCGGGTCGCAGCCCGAACGCGACGCGCATGGCGCATCCGCAGGAAAAGGACGACAGCGAACAGCAGACCCAGGCCGGCGCCGACCAGCAGAGCCAGCCGCAGGAAGACGGCGAGGAGCAGTCCGAACAGCCGCAGAATGCGGAGTCGGGTGATGAACGCGAGGACGGCGAGCAGAAGGAGATGCCCAGTTACGGCGATTCGTCCGGGCAGTCGGCACGCGCCTCCGGCCAGAGCGACAAGGAGGCGCCCAACCAGGGCAGCAGCGACAAGGGCATACCCTATCCGGAGTGGGATTACCGCGAGTCGCGCTACAAGCGCAACTGGAGCTGGGTGCAGGAAAAACGCCTGGCCGAATCAAACATGGGCGAGACCAACCGCCTGATGAAGCAGTATGCCAATGCGCTGAAGCGACTGAAGAAGGCGATCCAGTCGCAGAAACCGACCCGTGCCGCGCCCCTGACCCAGCAGCTCGACGGCGACGACATGGACCTGAACGCCGTGGTGACCTACGTTGCCGAGAAGCGCGCCGGGCGTTCGCCGCGGCCCAACATCTACAAGCGCCGCGAAATCCGCCAGCGCGAAGTGGCGGTGACGCTGCTTGCCGACATGTCGACCTCCATCATGCAGCACCTGCCCGAGGGCGGCGGACGCCTGGTCGACCGCGTGCGCGCCGGCGTGCTGCTGTTCGCCGAGAGCATGGAGGAGGTCGGTGATGCCTATTCGATCGCCGGCTTCTGCTCGAAATACCGCGACAACGTCAGTTATTACAAGCTGAAGGGTTTCGACGAACTGCTGTCCGAGGACATTCGCGCGCAGATCGGCGGCATGTCGGGACGGCTGGCGACGCGCATGGGGGCGGCGATCCGCCACGCCACCGCGGGTTTCGACGGCGTCGAGAGCCGGCGCCGCCTGCTGCTGCTGCTCTCCGACGGCCGGCCCGAGGATTACGACGACGGCGGCGACCGGCGTTACCTGCACGAGGACACGCGCATGGCGGTGAAGGAGGCGGTGGCCAAGGGCGTGCACCCGTTCTGCATCACCGTCGACACCATGGCCAACCAGTACCTGCCGCAGATCTTCGGCCCCGGGCATTACCTGGTGCTCGACCACATCAACAGCCTGCCCAACAAGCTGCCGGAGATCTATCTCAGGCTGCGACGCTAGGACGGCGTAACGGCAAGTCCGGCATTTCCGCGCAGTCTTCAGGACATTCGCCGGCGATGCAGAATCCCTGCCCGGAGTGTTTGGCCTTGCGTTTCGCCGCCGCTGCTGCGGAGGCGACTTCCTCGCTGGTGGAAAACTCGCCGGGGTGTGCGACAACGGCGCCGATACTCAGCGAAGTCATCGGGAAAAAGCAGCGCTGGCCCATGCGGTCTTCACCCCAGAAACCGTTATGCTCATTGTCGGCCTTCGAGAAATGTTCCCTTACGCCGACGTTGAACTCATTGATGATGTGCAGGCAGTGTTCCCTCCAGCCGTCTGACTGGAAAACCACGACAAAATCGTCGCCGCCGACGTGGCCGACAAAATCGATCTGCGGGTCGGCATGCCGGACCAGAGTTCCGGCGAGCTGGCGGATGACAAGGTCGCCGCGCCAGTAGCCATACTGGTCGTTGAATGGCTTGAAATTGTTGAGGTCGGCATAGCACATCACGAACGGTTTCTTGCCGGAAAGCAGGCGGTTGAGATGCTCGGTGATGGGGATGTTGCCGGGCAGCGCGGTCAGCGGATTGGCATAGCGCGCGGCCTCGATGCGCAATTCGGTAACGGCACGAACCAGGCTTTCGCCGGTTCCCAGCCCGATGTAGCGGCTGTTGTCTGTGATGATGAAGCCATCCTGCAGGTAACGCTGGTCAGAGCCCGTAAGTATGCTCTGCAGCGATTCCAGCGGCGTGCGGCGATCCACGATCAAGGGATCGCACTGCATGAACAGGGTGCACGGTTTGCGGCCGAAGAGCTCCCTGTGGTACGGCTGCGCGTACTGGTCCATGAAGCGCCGCCGGTTGATCAGCCCCACTGGTTTTTCATTTTCACAGATGGCCACCGCGTGGAATTCGTTATGCGCGGAAAAC
>JBFWOE010000126.1:0-6165 GCA_050250695.1 Burkholderiales bacterium
CATTGAAGTCATCGTCGGTGTGGTCAACGATGCGGCTTTTGGCCCGGTGGTTGCCGTCGGGCTGGGCGGCGTCTATACCGAGATACTGCACGACGTGACCTACCGCATGGCGCCATTTGATCTTGCGGAGGCGCATTCGATGCTGGGAGAACTGAAGGGCCGCGCGCTGTTTGATGGCGTCCGCGGCCTGCCGCCGCGGGATACGGATGCGTTGGCCCAGGCCCTGGTGCAGGTTGCCGATCTGGCATGGGCACTGCGGGACCGGTTGCAGGAACTCGACATCAACCCGCTGCTGGTGCGGCCGCAGGGGCAGGGCGTGATTGCTGCCGATGCACTGGTGGTGCTACGGCCGGATATTCCCGGGGACAATGAGGCACGCTCAGATTGATAGCCCGGACCAATATGTGGTTCCGGAAATGCATGAACAACAAGACAAAACCGTATACATCCAAGGAGGTGAGACCATGAGCAGGTTATTGGGCAGCACTCTTGCATTGATACTTGCAGTACTGGTAACCCCGGCTGCGTTCGCGCAGGCCTTTCCAGTCAAGCCAGTCCGCCTGGTGGTGCCGTTCCCGCCGGGCGGCGCCACCGACGTTTTTGCGCGCATGGCTGCGGCCGAAATGACCAAAAGCCTGGGCCAGCAGGTGATCGTCGAGAACCGGCCGGGCGCGGGCACCACCATTGCCGCGGAAATCGTCGCCAAGTCACCGGCCGACGGCCATACGCTGTTCTACACCGACCTGTCGACGCATACCATCACCAGTTCGCTCTACAGCAGACTGGCCTATCACCCGATGCGCGATTTTGTTGCGGTCGCTGCAGTGAACGCGTCGCCACTGCTGCTGGTCGCACATCCGTCGGTCGGCGTGAAAAACGTTCGCGACCTGGTGACGCTGGCGAAGCGCAATCCCGGCATCACGCTCGGCAACTCCGGTGTCGGTACCGTGACCCACATGACTGCCGAGAAATTCCGCCTGCGCGCCGGAATAGAAGTGACAGCGGTCAACTACAAGGGCGGCAACACGCCTATCGTTGCCCTGCGCAGCGGCGAGGTCGCGCTGGTGATGGCGACTGTGCCGGCAAGCATCCAGCACGTGCGCGACCGCAAGATCGTTGCGCTGGGTCTGGCCGCAGCGAAGCGCTCACAGTACCTGCCCGACGTGCCGGCCATCGCCGAGACCCTGAAAGGCGTCGAGGGCGCAGTGATTGCAGGCGTGCTGGCTCCGAACGGAACCCCTCAGCCGGTGATCGAGCGGCTGCATTCCGAATTCGCGAAGTCTTCGGCCACCCCGAAGGCGAAACAGCTGTTCGCCACCAATGCCGCGGAAACCCTCAACCTGAGTTCTGCCGAGGTGCGGCAGTCAATGGAACGGGACGTCAGGGAATGGGCGGAAGTGGTCAAGGCCACCGGTGTCAAAGCTTTATGAACGATATATTTCTGGCGGGAGATTGCGTCAGCATGCTGATCAAACGCGCCTGATCCAGCCCGGCAATGCCTCGACGCGTTTTACCCAGGCAACGACCGAAGGATAGGGTTCCAGCGGTATGCCGCCTTCAGGTGCAAGCGATACGTAAGGGTAGTTCGCAATGTCGGCAATGGTGGTGCGACCGAGTGCCAGCCAGCGATGCTTGGACAGGTGCTGATCGAGGACGGCGAGGCCGGCGCGGCCGTAGCCGCGGTATTCCTCGACATCGCCGCCGCGTAATTTCAGCATCACGGCGCGCGCCCATTGCAATCCGAACAGGACTTCGTTCTGGGCGAAAGCCATCCATTGCATGACCTCTGCCATGCCTGCGGCATCGACCGGCAGCCACTGCTCACCGCCGTGTTTGCGCGCGAGGTAGACCATCGCGCCCGTCGATTCCCAGAACACGTGGCCGCTGTCCTCGAGCACGGGCACCTGTCCGCGCGGATTGAGTTTGAGGAATGCGGGACTCCTGAGGTCGCCCTTCGCAGGATCCAGCAGCACTTTGTCGTAGGCAACATCAAGCATCGACAGCAAAAGACGCAGTTTATAGGCGTTGCCGGAGCGTTCGAACAGGTGTAGTTTCACGGGGATTTTGAGGGTGTCTGGAAAAATGAATTGAATGATGAGCGCGGATGGGTAACCCTGGCAGTAGTCCGGGATTTCCGCGCGACCATGAACATGATTGCAGAAAACCGACCGAGAGAGGAGAGCCCGCATGAAGTTTTTCCATAGCACAGGCATTTTGGTGGCCGCGATGCTGGTAAGTACCGTGGCGTTCGCGCAGACCGGCAGCTATCCGTCGCGTCCGGTCCGGATCATCGCGCCTTCCGGCGCTGGCGGTCCGGTGGATGTGGTGTGCCGCATCGTTGCCCAGGGGCTCGGCGACCATCTCGGACAGCAGGTCGTGGTGGAAAATCGCGTCGGCGCCGCCGGCCTCATCGGCACCGAATATGTGGTGCGCCAGCGTCCTGACGGCTACACGCTGCTGTTCGGCTTTTCAGGGCCGCTGGCGATCGTGCCGAACCTGAATCCCAGAACACCGTACAACGTTGCCAACGATCTGGTTCCGATCGCGCAGGTGGCGACCCAGCCATACGTATTGCTGGTCCATCCCAGCGTGCCAGCGAAATCGGTGAAGGAACTGGTGGCGCTGGCCAAGGCGCGGCCGGGCAAAATGAATTTTTCATCCGGCGGTGTCGGCGTCGGCATCCACATGGCGGGCGAGTTGTTCAAGGTGGCTGCGGGCGTGAACCTGGTGCACGTGCCGTATGCGGGCGCGGCTCCGGCGATGACCGCTCTGATGTCCGGTGAGGTCGACCTGATGTTCAACGGCCTGTCTCCAGCAGTGCCGCACATCCGCAGCGGGCGGGTGCGCGCCTTGGCCGTGGGTGGCGAAAAACGAGTGGGGTTGTTTTCGCATCTGCCAACGATCCAGGAATCGGGCTACGCATTCAAGACCGGCGGCTGGTACGGGCTGCTGGCTCCGCGCGGCACACCACGACCCGTCGTCGACACCTTGCACGCGGCCGTGGTCAAGACCATGGAGCAGGCCAGCGTGCGCGCTGCGCTCACGAAAATAGTGACCGAACCTGTGGTCGGCACGCCGCAGGGATTTGCCGAACTGATCAATTACGAATCGGGTCAGTGGAGCAAGGTCATCAAGACGGCGGGCATCAAGGTGAACTGACGACGGCGGCAGGGCCGGCGGCGCATGCAGGCGCGGCGCCGTCCGGCTGAAGCCCGGGTTGCCGCAGCCCGTGCTGCGTCGCGCGGATTCAATCCGGCGCATTTTCATACCCATACAGAGGACAGGCAATGAAGACCATCGACATCCACGCCCATGTCATTCCGGACTCGCTGTGGCGGGCAATCGCGGATAAGCGCGACTGGTACGGGTTTCGCCATGATGGCGGTGAAGGGCTGGGTGCGGTGATGGACGGCTGCGGCAGGCGCACTTACTTCACCAGCCCCAAGGTGAAATACTCGCTGGAGCAACGCCTGAAGGAGATGGACGAGCAGAAGGTCGACGTGCAGGTGCTGTCGATCCACACGCCGCTGTTCGGTTATGACCTGGATGCAAAGCAGGGGCTCGCGCTGGCGCGCGAATTCAACGACGAGATCAGCGATACCGTGGCCAGCAGCAAAAAACGGCTGGCCGGGCTCGCGACGCTGCCGATGCAGGACGTCGGGCTGGCGATTCAGGAACTGGAACGCGCGGTGGTCAAGCTGGGCCTGAAGGGCGTCGCGCTGGATACCCATGTCAATGACGAGCAGTGGGACGACCCCAAATTCCTGCCGTTCTTCAAGGCCGCGGAGCAGATGGGCGCGCTGCTGTTCTATCACCCGCAGCCGCAGAACAATTTCCTGCTGGAGCGGGTCAAGGGTTACGGCATGAACAACAGCCTCGGCGTGATCCTCGACGATGCGATCGTCACCGCGGTGCTGCTCTGCAGCGGTGTGCTCGAAAAATGCCCGGACCTCAAGGTGTGCATCGCGCACGGCGGCGGACCGGTCTGCTACGCGATGGGACGTCTCGACCGCAACTGGCATGACCGTCCGGGCGGGCGCGGCACGCCAAAGCCGCCCAGCGCCTACATGAAAAAACTGTATTACGACACTGTCACCGGCGACGAGGCCGCACTGCGCTTCCTGATTGACCGGGTGGGCGCCGACCGCGTGGTGATGGGCAGCGACTGGCCCTTCGTGCCCTGGCATCCATCGCCGGTTTCATGGTTGCAGAACATGGCGTCGCTGAGTGCGCAGGAGAAGGAAAAAATCCTGTGGAAGAATCTTGCGGAGCTGCTCGACATCAGCTGAGCGGGCACCGAATCGCGGTTATCCGTTCAGCTTTCTCCGCGTACCGCATCCGCCCAGCAATTAGGCGTCTCGTAGAGACGCACCCGTTCCAGGATAAACTGGCTGCCGTAGCGGTTCCGGTACAGCGGTTCGAGAATCGAAAATGCCGTCTGCGCGAGATGTTCCGCGGTCGGCGGGGCATCGAAGAGCACGGTTTTGTGGCCGGGGATGCCGGCGAGGAAGGCGGTGACCGCCTGATCATGGCGCCAGGCCAGAAACGCGTGGTCCCATGGATCGACGACCTGTTCGGCGGCGATTGCCTTGACCGCAGAAAAATCCACCACCATGCCCTGGTCGGCCGCGCCGTCGGTGGTCACCACCGGGCCGCTCAGCGTGACCTCGATGGCGTAGCGGTGGCCGTGCAGGTGGCGGCACTGGCTGGCGTGGTTGGGGATGCGGTGGCCGGCGTCGAATTCCAGCCTGCGGGTAATGCGCATGGGGCGCGGATTATAACAAGGGCACCTGCAAGGAAACGCCAAACCTCGTTTTTCCCCTGAAAATCCAATAAAATACGCCCCTTTTTGGCACTACAACCCGGTTTCCAATTCCATGGCATTGATCGTCCAGAAATACGGCGGCACCTCGGTCGGCAGTCCCGAACGCATCAAAAACGTCGCCAAACGTGTGGCGCGCTGGAAAGCGCAGGGTCATGACCTGGTGGTCGTGGTTTCGGCAATGTCGGGCGAAACCAACCGCCTGATCGCGCTGGCCCGCGAAATCCAGGCCCAGCCCGACCCGCGCGAACTCGACGTGATGGTGTCCACTGGCGAGCAGGTGACCATCGCGCTGCTGTCGATGGCGCTGCTGGAACTGGGCGTGGCGGCGCGCAGCTACACCGGCAGCCAGGTGAAAATCCTCACCGACGACGCCTATACCAAGGCACGCATCGTCAGCATCGACGACACGAACATCCGTGCTGACCTCAAGGCGGGGTGCGTGGTGGTGGTCGCAGGGTTCCAGGGCATCGATGAGGCGGGCAACATCACCACGCTGGGGCGCGGCGGTTCGGACACCACCGGTGTGGCGCTGGCTGCGGCGCTGAAAGCCGAGGAGTGCCAGATCTACACCGATGTCGACGGCGTCTACACCACCGACCCGCGCATTGTGCCGGAGGCGCGGCGCCTGAAGACCATCACCTTCGAGGAAATGCTCGAGATGGCGAGCCTCGGCTCCAAGGTGCTGCAGATCCGCTCGGTCGAATTTGCCGGCAAGTACAGGGTGCGTTTGCGCGTGTTATCCAGCTTCGAGGACGAAGGCGAGGGCACGCTGATCACATTTGAGGAAGACAAGGACATGGAAAAAGCCGTCATATCAGGCATTGCGTTCAATCGCGACGAGGCGAAGATCACCGTGCTCGGCGTGCCCGACCGTCCGGGCATCGCCTACCAGATCCTCGGCCCCATCGGCGACGCGAACATCGACGTCGACATGATCGTGCAGAACGTCGGCCACGACGGGATGACCGATTTTTCGTTTACTGTGCACCGCAATGACTACCAGAAGGCGCTGAAAGTGCTGCAGCCGGTGGTGGAACACACCAAGGCGCGCGGCGTGCAGGGCGGCGACCGCATCGCCAAGGTGTCGGTGGTCGGCGTCGGCATGCGTTCCCACGCAGGCATCGCCAGCACCATGTTCCGCAGCCTTGCCGAAGAAGGCATCAACATCGAAATGATCTCCACCTCGGAAATCAAGGTTTCTGTGGTGATCGACGAGAAATACACCGAACTCGCGGTGCGCGTGCTGCACAAGGCGTTCGCGCTGGACCAGGCGGCATGAAGAGGAAGTCCCGGGGGTGGCTGTGATATCCTCAGGCCGAATTTGGCGAATAGTGTGGATG
>JBFWOE010000126.1:6265-9233 GCA_050250695.1 Burkholderiales bacterium
GGATGGAGCCGAGCAGAATCCGGGGCAACTCTGATTTGGCAGGAATTGAAGAGATTTAGCGCGGATTTTTGCTGCACAGAAGAGTACCGGAGAGATGGCCGAGTGGTCGAAGGCGCGCCCCTGCTAAGGGCGTATAGGACCAAAATCCTATCGAGGGTTCGAATCCCTCTCTCTCCGCCAAGGATATGTCTGTAGAAGTCCGAAGTGGTCCGATAAGACCCTGTTTTTAATAGTGTATTGCAGGTTTCCCATCCCGAGGCGTACAATCCAGTCTTGCCAAATCCGGGCCATTTTAGGGGCATTTCTGGGGGCACATTTTCTATCCCCTTTTTCGAGATGCCCCCAAATTGGTCCTTCTGTGACTTGGAGGACACATGGCGCTTACCGATACCGCATGCAAAAACGCAAAATCTGTCGATCGTGCGCGCCGCCTGTTCGATGCGCACGGGCTCTATTTGGAAGTCTCGCCCACCGGGGGCAAGTACTGGCGACTGAAATACCGCTTCAACGACAAAGAGAAGCGATTGGCACTGGGTGTCTATCCGGACGTCTCGTTGCTCCAGGCGCGCAAGCTGCGTGAGAGTGCCCGTGAACTGTTGCGCGCAGGCACCGATCCCGGTGTAGCAAAGAGGGGACAGCAGGAACAAGCCAAGCTCAACAGCGCGCAGACGTTCGAGGTCATTGCGCGCGAGTGGCACGAGCACAAGAAAGACGGTTGGGAGTCGGGCACGGCGAAGGACAAGCTACACCGGTTGGAGAAAGATGTGTTCCCGCACATGGGGAGCAGGCCGATCGCCAGCATCACTCCGCCCCAAGTGCTCACGGTATTGCGCAAGACCGAAAGCCGCGGGGCACTGGAACTCACTCGGCGGCTCAAGCAGACCATCGGGCAGGTCTTCCGCTACGCCGTGGCCACCGGCCGCGCAGAGCGCGATCCGACGCCGGATTTGCGCGATGCCCTGAAACCGCAGCAGCATGGGCATTTCGCCGCCATTGACTTCAAGGAACTGCCCACATTCCTGCAGGTGCTGGAGCGCAACGAAGCGCGGTTGTTCCTGCAGACACGCCTCGCGCTGCGGCTTATGATGCTGACCTTCGTGCGAACCTCCGAGCTGATCGAGGCCGAGTGGACGGAGTTCGATCTGGACGCGGCACTGTGGGAAGTCCCCAAGGAGCGCATGAAGATGAGGCGCCCGCACTTGGTCCCGCTCGCCTGGCAGGCCGTCGAGGCCCTTAAGCAACTGAAGGCCCTGAACGGGGACAGTCGCTATCTGTTCCGGAATCAGCGAAAACCCAAGAAGCCCATGAGCAACGGCGCGATCCTCATGGCGCTGCGGCGGCTGGGCTACCAGGGCAAGATGACCGGCCACGGTTTCCGAGCGCTGGCCATGAGCACGATCAAGGAGAAGCTACGCTACCGGCATGAAGTGATCGACTTGCAGCTTGCCCATGCCAAGGGCAACAAGGTTGATGCAGCCTATGACCGTGCACAGTTCATCGAGGATCGCGTACAGATGATGCAGCAATGGGCGGACTACCTGGACAAAGTGAAGGCCGATGCCGAACTGATACGACTCGGCGGCAAGGCGGCATGATGTGTCAGCCCGATGTTTTGGCGCTGCCGCGAGCGGCCTTAATGCGCTCCGTGATCCAGTCGCTGACCTCGGATTCGATCCAGCCCACCGCACGCGCACCGAGTGGCACGGGCTTGGGGAACACGCCCTCCTTGATGTACTGGTAAATCATGCTGCGCGAGAGGCCCGTGCGCGCCTGGACCTGCTTGCGACGAAGCAATGTGGGCTCGCGCTGAATGGTTTCAGTCATGTTCGTTACCTCGCGGCTGGTAATGGAAGATGACCAGATAATTCCATGGCGATGCGATACGGTCGGCATGAATTGAGGCTTCACTAAAGCCACAAAAACGCTTGACAGCCGCGCTAAGGCGACAACCAATCCAGAATGCAGAGTCCGCGCATTGCCGGGTTATCCACAGCCCGATGCGTGCGGCCCCTCTCTTGCAAGCACGGGTCGGGTTGTGGGTAACCCGGCCTGGCCGAAACACCAGCAACAATCTGTCAAAAACTGCTACGCAGAATGCAGTGGGTTTTGCAAGATCGATTTGGGGCTTCATCGAAGCCACGATACCAACACTCAACGCTAGAGCATCGCCAGATAGCCCGTAAAAAACGTTGAGCAACGTATAAAACAGGCCATTTGCGCGGGGTTGCGCCCTCTGACATTTCCTCGTAATCTGACTGCAAAACGCAGTCGCTCTGCATTCCACGAGCAAATTCAGCCAGGAGCAGCATGTGTCTCGCGGCCAAACCAAGACGGCGACTCTGACCTTGCGGGTCGACCCGCAGGTCAAGAGCATGCTCACAGCGGCTGCAGAAGCAGACCGCCGCAGCTTGTCGAACATGCTGGAAGTCATCGTGCTCGACTATTGCGAACGGCATGGTATTGCGGCGGAAAAATTGCAGCCGACAACGAAGCCACCTGTTGCGTCCAGAAAGAAGCGAGTGCCCGCGTGAGCGCGCATCAATTGCTCAGCAAGCTGCTTGACTACGTCCTCGAGCAAGCCAAGGACATAGACCCGCGCGGCTTCAACCTCTCTGGTCACAAGGGCTTCAAGAGGGCCCGTCCTGACCTCCAGGGACTGCCGGGAGTCGACTTCGATATCAAAATCGAAGGCGACCACATCTGGCTGCGCGTGGCACGGCTTGAAGCACTTCAGCCTCCAGCCTTATCCGAGGAGAAGTTGAGAGATCTGATCATTATTGATGCCGAACCCACCGGCCAAGCACCGCGCATCAATGAGATAACCCTCAAGCACCGTCTCGCCGCAGGGCCCGCTGGCCGCCCCCCCGAAGAATTGACGGCCGACGAGCACCGAATCCGGGTCACCCTGCAGCGGGCGCTCGCCGAATACACGCCCCTATGGACCGCTTGGGCGGAAGGTGAAAAGCCG
>JBFWOE010000127.1:0-3174 GCA_050250695.1 Burkholderiales bacterium
CGCCGGAACACCCCGCCCCGCGGCGAAAACCGGCGCCGCCAGCCGCGCCATCTCCGCGGCACGGGGATGGACGCCTGGGACAACAGCGCCGAGCTGGCCGCCGTAGAGTCTGCGCAAGGTGTCGCCGTACACCGCAAATCCGCTGCCGCACCCCGTCCAGCCGGTCCCGCGCAGCGGCGGCGCTGCATCCGGCGCGCAGACGCGCGGCGCCGACGACTCGATCAGCACGCCGTCGGCCTGCTCGTACGCCGCATGATAGATCTCGCGCATGCGTGCATCGAGGCAGCACACGACGCGCGGGGCAGCGCACGCCAGCGCCATCGCATGCAGGGTGCCGATGCCCGCGACGGGAATGTCGGCCGGGAAAGCCAGCCCCTGCGCCACCGCGCAGGCCACCCGCAGCCCGGTGAAGGAACCCGGCCCCTGCCCGTAGGCAATGCCGTCAAGCATCGCAAGTCCGATGCCGCCCTCGGCCATGACAGCATCGACCATTGCCAGCAATTGCTCGGAATGCGCCTGCCCTGCAGCTGCGACGCGCTGGCTGACCGTACCATCCACCCATAGCGCGGTGCTGCAATATTCCGTCGAGGTATCGATCGCGAGTATGTTCATGGCGGAGTGGACAACAGAGGCGGAATTGTAGCCCACGCTGTCCGGCGCACAGGGCCGCCGCATCGTTTTAACCCGATGGCACGGGGTGCGTTATACTCAACCCCCTCCGGAATTCAGCAAGCAAATTAGCGACTTACGGGAATACTCATGAGAGCAATACTTACCATGGCAGGTTCGCTGCTGGTCGGCGCGCTTATATTGCTGGGAATCGGCGGCATTGTTTATCACCTGTTCCGCGATGACGGCTGGATCGCGAAAGGATTGGGCGCATTATGGGAAGCACATTACCAGGCTCCGATAATGACCATCATCCTGATCGTTGCAGCGTTGTTCGTGGTCAAAACACTGCATTCCGCCCAGATCGGCGGCAAACGTGAAAACAAAATTCCCGATTTCGTACTGTTCGCCTTCATCGCCACCGGCATCTTCTTTCTCGGCCGCCTGATTACTACCGGACAGATTTGAGCCTGCTGCGTATTGCCCGCAGTGCATTGCCATCAGGCAAAGTTTTCCTGCCCAATCACATTCAAAACCCGTAACGGAGGATTCAGCATGAGCGAGATCAAACGCTTCAACAGTGACAAACGCCTGTCACGCCTGGTGATCCACAACGGCACCGCCTATCTCGCCGGCCTGACCGCAGACGATCGCAGCAAGAACATGCGTGACCAGACCGCGGAAATCCTCGGCAAGATCGATGCCCTGCTGAAAACCGCGGGTACCAGCAAGTCCAGGCTGCTCTCGGCGGTGATCTGGATCAGCGACATGCGTGCGAAGCCCGAGATGGACGAGGCCTGGGCAGCCTGGGCCGACCAGCAGAACCTGCCGGCGCGCGCCTGTGTCGAAGCGCGACTGGGCACGCCGGACACGCTGGTGGAAATCATGGTGCAGGCGGCAATCTAGCCGCAGCCCGCGCGCGTCAGCTTTTGGCGCGCGCCTTGCTCTTGATCTCGATACCCGCCCAGCGCGCAAGGTCGCGATGGATGCGGGTGACGCGCTCGGTCTGGCCTTTCGCCGGGAAACGCTCGTAAAAACCGTCGCCCTTGAACTGGGTGCGCTGCTCAGCCCACGGCGCCAGCCGGTCTTCCCAGCGTTTGATGCGGCCCTGCGCAGGTTCGGCATCGGTGCGTGCCAGGTCCGCGCAGACGCGGATCATCGCCTTCAGCGCCACCGGCTTGGTGACCTGGTAGGAGTCATGCCCCCAGGTGTCGCCCCAGACCTTCTGCGCCGCCTTCAGGAAATCGCGGATGATTTCGTAGAACCGTTCGCTTTCGCGGTAGAGGTTGCTGGTGCGGCTGATCTTGCGCCAGTCGCTGCTGATCCAGCGGTGCAGTTCGTTGAACAGTTCCGCCTGCAGTATCCACTTGTCCTTCTGGCTGCGTCCGCCCAGGCGGTTGATGCGGTAGCGCAGCGGGCTGTCACCCTCGGTATACAGATCCTCCACCATGCGCGCGGCAAACCGCTTGTCCGGATCGGCCCAGGACACGCGTTCGTAGAGGTCGACCAGGTGGCTCTTGTTGATGCGGGTCGGGGTCGAATTGATGATGACGAACATTTCCGCGGCAAAATCCTCGCTGCGACCGTCGAAAATCACGCACGGCACGTTGATCGACGAAGCCTCGGCCGGATGTTCCTGCAGGTAGAACTTCAGCGCGGCGAGCCGGTGTTGGCCGTCTATGATCAGGTATTTTGAAGCGGGCTCGCCGAGGTTGCCGACGCTGTCCTGCCCCGACAGTGCGGTAAAACGCAGTTCGTCGGAAGTGAACAGCAGCACCGTACCAGGGATCGGCGGCTGGCTGACCGCCATTTCGTAGAAATTCCGCAGCTGCCGCACCTTGGACTTCGACATCTGGCGCTGGAATGCCTCGTCGTTGCGCTCCACTCGCGAAATGAACTGGGCAATTTCATCATGTTGCGGCAGATTTTGCGGTGCGATCTCCTCGCCTTCACCATAAAAGCGGCTGATGAACCGCACGCGCTCCAGCACCTCCTTTGCCGGGTAGCTCGCAAAATAAAACACGCTGTCTTTTTGTCGGATTCGCGTCGCCAGCATGATGCCTGATCCCCTTTAGTCTTGTTGTAAGTGCTTGGCACATCGCGGAAATTCCGGGTCACGCGATGCCGCCGGGTGGTTGCGGCTGTCATTCTAGCGTTCGCCCAAGGGGAAAAGCGAGGCTGGAGAGGGATAGTTACCCGAAAATTGAAAATTATTCAATAAAAACAATTACTTAATTCAAGTATCCGGGAGCCGGATTTCAACAGGTGCGATGACATCCGAATGGATGAAACCGGTCAGGGCCGCGGCAGGAAGGGCAAACCACTCCGCCGCCGGCACCCGTACCGCTATATTCTCCGCGTTTGCCCGTCGTCGTGCCGGGCCTTGTGCTCCCGTTTGCATTTCCCGGGATCGGCAGCGCACTGCGCGCGACGCTGCTCGGCGCGTGCCTTCATCTCCCTGCATTTCTCGGGATTCTGCGCACACCACTGCTCGCGCTGCGCCGCACGCTCCCTGCGGCATTTTTCGGGATCGGCCTTGCAGCTTTCACGGCGTTGTTCGGCGCG
>JBFWOE010000127.1:3274-9203 GCA_050250695.1 Burkholderiales bacterium
GCCTCGCGCATGGTGCCATGCTGGCCGTAGGGCGGTTTGCCCTCTGCTGCAGCCGGTGACGGGCCGTCGGCCGCCCAGGCCGGCAGCACGATAAAAGCGCAAAGCAACGCCATGTTCCTGATATTCATGATTTGCCCTCTGACTTGAATCTGCTCAGCGATCGCGGCGGGGTTTGTAGATCTCCCGGCGCGCCTTGTCGAGATCACGATGCAATCCCCGGCGCTCCTCGTCGGACAGGCGATCGCGACGTTGATGACGCTCGGTGCGTTCCGGTCGGGCGGTTTCACGCCGGCGCTCCTGACTGCGTTCGTAGCGTTCCGGCCGGTCCTGCGCAGCCCGCAATTCACGCCACGGCCCCGCCACGGTCGGCCCCGCCTGGAGGACTGTCCATGCCATTAGAAAAACCGCCAGTCCGATTTTCATGCACACACCCCGCTCAACCGTGATGGCCGGCCGCTCCGGTCATCAGCATCAACCCGATTGTACCTGCGCAGCAACCGCCTGCCTCAGCAGTAATGTGCAAGAAGTCATTGCGGCACTGCCGCCATAAATCGACAGGCACATGCTACCCGCGCCGCATGCTTCCTGCGCCGGCTGATTTGTAAGACTTTGTTTCAATACCGTGGCCTGCGGCGGCGGAACTGGCTAGGATTGCGCCATGACACAGACAAAAACCAGAATCCTGGTCGTCGACGACGATGCACGGTTGCGTGAACTGCTCAACCGCTACCTCACCGAGCAGGGTTATGCGGTGCGCGTGGTCGCCGATGCCGTCGAGATGAACCGCCTGCTCGCCCGCGAACGTTATGAACTGATGATCCTCGACCTGATGCTGCCCGGCGAGGACGGCCTGTCGATCTGCCGCCGGCTGCGCGGCGGCGGCGAGGCCATGCCCATCATCATGCTCACCGCCAAGGGCGACGACGTCGACCGCATAGTCGGCCTCGAAATCGGCGCCGACGACTACCTGCCCAAACCCTTCAATCCGCGCGAACTGGTCGCGCGCATCCAGGCGGTACTGCGCCGCCAGCCGCCGCCCCCGCCGCCCGGCGCGCCCGGGGGCGCCGAGCAGATCATCGAATTCGGCGCCTTCCGCCTCAATCTCGGCACGCGCACGTTGACACGCGACGGCGCGGAAATCACCCTGACCACAGGCGAATTCGCACTGCTGAAAGTGCTGGTCGAACATCCGCGCACGCCGATGTCGCGCGACAAGCTGATGGAACTCGCCCGTGGCCGCGAATTCGGCGCCTTCGACCGTTCCATCGACGTGCAGGTATCGCGACTGCGCAAGATGATCGAGGCGGACCCGGCCAAACCGGCCTACATCCAGACCGTGTGGGGTTTCGGCTACGTATTCATCCCCGACGGCAAAGCCCAGTAGGTCGGTGATTGGTAATTGGTGAATGGTAAAACCATGACTGCCATCCATCACGACCAGTCACCAATCACCAATTACCAATTGCCGGTTTTTCAGCAATGACTCTCTGGCCGCGCACCCTGTTGTGGCGCAGCGTGCTGCTGATCGCCGCGCTGCTGGTGATCGCACACCTGGCCTGGCTGCAGATCTTCCGCGCATCCGAGATCGGGCCACGCGCGCTGCAGGTTGCCCAGCAGCTCACCAGCGTCGTCAACCTGACGCGTGCGGCGCTGATCACCGCCGATCCCGCGCGCCGCTTCGCGCTGCTCGACGAACTCGCGCAGCGCGAAGGCATCCAGGTCTATGCCGGCGATCCGGCTGAAGCAGTGCCGGCACTGCCCGAACGCCGCTTCCTGCGCATCGTCGAGACGGAACTGCAGCAGCGCCTGGGATCGCAGACGCGGGTGGCCCTCGAACGCAACGGCGTCAGCGGCGTCTGGGTCAGTTTCCGCATCGACCGCGAGGAATTCTGGGTGTCGGTTCCCCGCTCGCGCATCGAACGCAACGAGCCGCTGCGCTGGATCGGCTGGGGTGCCCTGGTGCTGGCGCTGGCCGTGGTCGGCGCCTTCCTGGTCGTCGCCCGCATCAACCGACCGCTGCGCGAACTGACGCGTGCCGCGGAACAGCTCGGCCGCGGCACGGTGCCGCTGCGCGTCACCGAATCCGGTCCCGCGGAAATCCGCACGCTGGCGCGCACCTTCAACCAGATGGCCGCCGATCTGCGGCGCCAGGACGAGGAACGCGCCCTGCTGCTGGCCGGCGTATCACATGACCTGCGCACGCCGCTGGCGCGCATCCGGCTCGCCATGGAAATGTTCGACGGCCGCGGCGATGCCGCGCTCAAAGCCGGGGTCGCCGACGACATCGCCGACATCGACGCCGCGATCAACCAGTTCCTCGATTTTGCGCGGCCCGTAGATGCCGAAACCGCGGCGGACGACAGCGACCTCAATGAAATCGCGCAATCCGTGGTGGAACGTTATGTGCGCAATGGCAGGGATGTGCGGCTCACGACAGCGCCGGTGAAACCCCGTCCGCTGCGCAGGCTGGCCATGCAGCGGCTGCTCGCCAACCTGATCGACAACGCACTGCGCCACGGCACCGGCGCCGTTGAAATCCTCACTGCGCAGGCCGCCGACGGCCTGCGCATCGAGGTGCTGGATCGCGGCCCCGGCATCCCCGAAACCGAAACCGCGCGCATGCTGCAGCCCTTCACACGCATGGACAACGCACGTTCCACCAGCGGCACCGGCCTGGGACTGGCCATCGTCGACCGCATCGCGCAGATGCACGGGGGCTCGGTGCAGCTGCTCGCCCGTGAGGGCGGCGGCCTGCGCGTGCGGGTAACGCTGCCCTGAAAGGCTGCTAGCGGCGCAGCCGGAACGAGGTATTGCGCAGCCGGATCGACAGCACCCGCGCCATCGCAAACAGGAAATCGCGGGCGAGCACGGGTTCGGCGTCGCCGAACCGAGTAAACACCTCGAAAGGCAGCAGCAGCAGCGTGCAGTCAGTCACCGCCCACACATTCGCCGAACGCGGCTGTCCGTCAAAAAAAGACTGTTCGCCAAGTATGCTGCCGGCACTGATGCGCGCAAGAGAGGTCATGCTGACGCCGTCGACCTGGGTGACACCGACCTCCAGCGATCCGGCGGCGACCAGGTACAGTGTGCGGTCCGCTGAATTGCGCTGGATGACGACTTCGCTGGCACGAAACGGCCGCACTTCGGTATTTTCCAGCAGTTTACGCCACTGCTCCACGCCCCAGTGAGGCAAGGCAAGGATGTCCGGCGAACCCTGCGTCGGCTCCATGCGCGAAAAAACCGGAATCCATTCAGCACCGTTCATGTCGCCCTCTGACTGGCATCATGCAGGATCGGGAATTATAGTCCCCGCCGCCGCCGTGGCGCTGATCAGTCATCGGAACTGCCCGCGGTGTCCATGTCCGATTCGATCAGCGCCACCGCCTCGGCGACGATGCCCTCGCCGCGCCCGGCAAACCCCAGCTTCTCCGCGGTCTTGGCCTTGACGTTGATGCGGTCTTCGGTCACTCCAAGGTCGGCGGCGATGTTCGCGCGCATTGCCGGGATGTGCTGCGCCATTTTCGGCGCCTGCGCGATGATGGTCGTGTCGACGTTGACCACGCAAAACCGGTTTTCGGCAAGCAGCCGCGCCACGGCACGCAGCAGTTCGCGGCTGTCGATGCCCTTGTAGCGCGGATCGGTGTCGGGAAAATGGCGGCCGATGTCACCCAGGCCCGCCGCCCCGATCAGGGCATCGCAGATCGCGTGCAGCAGCACGTCGGCATCGGAATGCCCGGCAAGGCCCCGTTCGTACGGAATGGTGACGCCGCCGATGATCAGCCTGCGCCCGGCCTCCAGCGCATGCACGTCGAAACCCTGGCCTATCCTGATGTTGTTCATCCGCCACTCCCGAGGATCAGTTCCGCCAGCGCCATGTCCTCCGGGTAAGTGACCTTGAGGTTGGTCGAACTGCCCTGCACCAGCTTCGGTCGCGCGCCGGTCTGCTCGACAGCGCTGGCCTCGTCGGTGACCGCCGCGATGTCGGCGCGGCGCAGCGCCTCGATCAGCACGCGGTAACGGAACATCTGCGGCGTCTGGGCACGCCACAGATGGTCGCGCACTTCGGTCTGCAGCACTTCGCGCTCCGCATTCGCGCGCTTCAGCGTGTCTGAAACCGGCACAGCCAGCAGGCCGCCGACATCGCTGTCGCCGACTTCCGCCAGCAGGCGGTCGATGTCCGCCGTCGCCAGGCACGGCCTTGCTGCATCATGCACCAGCACCCAGTCGTTGCCGTCGATCGCGTTGTTGGCCGCCAGCAGACCGTTGAACACGCTGGCCGCGCGGGTTTCCCCGCCGCAGTAGAGCGCCACCAGCTTGCTGCCGCACGCACTCCAGTCGAGCGCCGCAAAACGCGCATCGCCGGGTGCCAGCACCACGAACACCTGCTCGATGCGCGGATGCGCGCACAGGCGCTGCACGGCGTGCTGGATCATCGGTTTGCCGGCCAGCAGGGCATACTGCTTCGGCATGTCGGACGACATGCGCGCGCCGCTGCCGGCGGCGGGAATCAGGGCGGCATAACGCGGCATCGCAATGGGCCTGTGGTGACTTGTCGTAGAATCGAACCTGCGCGCGATTGTAGCAGCAGCATGCCAAACAGCCGTTTCAAGCCGATGACCACACCATCCCTGCCGGCCGATGCCGGAGACATACTGCTGCCGCTGGCGCGGCTATCGATTGCACGCGCGCTCGGACAGTCTCTGCCGCCCGCTCCGGAAAATCCGGCGCCGTGGCTGCAGATGCGTGCCGCATCCTTTGTCACGCTGCACCATGCCGCACAGCTGCGCGGACGCACCGGATCGCTGGAACCGCAGCGGCCATTGCGCGACGACATCACCGAAAACGCGGTGCGCGCGGCGCTGCACGACCCCTGCTTCAGTCCGCTGACGGCGGCCGAACTGAACGGTGCGACCATCGAAATTGCCGTGTTGTCCGACCTCGAGCCGGTAGCCGCCGCGAACGAACGCGCGGCGCTGGCGCAACTGCGCGCCGGCATCGACGGCGCCGTGTTCCGCTACGGCCACCACCGCAGCAACTTCCTGCCGGAGATGTGGGCGCAATATTCCGATCCGGCCGAGTTTCTCGCTTACCTCAAATACAAATCCGGCCTGCCGCCGGATTTCTGGGACGCCGGCATCGAACTGCGGCGTTACACCGTCAGCCACTGGCGCGAAGCCTGAATCTGAAGTAATATAAAAATATCAATAAAAACAAATAGTTAAAAATAAACCTCATATAAACCCCATAACACGCTACGGAATCCGCAATCGATGAACCCGCTGTGGTCATGGCTGGACCGCAACATCCTCGAACTCGGCCGCGAAATGCGGCTGTCGTACCTGCCGCCGCTGATGGTCTACATGGCAGCCGGCATTTCCGGACTCACCGGCATCGTCGGCACCTTCTTCGTCAAGGATTACCTCGGCCTGTCCGCCGCATTCCTCGCCGCACTCGGCTTCTGGGCCGGCGTGCCCTGGGCGCTGAAAATGCCGCTGGGCCACCTGGTCGACCTGATCTGGCGCTGGAAAAGTGCGCTGGTGTTCCTCGGCGCCGGCATGATCGCCGCGGGCCTCTCGATCATGGTCGGCCTGCTCAGCGACCGCGAGGCAATGGCCGAGCTGATGCCGCCCGGGAGCTGGTACGTCGCCAGCGTGCTGCTTGGCGTTATCGGCTACGTGCTGCAGGACGTGGTCGCCGACGCGATGACCGTGGAAGCCGTGCCGCGCGTCGACGCACAGGGCAATCCGGTCGATCCGGCGCAACGCAAGCTGATGAACACGACCATGCAGACGCTGGGCCGCGTCGCCATCATCGGCGGCAGCGTGTTCGTTGCCGTCATCAATCTTTACCTGTTCTCCGGCGTCGGCAAACTCGACGAAGCGCAGAAAGTGGCGATCTACCGCCAGATCTACCTGATGGCGTTGTGCAT
>JBFWOE010000128.1:0-9199 GCA_050250695.1 Burkholderiales bacterium
CGATGCCGACCGCGCGGTGCAGGCGGCGCACAAGGCGTTTACGTCCGGCGAGTGGCCGAAGCTCAACGCGACAAAACGCGGCGCGCTGCTGCGCAAACTCGGCGACCTGATCACCGAAAAATCCAAAGCCCTCGCCGAAACCGAAGTGCGCGACAACGGCAAGCTCTATGCCGAGATGAGCGCGCAGACCGCATACATGGCGCAGTGGTACTACTATTTCGGCGGGCTCGCCGACAAGATCGAGGGCGCGGTGATCCCCATCGACAAGCCCGACACCTTCAATTTCACGCGCCACGAGCCGCTGGGCGTGGTGGCGATGATCATTCCCTGGAATTCGCCGCTGCTGCTGCTCGCATGGAAACTGGCGCCTGCCCTCGCCGCCGGCAATACCGTGGTCATCAAGCCTTCGGAATACACCTCGGCCTCAGCGCTGGAATTCATGAAATTGATCGAAGCCGCCGGCTTTCCGCCGGGCGTGGTCAACGTCGTCACCGGCTTCGGCGCGGAAGTCGGCACGCCGCTGGTCGAACATCCGAAAGTGGCCAAGGTCGCCTTCACCGGTTCGGATGCCACCGGACAGAAAATTTACGAAACCGCGGCGCGCGGCCTGAAGCGCGTCAGCATGGAACTCGGCGGCAAGTCGCCGAACATCGTGTTCGATGACGCGCACCTCGACAACGCGGTCAAGGGCGTGATCTCCGGCATCTTCGCTGCCACGGGACAAACCTGCATTGCCGGCTCGCGCCTGCTGCTGCAGCGTTCGATCCACGATCAATTTGTCGAGAAACTCGTCGCCTTCGCGAAGACGGCGAAGATGGGCGACCCGATGAGCCTCGACACCCAGGTCGGCCCGGTGACCAATCCGCCGCAGTTCGAAAAAATCCTGCGTTACATCGAAATCGCCAAAAAGGAAGGCGCGCAGGCCGTGCTCGGCGGCGGCAAGGCCGCGCGTCCCGAATGCGGCAACGGCTGGTTCGTCGAGCCGACCATCTTTACCGGGGTCAGCAACGACATGCGCATCGCGCAGGAGGAAGTCTTCGGTCCGGTGCTGTCGGTGATCCCCTTCGAGGACGAAGAGGAAGCGATCGCCATCGGCAACGACGTGGTGTTCGGTCTCGCCGCAGGCGTGTGGACGCAGAACATGCGCCGCGCCTTCCTGATGAGCGAAAAACTCCAGGCCGGCACGGTGTGGGTCAACACCTATCGTGCGGTGTCGTTCATGTCACCCTTCGGCGGCTACAAACGCTCGGGCATAGGCCGTGAAAGCGGACAGGAGATGATCCGCGAATACCTGCAGACCAAAAGCGTGTGGATCTCCACCGCAACCGAAGTCCCGAACCCATTCATCATGCGCTGAACAAAAAAACGGAGAGCAGCGCTCTCCGTTTTTTGGGCATTTGCCCGTATTACTGTGCGACTTCCGGCTGGACAAACCCCGGCGGCAGCGTCTCGACGAACGACGGCCGCGCGGCAACGCCGGCCAGCCATTTCGCCAGCTTGGGGGCGCGGCTGCGCCAGTCATGCGGATAACGGAAATCGGTGTACTGCATGGCCACGCCCATCACGATGTCAGCCAGCCCGAAACGGTTGCCGAGCAGGAATTCGGTGTTCTCTTTCATCGTTTTTTCGGCGAGGTCGATGGCGCGGGCAATGCGTTTCTCCTCCCGCTCCATTTTCTCCGGCATCTGCTTCTCGGCCGGACGGCGCGTCTCGAGGATGCGCGCAATGCCGGCGTCGATGATGCCCTGGCCCAGCGCCTGCCACCACTGCGACTGCCAGTAGCCCGCAGGGTCGCGCGGCGTATAGGATTTGCCGTCGGCATGGTCCAGGTAATGCACCACCAGCACCGATTCGAACATGTAGCTGTCAGTACCGATTTCCAGCGCGGGAACCTTGGAGAGCGGATTCTTGACGATGATCGGACTGTCCTCGACCCAGGGATCCTCGACGACGAATTCCACCGGCATGCTTTTTTCATGGATCAGCACGCGCGCCTTGCGCACGTACGGCGATGTGGGCGAACCGTAAAGCTTCATGGTGTTGCAACTCCCTCGGTGGATGGGCAAAACCGGATTTTAACAGGCCCGGGCCATGCCCCGCTCTTCCGTTGATCCGCAACATGGAATGTCTCTTTATCGGGGAGCAGCGCGCTGCTACCATCGAAGGGTCCATTTTGTGCAACAGCGGAAAGCATCATGATCACCGTTACCCGACTCGGCAAACACATCGGCGCCGCGATTACCGGCGTCGACCTGTCGCAACCCCTCGACGACGACACTTTCGCCCAGGTCAGCCAGGCTTTCTTCGACAACGAGGTTGTCGTGTTCCCCGGCCAGAAACTGACGCCGGAGCAGCAGATCGCCTTCACCCGCCGTTTCGGAGTGCTCGAACACCACGTGCGCAAGGAAGCGCGGCTTGGCGACCATCCGGAAATATTCATCCTGTCGAACAAGCTTGATGCCGGCGGCAAGGCCATAGGCGCGATGGACGCCGGCCGTTTCTGGCACAGCGACCTCTCCTATCGCACCGAACCCAGCCTGCTCTCCGCCCTCTATGCCGTCGAAATCCCGGTAAAAAACGGCAAGGCGCTGGGCGACACGCACTTTGCCAGCAGTACCGCGGCCTACAACGCGTTGTCTGACGAAATGAAAGGCAAAGTGGAAAAACTGCGCAACATCCACAGCTACCGCGAATACCGGCTGAAGAATTATGCAGCGCAGCAGGAAGACGAGCGCCGCGGCATCCGCACCGTGCAGGAACACGCCCCCACTCCCGAGCAGCTGGCGAGCGTGCCGGATATGGCAACGCCGGTCGTGCGCGTGCATCCGGTGACAAAACGCAAGGGCCTCTTCATCAGCGAAGGACACACCTGGAAAATGGAAGGCATGCCGCAGGATGAAGGCGACGCACTGCTGCGGCAGCTTTATGATCACATCATCCAGCCCGAATTCATGTACACGCACAGCTGGTCGCCCGGCGACCTGCTGATGTGGGACAACATCGCCGTGCAGCACAAGGCCACTTTCGACTACGATCCTCTGCCCCGTCTGCTCTACCGCACCACGGTACGCGGACCGGTGGTTGAAGGCTCGGAGCTGATGGCTTGAAGGAAATCCGCGTCCTCTCCGCCACCGGCATCCTCGGTTCCGGTTTCCGCGAGGAAACGCTGAAGCGGGCGATGGGGCTGAAGCCCGATTTCATCGGCGCCGACGCAGGTTCCACCGATCCCGGTCCGCATCATCTCGGTTCCGGCGAGCCGCAGTTCTCCGACGCCGCCTGCAAACGCGACCTGCGGCTGATGATCATCGCCGCGCGCGCGGCAAAAATCCCGGTACTCGTCGGCTCGGCGATGACTGCCGGCACCGATGCCCAGGTCGAGCGCCTTGCCGGCATCGTCCGCGAAATCGCGCGCGAGGAAAACCTGAATTTCAGGCTGGCGACGATCTTCTCCGAGCAGGACCGGGACTACCTGAAACGTCGTTTGAAGGAAGGCCGCATCAAGCCGCTGGCCAACGCCCCCGTATTCGACGAGACGGTGATCGACCGCAGCAGCCACATCGTCGGCATGTGCGGTGCCGAACCCTACATCGAGGCCCTGCAGAACGGCGCCGACGTGGTCATCGCCGGCCGCTCCAGCGATACCTCCATTTTTGCGGCACTGCCGGTGATGAAGGGTTTCAATCCGGCCACCGTCTGGCACATGGCGAAAATCATGGAATGCGGCGCTGCCAGCGTGGTGCTGCGCAA
The DNA here is from genome assembly GCA_050250695.1 of Burkholderiales bacterium. Taxonomy (GTDB): domain Bacteria; phylum Pseudomonadota; class Gammaproteobacteria; order Burkholderiales; family SG8-41. The sequence goes on from JBFWOE010000128.1 coordinate 3,748, forward strand.
GTACCCGGACTGCAATTTCGCGATCGTCACCGACGACCATTTCATCATCGAGCCGCCGAATCCCGACTACCGCTGCGACCCGGCGAGCGTGGCCTCGCACAACCTCTACGAAAATTCGACGCCGTACGAACTGGTCGAACCGTCCGGCATCCTCAACACCGTCAATGCCCGCTACGAAGCCGTATCCGATCGCGCCGTGAAGGTTTCGGGCAGCACCTTCAGGAAGGCGGAGCGCTACACGATCAAGCTCGAAGGCGCCGAACTCGCCGGCTACCAGAGCATCGTGCTCGGCTCGGTGCGCGACCCGATCATCCTGCGCCAGTTCGACCACTGGCTGGAGAACCTGGTCAAGGCGGCGCGCGACCGCATCCGCGCCGTGATGGGTGAAGCCATCGACAGCCAGTACCGGCTCGATGTCCGCCAGTTCGGCCGCAACGCGGCGATGGGCGTGCTCGAGCCCGACATGTCGATCGGTCATGAAGTCGGCCTGCTGTTCCAGGTCACCGCGCCGACGCAGAAACTGGCCAACTCTCTGGCAAAATCATTGAGCCACATCGCCGTGCATTACCCGGTGCCGGAGTGGACCGGACTGATCACCTCGGTGGCTTTCCCCTACTCGCCCGCGGAAATCGACAAGGGCGCGAGTTACCGTTTCAACATGAACCACGTGGTCGAGCCGGACTCTCCGCTGGAGATGTTCCGCATCCGTTACGCGCAGGTGTAAGGAAGGGGTAAAAACGTGGCCAAACTGTGGCAAGTCACCAAGCTGATCCGCAGCAAGAACTCGGGGCCCTTCGAGCTGACCTTCGATGTCATTTTCAAGGAGCGCGCGGTTTATGAAAAAGTGCGCGACGCGAAGCTGATCAACGCCGAATGGTTCGGCAGGACCTACCGCATGAAACCCGAACTGGTGGCGATCATCAATTACGACGCCGCGACCGCGATCAAGATCACCATTCCGCGCCCGGTGATCTCCGGCGACGTCAACGACGGCGACGTCTTCGGCGGCCAGCAGTACGGGCCGCTGGTGGATCTCGAGGTGCCGGCATGACGGCAACGGCCGGTGGACTGATCACGGTCCGCCTCGACGTCGCGCCCGAACACGACGCCGAATTCAACGACTGGTACCGGCTGCAGCACGTGCCGCAGTTGACCGCCCTGCCCGGTTTCGTGCGCACGCGGCGTTATTTCTGCAGGGACGCCGACATCCGCTACCTTGCCTGGTACGAAACCGCCGACGAAACCGTCGAGGCTGCCAGGGATTTCCAGCACATCGTCGCCCACCCGACGCCGTGGTCGCTGCGCATGCGCACGCTTTATGGCGAAAAGCGCGAGCGCATGAATTTCAGGCTGATGCATGAAGTTGGAAAAACAGTCGGCCGGACTGACTGTGGCGACGCACCGTGGATGTACATCGTGCACACCGACATCCCTGACCATATCGTCGACGAATACAACGCCTGGTACGACAGCGAACACCTGCCGCGCTGCGCCGGCATTCCCGGCGTGCTGCGCGCAAGGCGCTACATGGCCGCGGGCAATGCCCCGGGCAACACGGGCGGACCGAAATACCTGACCGCCTATGAAATGACCGGCCCCGACGTCTGGGAAAGTCCTGCCGCGCTGCAGGCGCGCAAAACCCCCTGGACCGAGAAAATGCGCTCGCTGTTCAGCAACACCCGGCGCGCGCTCTACCAGCTGGTGGCACCAGCCGTCAGCCATGAACAGGCGCTGGCGCAGGAGCGCGTATCTGTCGCCTGAGCGTCGCCTGATTTGCCGGAACCCGCATCCCGCCTCACAATCCAGCACTCGAAGAAAATACCCTCATGTATCTGCTCGAACAGGACGCCAAACAACTGCTGGCCAGCCACGGCGTGCCGGTGCCGCAGGGCTGCGTGCTCACCGATCCCGCCCGCATGCCGAAACTGCCGCCCGGACCCTGGGTGGTCAAGGGCCAGATCACCGCCGGTGGCCGCGGCAAGGCCGGCCTGATCCAGAAAGCCGCGACGCCGGCCGAGGTCCGCAGCAAGGCCGCTGCCATGTTCGGCCGGCAACTCAATAACCGCACCGTGCGCGCGGTGCGCGTCGAGCAGCAGGTCAACGGCGCCAGCGAGGCCTACATCGGCATGATGCTGGATCCCGCGGCCGCCGGTGTGCGCATCATCATGACGGCGCAGGGCGGCATGGACGTGGAGGCGCTGCCGCGCGACGCGCTGCAGGTCGCGACCGCGGCACCTGACGCAGCGGAAATCGCCGCCGCCGCGGAAAAACTGGCGGCTGCCATCGGTGGCACGGCCGGCAAGGCGCTGGCGGAAGCGGGACGCGCGATGGCCGAAACCTTCATCGCCGAAGAAGCGCTGCTGGTCGAAATCAATCCGCTGTTCGTACATGCCGACGGCAGCTGGACCGCGGGCGACGGGAAATTCGTCACCGACGATGCCGCGCTGCCGCGCCAGCCCGCACAACACGCCCTGCTCGACCGCAAATCAAGCCCGTACGTGGAAACCGCGCTGAAGGATGCGCACGGCTGCGACTACGTCGTCGTCGACCCGGAAGGTGAAATTGCCCTGCTCACCACCGGCGCCGGCTTGTCGATGATGCTGATCGACGAGATGCGCGCCGCCGGACTCAAGCCCTACAACTTCCTCGACATCCGCACCGGCGGCCTGCGCGGTGAAATCAAACGCGTGGTCAACGTGCTGAACTGGATGCGCGAGGGACGCCAGGTCAGGGTCCTGCTGATCAACATTTTCGCCGGCATCACCGAGCTCGGTGAGTTCTCGCGGCTGCTGGTCAGCGCGCTGCAGGCGGTTCCGGAATTCAAGGCGCCGGTGGTTGCGCGCCTGGTCGGCAACGGCATGGAAACCGCGCGCGCGGTGCTCGCCGATGCCGGGATACCCCTGCATGACGACCTCGATGCCGCGCTGGCCGAAGTGCGCAGGCTGCTGGAGACCGCCAAGTGATCTCGCCGCGTATCGACCGCAGCACCAAAGTCATACTCCAGGGCATCAGCGGCCGCGCCGGCCGCCTGCACAGCCGGATGATGCGCGAATACGGCACCAACCTCGTCGCCGGCGTGTCGCCCTCGAAAGACCTGCGGGAGATCAATGGCATTCCGCTATTCCCGGACTGCGCCGCCGCGGTCAAAGCCACCGGCGCCACGGTCAGCGTGGCGCTGGTCGGCGCTTACGACCTGCTGGATGCCATGCGCGACGCCGCCGCCGCCGGCATCAAAATGATCGTCACGCCCACCGAGGGCATGCCGGTGCACGACGCGCTGAAAGCCAGGCGGCTGACGCAGGAAGCCGGCGTGTTGTGGATCGGCGGTTCGACCCCAGGCATGGCCGTTGCAGGAACGGCCAAGCTCGGTTTCCTTCCCGACGTGTCGCTCAAACCCGGCCCGCTGGGCCTGATGTCGAAATCGGGTACCCTGTCCTATGAGGCCGGATTCCGCCTTGCGCAGCGCGGCGTCGGCACCTCGGTGTGGATCGGCGTCGGCGGCGATCCGGTCAAGGGCACGCGTTATTCCGAACTGGTGCCGTTTTACGCCGAAGACGCGCAGACTCAGGGGCTGCTGATCATCGGTGAAATCGGCGGGCATGACGAAGAGGACTTTGCCGCGGCGCTGAAAACACAGGCGTTTCCCAAGCCGGTGTTTGCGCTGATCGCCGGCCGCACTGCGCCCGAGGGTGTGGCGATGGGCCACGCCGGCGCGCTGACTTACGGCAGCCACGGCGGTTATGCCGCAAAACGCGCAGCACTGGAAGCAGCAGGCGTGCAGGTGTTCGACAGCCTCAACGCGATGGTCGGCGGCATTGCCGGAAAACTGCAGGAATAGGACGACGCGCCCTTTGTAGCGGCGGCCAGACGCCTCAGATCACGCCGGCTGCGCGAAATGACGCCAGTTCGCGCCGGGTATGGCCCAGCCACTTCCCGTACACCGCATCGTTGTCGGCACCCAGCACATGGCTGGGTTCCAGGGGTTTGCGTTTCACGCCCTCGAACACCAGCGGCGTATGCGGCAGCACCACGCGCCCCAGTCCGGGGTGATCGACCCATTGCAGGCTGCCGCGCGCGTGCATGTTCTCGTCGTTCATCACTTCCGCCAGGTCGCGCACCGGCGCGCAGGGCACCGTGGCCGCGAGCATGCGTTTGGCAATCTCGTGTTTCGACAGGGTCCGCGTCCAGCCCTCGATCAGTTCGTCGACCGCGGAAAAATTCGCGACGCGCGCCGACCGGCTGACGAAACGCGGATCATCCTGCAGGTCGGTGCGGCCCATGACTTCGAGTATGGCGCGGAAATGATGGTCGCCCGGGGCGTTGAGCACGACAAACCCGTCCTTCGCGGCATAGGCGTTGTACGGCGAGATGCCGAGGCCGCCGTGGCGGTTGCCGGTGCGCGCCGGCGCGGCAGCGCCGCGTGCATGCAGCATGCCGAGGTTCGAGGCCAGCGAGGCATAGGTGGCATCCTGCATAGAGACCTCGACCACGCGTCCCCTGCCGGTGCGCTCGCGCTCGAAAAGCGCAGTCATGATCGCGGCATACAGATGGATGCCGGCGCTGAAATCGCACATCGCTGCACCCGACTTGACCGGGGGCTGGTCGGGAAAACCTGTCGAGTGCATGACCCCGCACATCGCCTGCATCACCAGGTCCATCGCCGGGTAGTCGCGATAGGGCCCGGTCTTGCCGTAGCCCGAACTCGAACCGTAGACCAGGCGCGGGTTGATTTTCCGCAGTGCGGCCGGTCCGATGCCGAGGCGGTCGGTGACGCCCGGAGCGAAGTTCTCGACCAGGATGTCGGCGCGCGCGGCCATTTCACGCAGCAGTTGCCGCCCCTGCTCCGCCTTGAGGTTCAGGGTCACGGATTGCTTGTTGGAATTGAGCATGGCGAAGGGATAGTCGGCGCCGCCCATGTCACCGCGGCTGCGCAGGTGTTCGCCCGACAGGGGTTCGACCTTGATCACTTCGGCGCCGGCCATCGCCATCAGGAAGGTGGCGTAGGGCCCGTTGTAGACATGCGAGAGGTCGATGACGGTGATGCCCGCAAGCGGCTGGCGGCCCGCCTGCTTCGCGGGCCGCACCGGCTTGCGCGCAACCTTCGGTGCCGGAGATTTTTTCGCGACCGGTTTTTTGCGTGCCGCAGCCATGCGCCCCGCCGATCTCAGGCGCTGCCCGCGCGCGCCAGCACGCGCTGCGCGGCCACAAAATGGGGACGATCCACCATCCTGCCCTCCATCGCCACCACGCCCATGCCGGGACTGGCGTCGAAAGCGGCGACGATGCGCCGGGCTTCCTCGATGGCGGCCGGTGAAGGCGTGTACACCTCGTTGATCACCTCGGCCTGGTCGGGATGGATGCAGGCTTTGCCCTGGAAACCGTCGCGAACGCCGGCTTCGGCCTCGGCGCGCAGTCCCGCGGCATCGCGGAAATTCACGTATACCGCGTCGAT
>JBFWOE010000129.1:0-9166 GCA_050250695.1 Burkholderiales bacterium
ATCCGGACGTGATCAACATCGTGGTCTGCGGTGATCCCAACCGCAACCGGGTGATGGTGCTGTGGGGCGGTTACGTGAACCCTGTGACCAAGAAAATGGAGTTTCCATCCCCTTGAAACGGGTCAATTGATAACGTCACAAGGTCGGATGCGACGATGAAGCTGTCCCAGCTTAAATGCATCCTCGAAGTACACCGGCACGGCAACCACATTTCGGCGGCCGCGGAGGCCCTGCATACCTCGCAGCCGGGCGTCAGCAAGCAGATCCAGCTGCTCGAGGCCGAGATCGGCTTCCCGGTGTTCCAGCGCAAGCGCAACCGCGTCACAGGGCTCACCGAGCCGGGGCGCGAGGTGATCGAGATCGCGCAGCGCATCATGAGCGACGTCGAGAACCTGCGTACGCTGCGCGAGGATTACGTCGGCCGCGAAAAGGGCGCGCTGACCGTCGCCACCACGCACACCTATGCCCGTTACGTGCTGCCCCGGGTCATCGAGCGCTTCATCAAGCGTTATCCCGACATCAGCCTCGGCCTGCAGCAGGGCAATCCCACGCAGATCTGCGAGGCGGTGCAGGCGGAGGAGGCGGACATCGCCATCGGCACCGAGGCGATGCGGCCGTTTCCGAACCTGGTGATGCTGCCGTGTTTCCCGATCGCGCGCAGCGTAATTGCCAGGCAGGGCCATCCCATACTGCGCGCGAAGAAACTGACGCTGCAGGAAATCGCGCGTTATCCGATCGTCTCGCATGACCGCGCGCGCAGCGGCCGCTGGAAGATCATGGAGGCTTTCCACAAGCAGGGCATAGAGCCCAACGTCAGGTTCGGCGCGGTCGACGCCGACGTCTGCAAGACCTACGTCGAAATGGGGCTGGGCATTGCGATCCTCGCGACGGTGGCGGTGGACCCGGAGCACGACCGCACCCTGCGCGCGCGCGACGCCAGCCACCTCTTCGAATCCAGCCCCACGTACGTGACGCTGCGCCGGAACACGTACCTGCGCGGTTATGTCGGCCACTTCATCGGCCTGCTGGCGCCGGAGCTGACGCCGGAAATCGTGAGGAGCGAACTGAAGCGGCGCAGCCCGTTGCCGAAGCCGGCTGCCAAGGCGGGCGGCAGCAAGCGCCGGTCGCAGGAGGAGAAAAAGTGAACAGCGAACCCCTGGTGTGGGACGCGACGGTGCAGCGCCTGGTGGCGTTTGCGGAGCGTGCGCGTTACGAGGCGCTGTCGCCGCAGACGGTGCACGAGACCCGGCGCCACCTGATCGACACCTTCGCCAGCGCGCTCGGCGCCTGGGATGAACCGGTGAGCGTGATGGCGCGCAGCATCGCCGGGCGCTACCGTTCGGACGACACGGCGCGGATCTGGGGCTGCGACCAGGTCGCGACGCCGGAGATGGCGGCATTCGCCAACGGCGTGATGACGCGTTCGCTGGACGTCAGCGACACCTACCTTGGCCGCAGCCGCGGGCATCCCAGCGACATGGTGCCGGGCCTGGTCGCGGTCGCGGAGAGCGTGCATGCCGATGGCAAGGCGCTGATCAATGCCATCGTGCTGGCCTACGACGTCTATTGCAGTTTCTGCAAAGCGGTCGACATCAATTCGAAAGGCTGGGACCAGCCGGTGTACACCGTGATGGGCTGCGTGCTCGGCGCGGCGAAGCTGATGCGCCTTACCGCCGACGAAACCGGCCACGCCCTGTCGTTGGCGCTGACGCCCAACCTCGCGCTGGCGCAGGCGCGCCGCGGCAGCCTGTCGAGCTGGAAGGGCTGCGCCGGCGCCAATGCCGCGCGCAACGCGGTGTTCGCCGCGGTGCTGGCAAAGGAGGGTTTCACCGGGCCGGGAGAAATATTCGAGGGATCGGGCGGTTTCTGGGATGCCGTCGGTCGTTCCGACTGGCCGCTGCCCGAAGTGCCGATGATAGTCGAGACGCGCACCAAGTTCCTGCCGGTTTGTTATCACGGCCAGTCCGCGGTGTTCGCGGCATTCGACCTGCGCAAAAAAGTGGATTTGAGCCAGATCGAAGAGATCAGTGTCGACGGTTATGCGGTGGCGGTGTTCATGATGGGCAACGATGCATCGCGCTGGGCGCCGACCACGCGCGAAACCGCGGACCACAGCCTGCCCTACTGTGTCGCCGTCGCGCTGCTCGACGGCGAGCTGAAGCGCGCCTCGTTTGCCGATGAACGCCTGCGTGATCCCGCGGTGGCGGAGCTGATGCGCAAGGTGAAGGTGGCCGAGGATCCGGCGCTGACGGCGCAGTATCCGGAGGGTGCGCCGGGGCGCGTCAAGATACGCCTGCGCTCGGGCGAGACCCATGTCGCCGAAATCCGTTATCCGCGCGGGCACGAGAAAAGCCCGATGAGCGACGCCGAAGTCGAGGCCAAGTTCCGCGACCTCTGCGGCGGCGTGCTCGGCGCACAGGGCTGCGAGCGCGCGCTGCAGGTGCTGTGGCAGATCGAACGCATGGAAGACGCGGGCGCGATCACCGCGCTGCTGGTGCCATGAATATATTTAAAAACCCCAAATTCATGACAAAAACATGCCTCTGACGAGGCTGTCATGTTTTTGTGAAAACCCGATAATCAACCGAAACCGAAGGAAGCTTCATGCAAAAGAAAAAATCCGGTGCCGGCCGCACGCTGGCCGCGCAACTCGCCGCACGCCATGCCCGGCTGTCGTACAAGCAGGTGCCCGCAGGCAGCCGCCATGCGATGAAACGACTGCTGCTCGATTACCTGGGCGTGGCGATCGCCGGCAGCCAGACCGAAAGCGGCGTCATCGCCCGCGATTTTGCGCAACGGCAGGGCAGGGCGCCGGAAGCGACGCTGATCGGCGGCGGCGGGCGTGTGCCGGTGGCGGCGGCGAGTTTTGCCAACGCGATTTCCTGCCACAGCATCGAACTCGACGACATCGACGTGCTGGCGCTGTTCCACTTCAGCCCGCCGGTGTTCTCGTCGGCGCTGGCAGTGGCCGAAGCCGAAGGCGCGGACGGCAAGGAACTGATCGCGGCCGTGGCCGCCGGCTGTGAAGTGATGGAGCGCGTCAGCATGGCGGCCAACAACGACCTGCGCAACCGCGCCTTCCACACCACGCCGACCTGCGGGGTGTTCGGGGCGACGGCGGCCGCGGGGAAACTGCTGCGGCTGACGCCGGATCAATTGACTTCCGCCTTCGGCCTCGCCGGCGCGCAGGCCTCGGGGCTGATGGAAATGTACGGGCCGTCGATGCAGAAACGTTTCAACCCCGGACCCGCGGCGCGCAACGGCGTGACCGCGGCGTCGATGGCGAAACTCGGCTTCACCGGCGCGGACACCATATTCGAGGGTGAACGCGGTTTCCTGCGCGCCTTCGCCGGGCGCAAGGGCGGCGCCGCGATGCTGCGCCGCCTCGGCTCGCCGTACGAACTCAAAATCGAGTTCAAGCCCTATTCCTGCGCGCGACCGATCCACAACGCGATCGACTGCGCGCTCGAAATCCGCCGCAACCACAACCCCGACCTTGGCGACATCCGCAGCATCGTGGTGAAGCGCCATCCCGACTGGTCGGACTATCACCGCAACAAGGCGCCGCGCACCTATCACGAGGCGCAGGTCAGCCTGCCGTACTCGGTGGCGATCGCGCTGATCGAGGGCCATGCGCTGCTCGCGCAGTACACGGACAGCAAGCTGCGCAATGCCGCGGTGCGGCGCCTGATGGACCTCACGCGCATCGAAACCGACGTCCGCCTGCCGCGGGGTGTATCCTGTCATACGACGATGACGATGGCCTCCGGCAAAAAATTCATCTCGCAGGTGGATTTTCCCAAGGGGTCGATCGAGAACCCCATGTCCGACGAGGAACTGGGATTCAAGTTCGAAACGCTCGCCTCTCCCGTGGTGGGAAAGGCGCGCGCCGCGCAGATTGCCGACATGGCAATGCATGTCGAGCGCTGCAGGGATGTGGGCGAACTGCTGCGGCTGGCCGTTCCTGCAACCCGCAAGTCCGGCAGCAGCAAAACACGCCGGCGTTAGTGCCCGCCTCTCAGTAGCGGGATTCCGTACTGCCCATAAGTAAAGGAGGAAACAAATGACCCGAAAACTTTTTGCCGTTCTGACTCTTCTGAGCTGCGCCGGATTCCCGGTCGCAGGCCACACGCAGGCCTATCCCGAACGCCCGGTCCGCCTGATCGTGCCGTTCTCGCCCGGCGGCACCAGCGACCTGGTGGGCCGCATCATCGCCGGCAAGCTGAGCGACGACCTCGGCCAGACCGTGATCGTCGACAACCGCGGCGGCGCCGGCAGCACGCTGGGCGTGAACATTGCCGCGCGCGCGACGCCGGACGGACACACCCTGCTGGTCGCCCACATCGGGCTCGCCATCAACCAGACCCTGTATTCGAAACTGCCCTACAACGCCCTGACCGATCTCGCCCCGATATCGAAACTGGGCATTTCCCCTTCCGCCGTGGTCGTCAACAACAAGCTGCCGGTCAGCAACATGAAGGACCTGATCGCGCTGGCGAAAAAGGAGCCCGGCAGGCTGAACTACGGTTCGGCGGGGGTGGGCAGCGCGGGGCACCTGTCGGTCGCGCTGCTGGAACACGTGGCCGGCGTCAAATTCACGCAGGTGCCGTACAAGGGTGGCGGTCCGTCGGTCGCCGCGACTGTCTCGGGTGAAGTGCAGCTGGCGATTCCGGTGATGGCCTCTGCGGCCACGCACGTGCGGGCCGGCCGGCTGAAAATGCTCGCGGTCACCAGCACCAAGCGCACACAGGCTTTCCCCGATGTGCCCACCGTGCAGGAAGCCGGCGTACCGGGTTATGTCTACGAAACCTGGTTCGGGTTTTTTGCCCCGGCGGGGACACCCCAACCGATCATTGCGAAACTGAACCAGGGTGCGGCGAAGGCGCTTGCCGCGGGAGATGTGCGCCAACAGTTTGTGCGCCAGGGCCTGGAGACGGATCCGTCGTCTCCGGAAGCGCTGGGCAAACTCCTGCGCGCGGAGACGGCGATGTGGGCCAAGATCATCAAGAGCGCAGGGATACCCATAAACTGACAATAAGCATTTGATTTAATTAATTATTTTGTTTTCCCCGGCGGGCGCCGCGAGCAATCAGGGCGCCCGCCGGTTTTTTTGCGGCCATCGCCAGCGCGCATCATTCACCAAACCGGAAGGCGGCCAACCGTATACTCTTCACGGCAGTCCGACAAGACAACAAAGCTGGGGGGAGAAATGATGAATGCATTTACTGCAGGTGTCCGCGGTGCGTTGCTGATGCTGTTGTCGTGCGGTTTTGCGGCGGGCGTCGCGCAGGCGCAGAACTATCCGGTCAAACCGATCCGCATGATCATCGCGCTGGCACCGGGCGGCGGCGTCGATACCACCGGCCGTTTCATCGGCCAGAAACTGAGCGAGATGTGGGGCCAGTCGGTCGTGGCCGACAATCGCCCCGGGGCCGGCGGCACCATTGCCGCCGACATCGTGACCAAGGCGCCGCCCGACGGCCATACCCTGCTGATGACATCGGCGGGAATCAGCATTACGCCGAGCCTGATGAAGTTGAATTACGATGCACGCAAGGATTTGCTTCCTGTGACGCAGGCTGTGGTGTCGCCCGGCGTGCTGGTGGTGCATCCCTCGCTGCCGGTGAAAAACGTCAGGGAACTGGTGGCGTTTGCCAAGCAGCGGCCCAACGAACTGTTCTTTTCCTCTTCTGGACTCGGTCAGGCACAGCACCTGACGCTGGAACTGTTTTCACAGATGACGGGCATCAAGATGATCCATGTGCCGTACAAGGGCACCGCGCCGAGCATCACCGACACCGTCGCCGGGCGCATCACGCTGACGGTGGCGAGCGTGATCTCGACGCGGCCGTTCTTCACCAAGGACCGGCTACGTGTGCTCGCGGTGGTGGGTCCGAAACGTACGCCGGCGCTTCCCGAGTATCCGACCATCGCCGAATCGGGCGTGCCGGGCTTCGGTGTGGAGAACTGGTACGCGCTGTTCATGCCCGGCAAGACCGACAAGGCGCTGGCGGCGAAACTGCAGCAGGCAGTGACCCGCATCCTCACCGATCCGGCCACTGACAAACTGCTGCTGACCCAGGGCCTCGATGTGGTGGCCAGCACGCAGGAAGAATTTACCAAGCGCTTCAATGAGGAAATCGATACTTGGGCGAAGGTGGTGAATTCCCTGGGACTGAAACAGAAATAGATCGGTTACTGCGCCAGCTCTGCTTGCAGCAACGGGCGCATTGCTAGCAGTCCCAGCGCGGGTCCAGGCGCAAGCAGCAGGAACAGCCAGTGCACCGGCAGCGCGCCTGCCGCGGTGTTGAGCAGTTCGATGCTGGCGATGGTGATCGCGAAGCCGATGCAGTTGGCGATGGTCAGCGCCGAGCCCACCGATGCGCGCGGCGCATAGGCCGCGTTCAGCGCGGAGAACTGCGGTGAATCGCCGACCACGGCGATGCCCCAGAACACCAGGAAACCGATCACCACTTGCGGCGGTGCCAGCAGCATCAGCGGTGAAGCCAGGCAGCACAGCCCGGACACGGCAAGTTGCGCGAAGGCGATGCGTTCGCTGCCCGCGCGCAATGACAGCAGGCCGCCGCCGGCGCAGCCCAGCGCGCCCACCGCGATCACGATGAAGGACCACAGCGGCACGCTGAATTCCGGCGCGCGCGCGGCCAGCACCAGCGGCACAAAGGCCCAGAAGGCGTAGAGCTCCCACATGTGGCCGAAATAGCCGCAGGCCGAGGCGCGGAATTTTTTCGAGGCGAAGACCGCGACCAGCGCGCGCGGATCGAATGTCGCGCCTTTCGCGAGGTTGGGGCCGTCTGGCACCAGCGTGTACATCAGCACGCCGCCGGCCGCGGCGATCAGCGACACGCCGCCGAGTACCTGCTGCCAGGGCCAGGCCTGCCCCAGCGCTTTCAGCAGGTGCGGAAATGCGGTGCCCAGCACCAGCGCGCCGACCAGGAAACCGAGCGCGTTGCCGAGCCCGCTGCGGTACCAGCCGGAAGCGATTTTCATGCCCACCGGGTAGATGCCGGCAAGGAAGAATCCGGTGGCGAAGCGGCAGGCGAGCAGCGGCGCGAGTCCGCCGTCGGCGGCCAGCACGCCGAGGTTGGCGGCGGCGCCCGCCAGCGCACACAGCAGGAACACCAGCCGCGGCGAGACGCGATCGGCGAGCGCGAGGAAGGCGAACACCAGCGTGCCGCTGATGAAGCCCAGCTGCACCGCGGAAGTGACGTAACCCAGCGCCTCGGGCGCGAGGCCCCAGGTGCGCTGCAGGTCGCCGAGCACGGCGTTGCCGGCGAACCAGAGCGAGGTGCCCGCGAACTGCGAGGCGACGATCACAGGCAGGATGTGCGCCGGGCGTTGATCCATGGCGATGTCTGCGGATTCCCGTTCGATCAGGCCTGCGACGATATCACGCGGTTTTGCGGCCGTGACAATGGTGGACTTCCGCCACTGCGGGGACGGGATTGGCGCTAGACTGGACCCTGTTGCCGGAAAGGAAAAATCATGGACATCGCCACTGACAAATACCTCTATTTCACCCAGCCCGGGTGAAGCAGCTGCCTCAGAACGAAAGAGTTTCTTTCGAAAAACGGAATCGACATGGTCGTGATTGACGTTCTCAACGACGCCGCCGGCCGCGAATACCTGTTCAGCAAGTACGGCCTGCGCAAGGTGCCGGTGCTGGCGAAGGGCGAGCAGTACGCCTTCGGCCAGATGCTCGACCCCTTCGCGAAATTTGCCGGCCTGCCGATGCCCGGCGCCGACCGGTTGTCGCCGGAGCAGCTCTACCGCAAATACGAACTGGTGTTCACCGCGGCCCAGCGTTTTGCGCGGCAGTTCCCGGCGGAGCGTTTCCGCGAACGCGTGATCCCGCACCGCGAACGCGAGATCCGCACGCTTTGTTACCACGTGTTCCGCATCGGCGAGTCCTTCCTCGAAACCTGGGACGGCGCGGAATACTCGGTGAAGATCGCCGACAACGAGCCGCCCGATGAAATGCTCAGCGGCGACGACATCGCCCGCTACGGGGCGACCGTCTGGCAGCGCTACGAGGCGTGGTGGCGCGGGCTCGACGACCGTTCGCTGTCGCGCGTGCTGAAGACCTATTACGGCGACACCGTGGCCCACCAGGTCTTCGAGCGCGTGACCTGGCACTCCGCCCAGCACTGCCGCCAGCTGGTCGCGGTGCTTGAGCGCATGGGCATTGCCGCCGACCGGCCGCTGACGCCGGCCGACCTCGCCGGGCTGCCGCTGCCGGAGCGGCTGTGGGAATGAGGACAGCATGACAGGCAAGGGAAACGCACAATACGCCGCGCTGTGGCCGCGCGGTCTGCGCCAGGCGAAGGTGCAGCCGCTGGCGCAGCGGCTCGACACGCTCGAGGGCAAGACCGTGGCCTGGCTGTGGGACTACGTGTTCCGCGGCAACGAGGTGTTCGAGCAGCTCGAAGAGAGCTTGCGCACCAAATATCCCGGCGTGAAATTCCTGCACTGGGAAATGTTCGGCAACACCCACGGCAGTGACGAGCGTGCGGTGATCGCGGCGCTGCCGCGGAAGCTGCGCGAACTCGGGGCCGACGCCGTCGTCTCCGGGATGGGTTGTTGAGGCAGCTGCACGCCCGCCGTGTTGCGGGCCAGTGTGGCGGCGGAAAGCGCCGGCATCCCTTCGGCGACGCTGGTGTGCGAGAGCTTCACGACGCTGGCGAAGGCGGCCTCGCAGGGCCTCGGTTACCCGAACATCGCGGTGGCGCCGGTGCGCGGCCATCCGGGACTGCAGAGCAGGGAAGAGCTGCAGCGCAACGTGCGCGAGCTGACGCTGGGTGGCGTGCTCGACGCGCTGTTCAGAATGCCCGCCGCAAAAGCCCTGGGCGGCGAGCCGGGCCCGCGCGACGTGATCTGCAGCGGCAGCTTCGAAGAGGTCAACGATTACTTCCTGCAGCATGAGTATTCCGACGGCCTGCCGGTGGTGCCGCCGACCGTGGAGAAGGTCGAAGCCTTCCTGAAGCACACCGATCGCGGTCCCGACGAGGTGCTGGGCGTGCTGCTGCCCGACAACCGCGCGGCGACGGTGTGGAGCGTCGCGGTCAACGGCGTGATGGCGGGCTGCCGGCCCGAATACATGCCGGTGCTGGTCGCCGCGGTGGAAGCCATGGCAGACCATGCCTACGGC
>JBFWOE010000130.1:0-9127 GCA_050250695.1 Burkholderiales bacterium
CCCTCGATCGCCAGCGAATCTGTGCGGGCAATGATCACGAAATTGCCGTCGGTCTTGGCATCGGCCGACGCCTTGATCCGATCGGTCATTTCCTCCTTGCTGACGATTTCCTTGTTCGGGCGATGGCCGCAGCGTTTCTGCATAACCTGGTCTTCGATGTGCATGGCCGCGGCGCCGAACTTGATCAACGATTTGACGGTGCGCGCAATGTTGAAGGCTCCGCCAAAACCGGTGTCGACATCGACCAGCAGCGGCAGGTCGCAGACATCGGTGATGCGGCGCACGTCGGTAAGCACATCGTCCAGCGTGCTGATCGCCAGATCGGGCAAGCCCAGCGAACCCGCTGCAACGCCGCCGCCGGACAGGTAAATCGCCTTGAAGCCGCTGCGCTGGGCCAGCCGCGCGTGGTAGGCGTTGATGGCGCCGACGATCTGCAGCGGTTTTTCTGCCGCCACCGCCGCACGGAATTTCGCCCCTGCCGATTGCTGCGCTGCGCCGGGTCGGGAAAGATCGGTCATGGAATGCTCCTGTTTTTGGGAATGGCCGCCTCGCCGGCTGCCGTCACGGATGGATCCGGAACACCGGACCGGCGCGCCTGGCCCGCCCCGGGGCTGTTTGTCCGGAATCTGGACAAAATGGAACCTGGAACAAAAAAATGTCGCCGAAAAGATAGCACAGGGCAGGGTATTCCGCTAGGACGGATGCGGTGGCATAATCCCGGCTCCCAAGTCTCACGATTCGGACTAAGTTATGGCCACGGCTAAAGACTCCGCTGATGACTCCCAGGGCCGGCTGACCGGCACCCAAAGCATAGAACGCGCCCTGCTGCTGTTGCGCGAAATCGCCGCTCACAACCGCGCGGGATCGCGTCTGCTCGACCTGGCCACCCGCACCAGCCTGCAGCGCCCCACCGTGCACCGCATGCTGAAATGCCTGGCGCATGAAGGCATGGTGCAGCAGGACCCTGAAACCCACCGCTATTTTCTCGGTGCCATGGCCTTCGAACTCGGGTTGACCGCGGCGCCACGCTTCAACCTGCGCGAAATCTGCCATCCGGCGATGACGCGCATTGCCGAGGCCACCAGCGACACGGTGTTCCTGACCCAGCGCAGCGGGCTCGATGCGGTGTGCATAGACCGCCACGAAGGCACTTTCCCGATCAAGACCTTCACGCTGGAGATCGGCATGCGCCGGCCACTGGGCGTAGGCACCGGCAGCCTCGCCATACTCGCGGCGCTGCCCGAAGAGGAATTCCGCAGCATCATCGCCAGCAACGAACCGCGGCTGGCAGAACACGGCCTCAGCGGGCCGACGCTGCTGTCGCAGGCGCGCAAGGCGCAGAAACTGGGTTACGCCGTGCGCGAAACCCCGACGCTCGCCGGCGTGCGTTCCATCGGCCAGGTTTTGCGCAACCAGAGCGGCGTGCCGTTCGCCGCGCTGTCGATCTCGGCCATCAGCAGCCGCATGAACGACCGGCGGGTGCAGGAACTGGCGACCACGCTGCGCAACGAATCGCGACTGATCGAACGCCAGATCGCCAACGGCATGGAAATCCGCTAGGAAATACGCCAGTCCCGCGGGCGGCCAGCCGCCCTCAGCAACAGTCCGCAAAGAGGAAGGCCGCATGAAATCTGCAATCCACCGGCTCGCCGCCTTTGGCATCGCCGCCGTTCTGTGCTGCGGCGCCTTTGCCCAAAACTATCCGTCCAAACCGGTCCGCTTCGTCGTGCCTTATCCGCCCGGCGGCAGCAACGACGTGCTGACACGCATCACTGCCCAGGCAATGAGCCCGGGGCTGGGGCAGCAGGTGGTCATCGACAACCGCAGCGGGGCCGGCGGCATGATCGGCGCCGACAATGTCGCAAAGTCCCCGGCCGACGGCTACTCCATCGTCAACGTCCAGGCTTCATTCACCGCCAATGCCGCACTGCGCACAAAAATGGCCTACGACCCGCTGCGCGATTTCGCTTACCTCGGCATGATGGCCCGTGGTCCGCTGCTGATGGTGGTGCATCCCTCGCTGCCGGTCAAAACCGCCCGCGAGTTCATCGCGCTGGCCAAGGCCCGCCCCGGACAGATCAACTACGGTTCCACCGGCACCGGCGGCCACAACCACCTCGCCTCCGAACTGTTCAAGCGCATGGCCGGTATCAACATCGTGCACGTGCCGTACAAGGGCGTAGCGCCCGCGCTGACCGACCTGATGGGCGGTCATACGCAACTGGTGATGACCAGCCTGCCTTCGGCCATGACCCAGGTGCAGGCCGGCCGCCTCAAGGCGCTGGCCGTAGGCAGCGCGCAGCGCTCCTCGTTCATGCCCGGACTGCCGACCCTCGGCGAAAGCGGCGTCAAGGGTTACGTCGCTGAATTCTGGTGGGGCCTCGCTGCCCCGGCAAAAACCCCGCCGGCGATCCTCGAGCGGCTGTCCACGGAACTGGCGAAAGCGCTGCAGTCCCCCGACCTGAAAAAACGCTTCGCCACCGAGGGTGCGGAACCGAGCACCATGGCAGGCGGCGAATTCACCAAATTCATCGTTAACGAAATCACGCGCTGGCGCAAAGTCGCGCAGGAAACCGGCATCAGGACGGATTGATGCCGGAGATGGGCATCATGCCGCAACGCGCTTACGACGGGACCGCGCGCGGCCCGCTGCACGGCGTGCGCGTTCTCGACCTGTCACGCCTGGTGGCTGGCAATACCCTGACCCAGTTTCTCGCCGATTTCGGCGCCGAAGTCATCAAGGTCGAACCGCCGGCCGGCGACACGCTTCGTGCGTGGAAAACCGGCGACGTACAAACCAACTGGAAAATCTACGCCCGCAGCAAAAAAAGCCTGGGGCTCGAACTGCGCAAGCCGGAGGCGCGGGAGCTGTTAAAAAAGCTCGTTCCTTCGGCGCGGATGTTCATCGAAAGTTTCCGTCCCGGTACCCTGGAAAAAATGGGGCTGGCCCCTGAAGTGCTGCTGAAAATCAATCCCGGACTGGTGATCGTGCGCATTTCCGGCTGGGGCCAGGACGGCCCATACAGCCGCCGCCCCGGTTTCGGCACGCTGGTCGAAGGCATGTCCGGCTTCGCTTCGTTCAACGGCTTCGCCGACCGCGAACCGGTGCTGCCGCCGATGTACCTCGCCGACACCGTCGCCGGGCTCTACGGTGCAGCGGCGGTGATGACGGCATTGCGCGAAGTCGAGGTGAACGGCGGCCGCGGCCAGGTCATCGACCTGCCGCTGCTTGATCCGCTGTTCGCGGTGCTCGGCCCTCAGGCCGCCAACTACCGGCTCACCGGCAAGGTCAAGCCGCGAACCGGCAGCCGCTCCACCAATGCCGGACCGCGCAACGCCTACAAGTGCAAGGACGGGCTCTACGTCTGCCTGTCGTCGTCGACGCAGAAAATGGCTGAACGCCTGTTCCATTCCATCGGCCGCCCTGAATTCATAAACGACCCGCGTTACAGTACCAATGCGGAACGCGTCAAACACGCCGGGGAACTCGATGCCGTGATCGGCGATTTCATCGCGCAGCGCACCCAGGCCGAGAATGTCGCCTTCTTCGAAAAAGCCGAGGTCACCATTGGCCCGATCTATGACATCAGGCAGATACTCGAAGATCCACATTTCATCGCGCGCGAAGTGATCGCCGACTATCCCGACGAGGACATGGTTGCCTTCCCGATGCATCATGTCGTGCCGCGCCTGTCCGGCACGCCGGGTTCGATCCGCACGCCGGCACCGAAGCTCGGCGAACACAATGCGGCGCTGCTCTCCGAAATCGGCGTCGATGCCGCCGCCTACGGTAAATTGCTTGCGGCCGGCATTGCCTGCGCCGGCGAAGACGCTCCTGCCACCGAAGAATGACCTCGGCCGCGTGCCCCTGAAACCATCGCAAAGGATTTCACCATGTACCGCGAACTCCCCGTCTGGCGCTCCCTGATGTACGTCCCGGTCAATGTCGAAAAATACGTCGACAAGGCACATACCCGCGGCGCCGACGTGATCCAGCTAGACATCGAAGACAGCGTGCCGCCCGCCGAAAAGGCCAATGCACGCAAGCTGGTCGAGAAAAACGCTGCTCGCGTGAGGCGCGGCGGCGCCGACGTCGTGGTGCGCATCAACCAGCCGCTGGCGCTGGCGGTGCGCGACATCGAGCATTCGGTATGCCCCGACGTCGACGGCATTGCGGTGACCAAGGCCAGCGGTGTTTCCCACCTGCAACTGCTCGACGAACTGGTCAGCGAGCTTGAGCAGAAACGCGGCATGGCGGTCGGCCACACGAAATTCATCACCATGATCGAAACGCCGGAAGCTTTCTTCAAAATCCGCGAGATCACCACCGCGACCAGCCGCATCATCGCCTGCAACATCGGCGGCGAGGACTACGCGCTGAACTGCAACATGCAACCCACCGGCGACGCGCTGTTTTATCCGAAACAGCACATGATTTTTGCCGCCAGCGCCGCCGGCATCATGCCGCTGGGTTTCATCGACAGCGTCGCCGCCTTCGGCGACTGGGACAACTTCCGCAAAATGGTGCGCCGTTCGCGTGACTTCGGCTTCATGGGCGCGGGCTGCATCCACCCCGGCCAGGTCACCATCGTCAATGAGGAATACAAACCCAGCGCGGCCGAGGTTGAATACGCGCGCAAGGTCATCGCGCTCGACAAGGAAGCGGCCGCCGCCGGCCGCGGTTCTTTCGCGCTAGACGGAAAGATGATCGACATCCCGATCATCGTGCGCGCCGAGCGCCTGCTCAAACGCTTTGACGCAATCACCGCGCGCGAATCGAAAACGCTGGCGGCGATGAAGGCTTGACCGCTCGCACTTCCGCCTGACGGGCGATTCTCTTTCCTTGCGCGGTCGGCTACGATGGCGCACCATGCGCTCATCCGTGCGTGGATCACGGGAGGAGTTATGAAAAATATCAATAAAATCAAGTATTTAATTTTTGTCGCGCTGATTGCCTGCGTGTCACCGGCATTGGCACAGTCCGCTAAGTTTCCGGCCAAACCGGTGCGCATCATCGTCGCATTCCCGCCCGGCAGTTCCACCGACATCGTCGCACGCGTGGTCGGCGAACGCCTGACCGGGATCTGGGGCCAGAACGTGGTGATCGAAAACCGCCCCGGCGCCTCGGGCAACATCGGCACCCAGGTCGCGCTGCGCGCCAATCCCGACGGCCACACGCTGTTCATGAACAGCTCGGCGATCGCAGTCAACGTGACGCTGTATTCGAAGCCCGGTTATGCGATGAAGGACATCATCCCCGTCCTGCAGGGTCCAACCACGCCCAACCTGATTACCGTGCATCCTTCGGTCAGCGCGAAAACGCTGCAGGAGCTGATCGCACTGGCGAAAACCACGCCGCTGAGTTACGGCTCGTCGGGCACCGGTACCACACCGCACCTCGACATGGAGCTGCTGTTCAAGACGCTGAGCAAAACCGACATCACCCACGTGCCGTACAGCCCGGCGGCGGCCGCTTCGGCGGTGGTCGGCAACCAGGTCCAGGTCGGTGCGACATCGATGCCGCCGGCCGTGCCTTTCGTCAAGAACGGGCGCCTGCGCGCCATCGCCGTCACCACAGCGAAACGCTCACCGGTACTGCCCGATGTGCCGGCAGTCGCCGAATCCGGCTTCCCCGGTTTCGACGATTACACCTGGTTCTCGGTGTTCGCCCCGGCAGGCGTGCCGGCGGCTGTCGTCCGGCAGGTGAACCGCGACTTCAGTGCCGCGCTGCAGTCGCCGGCGGCGAAGGAACGCCTCAACGCGCTGTCGCTGGAATTCACGCCGAACACTCCGGCCGAATTCGCGGCGCGCCTGAAATCCGAAGTCGCCAAATACGCGCAGATCGTCAGGCAGTCCGGCGCACGCGTCGACTGATCGAGCGATGCGCAACGTCACTGCCGACACCCTCACGCAGGCCGTCGTGCGTTCGTTCGCCGGCGCCGCCGATCCGCGTTTCCGCCTGATCATCGAGCGCCTGGTGCACCACCTGCACGCGTTTGCGCGCGACGTGAACCTGACGCCGGAGGAATGGAAGGCCGGCATCGATTTCCTGCACAACGCCGGAAAAATCTCCACCGATGCGCGCAACGAGTTCATCCTCGCCTCGGACGTACTCGGCCTGTCGTCGCTGGTCGACCTGCTCGCCAGCGGCGCGGGCGCTACCGAGCGCAGCGCGCTGGGACCGTTCCACGCCGAGGGTTCGCCGCTGCTTGAAGTCGGGGGCGACCTCAAGCGCGACAACGACGGCGAACCGATGCTGGTGCGGGGCCATGTGTTCGACGTCGACGGCCACCCTGTTCCCGGCGCACAACTCGATTTTTGGCAGGCCGCAGTCAACGGCTTGTACTGGCAGCAGGATCCGGCGCAGGATCCGCACAACCTGCGCTTCCGCATGGTGACCGGCGATGACGGCGTGTATGCCTTCACCACGGTACGGCCTGCGCCCTATACCGTGCCCTACGACGGCCCGGTCGGTGACCTGCTGCGCGCCGGCGGCCGCCATGCGTGGCGGCCCGCGCACTTCCATTTCATCGTCAGCGCCGAAGATTTCCATGCACTGACCACCGAAGTATTTTTCGCCGACGACCGCTACATCGACGAGGACGCCGTGTTCGGCGTGCGCCAGTCGCTGCTGGTCAATCTGCGCATGGACAGCGACCCCGAACTGTCACGGCGTTACCGACTGCCGCTGCCCTTTCACAGTGTGGAGTTCGACTTCCGCCTGAGCCGCTGATACAGCCGCAGCGCGGTCCATGCCGTAAAATCACGGGCTTTCACCGCAACAATCGAGGCACTCCCGCATGTCCGCAGACCTGGAATCCCTGAAAGAGTGGATCGGCCGCACTGAAACGGCCATCGACTACGTCACCGTGCCGATGGTCGACCGCCTCTCGGCGACGCTTGACCGCGACGATCCGTTTCCCAGAATGGGCGACCCGCTGCCGCTGGGCTGGCACGCCATTCTGTTCCCGCGCGTCGTGCGACATTCGCAGATCGGCCCCGACGGCCACCCGCAGCGCGGCGATTTCCTGCCGCCGGTACCTCTGCCGCGACGCATGTTCGCCGGCAAACGCACCACTTTCGCCGGCCCCCTGCTGGTCGGCGACGAAGTGCGCCGTGAATCGGCGATCCAGAACGTCGCCATCAAGGACGGACGCAGCGGGCGCATGGTGTTCGTCACCGTGAAAACCGACATTCGAAGCCCGCGCGGCATCGCAATTACCGAAGAGCAGGACATCGTTTACCGCGGAGAACCGGATAAAAACGCGCCGCCCCAGCCACCGATGCCGGCGCCAGGCAAGGCGGTGTGGAGACACGAAGTCACGCCGGATCCGGTAATGCTGTTCCGCTATTCAGCGCTGACCTTCAACGGCCACCGCATCCATTACGACAAGCCCTATGTCACCGGCACCGAGGGTTATCCGGACCTGATCATGAACGGGGGGCTGACGACTCTGCTGATCTACGAGCTCGCGCGCACCCACGGCACCACCCCGATCCGGTTCATGTCCTCGCGCAACGTGCGCGCGCTGTTCGTCAACCGCACCATCACCTTCTGCGGTGAACCCAGCGCCGACAACAAGACGGCGAAACTGTGGGCGCAGGATGATACCGGCGCAGTCGCGCTGACCGCCGAAGTGGAGTTTCTATGAACAAGACTGCTCAAACCAGTTGCAAACAGTCGTCAGCCTGTTTGCAAGGAGACCGGTAATGGCCGGCGGACCGCTTGAAGGCGTACGCATCATCGACCTGACTTCGGTCGTGGTCGGCCCGCTCGCCACCCAGATCCTCGCCGACCACGGCGCGGAGGTGATCAAAGTCGAATCAAAATCCGGCGACCTGGTGCGCAACATGAATGGCAAGTCGGTGACACCGGGCATGGGCGCGAAATTCCTGCACCTTAACCGCAACAAGCGTTCGATCGTGCTCGACCTGAAGGATCCTGGCGGCCACGCCGCGCTGCTGAAGCTGATCGAAAAGGCCGATGTTCTCGTTTGGAACGTCCGTCCGCCGGCGATGGCGCGGCTGAAGCTGTCCTACGAGGACGTGCGCAAAGTCAACCCCGGCATCATCTACTGCGGCATGTTCGGTTTCGGACAGGATGGCCGTTACCGTGAAAAACCCGCCTACGACACCATCATCCAGGGTTCCGCAGGCATGGCGGCGATCCACCATCGCGCCGGCGGTGAACCCCGCTTCGTGCCGATGGTCGTTGCCGACAAGACCGTCGGGCTGATCGCCGTGCAGATGATCAGCATGGCGCTCTTCCGCAAGGCTAAAACCGGCGAAGGCTGCTCGATCGAGATTCCGATGTTCGAGAATTTCGTCAAGTTCGTGCTCGAGGAGCACATGTACCTCAAAACCTTCGATCCCCCGCTTGGCGAAACCGGCGACCCGCGCCTGCTCGATCCGATGAACAAGCCGATACCGACCAAGGACGGCTGGATTTGCATCTCGGCGAACACCAACGACCAGGCCTTCGCCTTCTTCGACGCCATCGGCCGGTCGGAACTGAAGACAGACCCACGTTTCAACAGCGTACCGGCGCGTTTTACCAACGTTGCCGATTATTTCGACGTGCGCATGAAGGCACTGCGGGGCCGCACCACCGCCGAATGGCTGAGGATCTTCGACGACGGCGACGTGCCGGCGATGCCCTATCACACGCTGGACAGCCTGCTCGAGGATCCGCATCTCACCGACGTCGGATTTTTCGAAATGAAGGAACACCCGACAGAAGGCCGCACACGCAGCATGCGCCTGCCAAACAAGTGGTCCTGCGGCACCCGCCAGGGCTGGAGCCCGGCGCCGAAACTCGGCGAGCAAAGCGTTGAAATCCTGCGCGAAGCCGGGATGTCCGAAGCTGAAATCGAAAAACTGGTCGCCAGCGGCGTGACCGTCGACGGCCGGCTCAAAAAATCCGGGGGCTGACCGCGTGCGGCGCAATTGCGTTCAGGCATAATCGTCGGCCCGTCCTGTTCTGGAGATCCACATGCAATTGTGTATTCGTCACGCTTTGGTGACTGGCCTGGCAACTGCCGCATTTCTCTGCGTACAACCCGCACAAGCCCAGTCTTCCGGTTCCGAATTCACGCCCCATGTCGGCCAGGCCGGCAAGGACGTGATC
>JBFWOE010000131.1:0-9060 GCA_050250695.1 Burkholderiales bacterium
ATGGGTGGGTGCTGATCAAAAACAGGGCATTCGGCCTGAACCGGTCCGAGTGGTTTACCCGGAATGGCGATTCACCGAGTGTCAAATTTCCGCGCATCCTCGGAATCGAATGCACTGGCGAAGTCGTCGAAGCGCCGGGGACCGACCTGAAACCCGGTGACAAGGTCGCGGCCATGATGGGTGGAATGGGCCGGGAATTCGACGGGTCGTATGCAGAGTATGTATGCACGCCGCGTCAGCACGTGTTCCGCATCAACACCGGGTTGAGCTGGACCGAATTCGCCGCATTACCCGAAATGCTGCAAACCACGCACGGCTCGCTCACAACCGGACTGGAAGTGGAACGCGGCCAACGGCTGCTGGTCAGGGGCGCCACTTCGTCGATTGGATACGCCGCGCTCGCTATGGCGAGACATCTTGGTTTGAGCATTACCGCGACGAGTCGCAGGGCCGGAAACGAACCCGGTTTACTGGCGGCCGGCGCTGCCCATGTACTGATTGATGACGGCAACCTTTCAGAGCAGCTCAGAAAAAGGGGCATGGAGCCGTTCGACCGGATACTGGAACTCATCGGCACGAAAACGCTCCTGGATTCCATGGCATGTGCCCGTCAGGGCGGGATCGTGTGCATGACCGGCATTCTGGGCGGCGAATGGGAAATTCCCCGGTTCAGGCCGATGGAGATGATTCCTACCGGTGTCAGGTTGACTGCCTACAGCGGCGGTTCGTCCGATATTACGGAAGCCGAACTCCAGCAATACATTTCGCTGGTCGAATCCGGCAAGCTGCAAATCAAAATCGGGAAAGTCTTTCCGTTCGGAGAATTGCCCGATGCGCATCGCGTGATGGACCGGAATGAAGGTCAGGGCAAACTCGTCATCGCCCTCTGACGCGGCGCCAACCTGCAGCTTCAGGAATCAATCACCCGCCACCGCCCCTCGCCCCTCGCCACCCGCCCCAGCTTCTCCAGCCGGATCAGCGCCGCATGCAGCGAACGCATCGCGACGTTGTGGATGCGTTCCGGCACGTCGTCGTAGGCGAGGCGCACCAGTTCTTCCAGCGTCACGCTGCCGGCTTTCTGCAGTGACGCAAAAATCTTTTCCTCGCGCTTCAGGCGGTGCGCGATCAGCTTTTTCACTTCGGCCTGCGGCGTTTCAATGACATGGCCGTGACCCGGGGCGAAGGCGCCGATGTCCAGCGCCAGCAGTTTCTCCAGCGAATCGAGGTAGGCCTGCATGTCGCCGTCGGGCGGCGAGATCACCACCGTGGAGCCCTGCATCACGTGGTCGCCGGTGAACAGCACGCCGCGGCCCTCGAGCAGGTAACACAGGTGGTTCGAGGCGTGGCCCGGTGTGTGCACGGCGCGCACGCGGTAGACGCCGCAGTCGACGACGTCGCCGTCGCGCAGCACGCGATCGGGCATGAAGGCTTCGTCCTGGCGGCCGTCGGCCGGCACGCTGCCGTAGCCCAGCACCTGGGCACCGGTGGCGGCCTTGATCGCCCGCGCCAGCGGTGAATGGTCGCGGTGGGTGTGAGTGCACAGGATCCAGCGCAGTTTTTTGCCGACCGCGGCGAGCAGTGCGTCGCGATGCGAATCGATTTCCGGACCTGGATCGATCAGCATCAGGTCATCATCGCCAAGGATGTAGCTGTTGGTGCCGGGGCCGGTCATCACGCCGGGATTGGGCGCGGTGATGCGGCGCACGTCGGGCGCGATCTCGACCACCTCGCCCGGAACGATGGGCAGCAAGGCGGTGGTCATGATCCGGCAGCAGCCTCTTCGTAACCCGGTTCGCCGGGCAGGATGCGGCCGCCGTCCTTGCCGATGCGCGGCAGCATGGTGCGTATCGTGTGATTTTCGGACAGGCCCTTGCGCAGACTGGCGACGTCGGCGTAATCAGCGAAGGTTTCCAGCGTGCGCACGGTCGGCGTGCGCATTTCGAATTCGCCGCGCTGGTGGCGCGACAGCGCCTCGCCGGGGCTCACCCATTCGGCGGCGATGGTTTCGCGTTCGTCCTGCAGCGGTTCCTGTCCGGCCGGCGCTTCGGCCATGAAAAAGCGTGTGTCGTAACGCCGCGGCAGACCGACCGGCGTGATCCAGTGCGCGAAATAGGTCAATGCATCCGCCGCGAGCTGCAACTGTTCGCTCGCCATCAGCGCGGTGAACGCGGCTTCGCCGGCATTGAGTTTGCGGCGGTGTTCGGCGAAACGCGCCGCCACCGCGGCATCGTCGAAGCGCACGGGTTGCCCCGCGGCGTCGCGCGCCAGCAGCAATCCCGATTCCTCGAAGGCTTCGCGGATCGCAGCGGCCCAGTAGCACAGGCCGTCGTGTGCCACGCCCAGCGCGGCGCTCGCCGCGGTGTCGTCGAGACAATTACACAAGTTATTGTTTTTAAACAATAAATCGTCCTTGTCCAGGCCGCCGCCGGGAAACACGTACATGCCCGGCACGAAGCCCGACTTGAGATTGCGCCGCATCATCAGCACTTCGATGCCGCCGCGGTTGTCGCGCACCACGGTAACCGTTGCCGATGGCATCGGCGTCACCGATTTTTTCTGCGTGTCCTCAGTCAATCGGCATCCTTCATTATTTGAGCAGCAATTTGATCAGGCTCGAGGTGTCCATGCGTCCATCCCCCTGCTCCTGCAATCGCGCATAGAACTGGTCGATCAGCGCGATCGCCGGCAGTTGCGCGCCGTTGGCGCGTGCCTCTTCCATTGCGATGCGCAGGTCCTTGCGCATCAGGTCCACCGCAAAACCGAAATCGAATTTGCCGTCGACCATGGTCTTGCCGCGGTTCTCCATCTGCCACGACGTCGCCGCACCCTTGGAAATGACATCGACCGCGAGTTTGGCGTCTAGTCCCGCATGCAGCGCAAACGCCAGGCCTTCGGCGAGTCCCTGGATCACGCCGGCGACGCAGACCTGGTTGACCATCTTGGTTTTCTGTCCGGAGCCGGAGGGCCCCATCAGCATCACCGCGCGCGCGAAATGGCGGATCACCGGCTCGGCCCGTGCGTACGGCTCCGCATCACCACCGACCATCACCGTGAGGATGCCCTGCTCCGCCCCGGACTGGCCGCCGGACACCGGCGCGTCGAGAAAATGCAGGCCTTTCGCTTTCGCAATCGCATGCAGTTCGACGGCGACCGCGGCCGATGCGGTGGTGTGATCGACGAAGACCGCGCCGGGTTTCATCGCCGCGAAAGCACCGTTGTCGCCGATGGTGATTTCGCGAACATCGTTGTCGTTGCCGACGCAGCTGAACACGATGTCCGCGCCTTTGGCAGCTTCAGCCGGCGTATCCGCCGCGTTGCCCTGATGCCGAGCCGTCCACGCCTGCACCTTCGCCCGCGAGCGATTGTAAACGGTCACCGAATGGCCAGCCTTCGCCAGATGCCCGGCCATGGGTCCGCCCATGATTCCTGTTCCGATAAAAGCCACTTTCATGATTGCCGCCCCGAGTCCGAAAAATCACCTGACACTGACGCCCGCCTGCTTAGCTACAGCCGCCCACTTGCCGGTTTCGGTGCGAATGAATTTCGCAAACGCATCAGGGGAACTTGAAATGCCTTCGGCGCCAGCCCTGATCAGCTGCTTTTGAATTTCGTCCCGGGAAAGCACTGCGACAATTTCACGATTCAGCTTGGCAACCACGGCCGGTGGCGTGCCGCGCGGCGCCAGTACCCCGTGCCAGTTGTCGGCCTCGAACCCCGGCAGACCTGCTTCAGCCACGGTCGGCACTTCCGGCGCAGAAGGCGAACGTTTGGCGGTGGATACGGCCAGCGCCCGCAGGCGTCCCGCCCGTGCATGCGGCAGTGCCGGCGGCATCCCTGCGAAAAACAGATGCGATTCTCCACTCAAAATGGCCGCTGTTGCCGGCCCGCCGCCTTTGTACGGCACATGCACCAGGTTCACCCCGGCTGTGGATTTGAAAAGTTCGGCCGACAGGTGCTGGGGACTGCCGGTGCCCACCGATGCGTAGTTGAGGACACCGGGTTTCGATTTGGCATGTTCGATCAGTTCACGGATGGATTTCACCGGCAGTGAGGGATGGACCACCACGAGCAGCGGCACGATCGCCACGCGGCTCACCGGCGCAAAGCTGCCGACTGGATCAAACGGCAGGGACTTGTAGAAATTGGGGCTGATCGCCACCGAAACAGTGGCCATGAAAAGCGTATGGCCGTTGGGCGCCGCTCGCGCGACGATCTCCGCGCCGATGTTGCCGGTGGCACCGGGCCGGTTGTCGACCACGATCTGCTGGCCCAGCCTTTCGCCGAGTTTCTGGCCGACGAGACGGCCGATGATGTCAGGCGCGCCACCCGGCGCAAACCCGACCACCAGCCGTATCGGCCTGTCAGGAAACCCGGCGGCAGGATCGGCCGCGCCGGCGTTGAATGCACAAAAAAACATAACGGTGAATGCCGCAATTGCTGTTTTCATGTTTCCCCCTCGCGCGTCAAATTTTTCCGAGTGCGTGCAACAACCGCCCCGGCGTTATCGGAATGCCGGAAATCCGTACTGCAAACGGCTGCAGCGCGTCATTGACCGCATTGAGCACCGCTGCGGACGCCCCCGCCGTCCCTGCCTCGCCCGCGCCCTTGGCGCCGAGTTCGGAAGTGGCGGTGGGAGTGACCGTATGACCGACCACGATGTCCGGCATTTCACCGGCCATCGGCACACGGTAATCCATCAGACTGCCGTTGAGCAATTGCCCGTAATCATCGTACAGGCACTGCTCGTAGAGCGCCGCCCCCAGACCCTGCACGCAGGCGCCGCGGATCTGCTCATCGACCAGCAGCGGATTGATGATGGTGCCGCAATCATCCACCACCCAGTGCCGCAGAAGGCGGATGAAACCGGTTTCGGGATCGATCTCCAGCCAGGAGGCCTGGATGCCGTTGGTGAACGCGCCGCTGTAGGTTTTTTGCGCGAAACTCCGGGTGACCGCGAGTTCCGGCTGAAAATCCTTCGGCACCTGGTCGGTGCGGAAATAGGCCGTGCGCGCCACGCTCTCCAGCGTCATCACCTCCGCCCCTGACGCGGCATCGACCACGGCGCCGTCGCGGATGTCGAAGAGCGAGGCTTCGCTGTCGCGCAGACGTGCAACGAAAGCCAGGATGTTCGCGCGCAAGGCCTTGCCTGCCTGCAGCGCGGCCTCGCCGCAAATGCCGGTCCCCCGTGAACCCCACACGCCCCCGCCCATCGGCGTGGCATCGGTATCACCGAGGATGACCTTGACGCGCCCGACCGGAACGCCGCAGGCGGCAGCCACCACCTGCTGGATTACTGCATGGCCACCCTGTCCGCATTCGGTGATGCTCGATGCCGCCACGACGCCGCCGGTCGCAGTGAGTTTCAGCGTGCACGAATCCTGCGATGCAATCGACACGCCACCCTGGCCGTAAGTGGCCGCCGACGGATTGGAATTTTCGACAAAACTCGCGAGCCCGATGCCGCGATAAACACCCTGTCCGCGCAAACGCGCCTGCTCGGCGCGCAGCCCGCGGTAATCCATGATTTCCAGCAACCTGTCGAGCGCCTCATGCTGTGACAGGCGCTCCAGCACGGGGCCGCCCGGCAGTTTCAGCGGATAGGCATCAGCGCCGTGATAATGACTGCGGCGGAATTCCGCAGGATCGGCGCCGAGTTTCGCTGCCGCGAGATCCATCAGGCCTTCACTGACCAGACAGGCCACCGGGTGACCGACCGCGCGATACTGTCCGTACATGGCCTTGTTCTGGAATACGGCGCGGGTCAACGCGCGGTAGGCGCCATGACGGTAGCCCGCGCACACCAGATTCGAGACCTGCAGACCCTCGTTGGCGCTGCCGCGGGGATAACCCGAATACGCGCCGATGCCGTATCGGTCGTCGACCTCGACGCCGAGTATGTCCCCGGATTTCGACAGCGCCATGCGCGCGCGGACGCGGTGTCCGCGTGCATGAAAATCGCCGACAAAGGATTCCAGCCTGTCGGCGACGAATTTGACCGGGCGTCCCAGCGTGATTGCCGCCGCCACTGCGGCAAGCTCGTCACCGTAGATATGGATTTTCAGGCCGAAACCGCCGCCGACGTCCGGCGCAATCACCCGCACCTGGTTTTCCGGCAAGCGGAAATGGTGTGCGAGTATCCACTGCATCATGTACGGAACCTGCGTTGACTGCCATACGGTCAGCTGACGGTCGCCGGTATTGAAATCGGCAATGATGCTGCGCGGCTCGAGCGTGACCGCGGTATGCCGCGCCGTGGTGAATTCGGCTTCGACGACATGATCTGCGTGCGCAAAGGCTCCCGGCACATCGCCCGAGGCGACGACACGCTCGAAACACAGGTTGCTGCCGAGTTGCGGATGAATGACCGGCGTGCCGTGGTCGAGCGCAGTTTCGGCATCGGTGACTGCAGGCAGTTCCTGCCAGTCCACTTCGATCAGCGCCAGCGCATCCTCGGCTTCGGCACGGGTTGCCGCCGCCACAATTGCGACAGGCTCACCCTGCCAGCACGCACGCTCGACCGCCAGCGGCAACTGCGGCGCCGACTGCATGCCGGGCACGTGTTTGAGCACTCCGGCATAGGGTTCGCACATCGCGGCAATGTCGCTGCCCGTCAATACACAGGCGACCCCGGGCGCAGCGCGCGCAGCGGCGGTATTGATGCCGGCGATGCGCGCATGTGCATGCGGGCTGCGCAGCACGGCGGCATGCAGCATGCGCGGCAGCATGATGTCATCGACATACTGGCCGCGACCCGCGAGCAGGCGCAGTGCATTGGACCGCGGCAGCGCGGCGCCGATTGGGCTTGCCGTTTTGTTTTTGACCGTGCTCATGATCCGGCCCGCGAGCGGCACACGGCCTCCACCGCATCGACGATGGACTGGTACCCCGTGCAGCGGCAGTAATTGCCGGACAGGTGTTCGCGGATCTCGGCACGGCTCGCGCGGGGATTGGCATGCACGATGTCTGCGGCAGTCATCAGCATCGCCGGCGTGCAGAAACCGCACTGCAGTGCATTGCGGACATGGAATTCGCGCTGCAGGTCGGCGATCACATCGCCGGCAGCGCCTTCGATGGTGACGATCTCGGCACCATCGCACTGCACGGCCAGCATCAGGCAGGCGCGAACGATGGCGCCGTCGACCCTGACCGTGCAGGCGCCGCACACGCCATGCTCGCAACCGACATGGGTTCCGGTCAGCCCCAGATCCTCGCGCAGGAAATCGGCGAGATTGCGCCTCGCCCCGACCCGCCGGGTCGTGCGCTCACCGTTCACTGTGAGCGTGATGGCGAGTTCGGTTGCAGCCTGCCGTTCTTTCATCGGCCGGCGCTCCGGACATGCAACAGATCATCCAGCGCACGCGCCAGCACCACGCCTGCATAACGCATGCGCAGCTGCGCACTGCACTGCGGATCTCCGGACGGTTCGAGGTCCTGCTCCAGAGCCACCTGTGCCCCGGCAATCAGCGCGGGAGTCACTTCGCGACCTTCAAGCACGGCAATGGCGCGCGGCGCCATCAAAGGGCGGGTGCCGACGCCGAAAAACGCCATTCGCAAATCGCGCAGCACGCGCCCTTCCACCGCGGCCTGCGCAGCAACACCGGCCCAGGCATAGTCTCCGCGGCGCGGCGCCAGTTCCTGGCAGGCCGCGCGTTCACCGGACCGCGCCGGCGCAAACTCGACGGCAACCAGCACCTCATCGGATCGACGCGCGGTTTCGTAGAGTCCGCGAAAAAATTCACCGGCACTCACGCGGCGCTCGCCGCTGCGGCTGGCCAGTACGATGTCGGCCTGCAGCGCGACGCAGCACGCCGGCCATTCCGCGGCAGGATCGGCGAGCGCAATGCTGCCGCCGAAAGTACCGCGATTGCGAATCGCCGGATGGGCAATCTGCGGCGCGGCCAGAGCCAGCAACGGCAGGTGCTGCGCGACCAGTGGTGAATCTGCGACCTCGGCATGGCGCGTCATCGCACCGATGCGGATTCGCCCGTTGTGGTGTGTGATTCCGGCCAGTTCGCCGACGCCGTTCAGATCGATCAGCACCGCCGGCGCATCGAGACGCATGTTAAGCGCCGCCATCAGGCTTTGGCCGCCCGCTAACAGCCGCGCATCGTCGCCATATAAATCAATTAAATCAAATACTTGACCGGTATTCTCGGGACGACAATAGGAGAATGCAGGCGCTTTCATCGAAACCGGCCCGGACAGCCAAGCGAGGAGATTGCCGTCATCAACAACGCGAAGAAACTGCGCACTCAGTCCACCGCGCAGCCCGCAGTGGTCGCCTTCGGCGGCTCGGTGAAGGTCGCGACGTCGACGCCGTTGCGGATGGCGGTCATCTCGGCAAGGATCGCCACCGCGATTTCCGGAGGCGTTTTGCTGCCGATCTTCAACCCCACCGGACCGTGCAGACGCGCGATCTCGTCCTGCGACAGGTCGAACTCGGCAAGCCGCTGGCGGCGCGCGTCGTTGTTTTTGCGCGAACCGATGGCGCCGATGTAGAACGCCGGCGACTTCAGCGCTTCGAGCAGCGCCATGTCGTCGAGCTTGGGATCGTGGGTCAGCGTCACCACCGCGCTGTGGCCGTCGAGGTTCATTTCGGTGACCATGTCGTCGGGCATGCCGCGTTTGAGTTCCGCGCCGGGCACCGACCAGGTGTCGGTGTATTCCTCGCGCGGATCACAGACCGTGACCTGGTAATCCAGCGCCTGCGCCATCTGCGCCAGATAAGTCGACAATTGTCCTGCGCCGATGATCAGCAGCCGCCAACGCGGACCGTATACCGTTTTCAGCGTCGCACCGTCGAAGGCCAGCTGGTCCGACCATTTCGCCGGACCGGTGGCGGTTTTGCCGGTCTTCATGTCGAGCGTGCGCAGCACCAGTTCGTGGCGCTCGATGCGTGAGAGCAGTTCGTCGAGGCCGCTGGCGGCGGTCAGGGGCTCCAGCACCAGTTCCAGCGTGCCGCCGCAGGGCAGGCCGAAACGCTGCGCTTCTTCCGCGGAAACCCCGTACTGGGTGGTGGTCGGCGGGTTCTCGGCGAGCGTGGCGTGATTCTCGCGCTGG
>JBFWOE010000132.1:0-8923 GCA_050250695.1 Burkholderiales bacterium
CCACCATCGGCCACGGCGCCTCGCCGTGCGCATGATGGCCTTCGTCATGCGCCGGGGCGCGGAAATAGGCGGCATGGATGATGGGCAGGAAATACGCCGCGTTGAGCAGCGTGCTTGCCGCCAGCACCGCCAGCGCCACCCAATGCCCGCCTTCCGCGGCGCCGAGCACGATGTACCACTTGCTGAAGAAACCGGCGGCGGGTGGTATGCCGATCAGCGACAACGCACCGACCGTGAATGCCGCCATGGTCCACGGCATGCGCTTTGCGATGCCGTCGAGCTCGCTGACCCTGGTCTTGTGCGCCGCCGTATAGATCGACCCCGCCGCGAAAAACAGCGTGATCTTGCTCACTGCATGGGTCACGATGTGCAGGGCGGCGCCGATCACCGACAGCGGGGTCAGCAGCGCCGCGGCCAGCACCACGTACGACAGCTGGCTGATCGTCGAATAGGCCAGCCGCCGCTTCAGGTTGTCGGCACGCAGGGCCACCACCGAAGCCGCGATGATGGTGAACCCGGTGATGAACGGCAACCAGTCGACGCTGCTCAGTCCTGCAATTCGCTCCACGCCGAAAATGTAGACGACAACCTTGACCACCGAGAATACGCCGGCCTTCACCACGGCCACCGCGTGCAGCAGCGCCGATACCGGCGTCGGTGCCACCATCGCCGCCGGCAGCCAGCGATGCATGGGCATCACCGCCGCCTTGCCGATGCCGAAAATGAACAGCGCCAGCAGTCCGCCGATGGCAGCATTTGAAACCCCGTCACCGAGGATGCCGCCGGGCGTGAACTCGAGGGTGCCGGCGAGGCTCCAGGTGACCACCACCGCAATCAGCATCAGGGTCAGCGACGACCCCATCAGGATGCCCAGGTAAACGCGGCCCGCCTGGCGCGCTTCTTCGTCCTGGTGATGGGTGACCAGCGGATAGGTGACCAGCGTCAGGATTTCGTAGAACAGAAACAGGGTCAGCAGGTTCGCCGAAAAAGCAATGCCCAGCGTACAGGCAATCGCAAGCGCGAAACAGGCGA
Organism: Burkholderiales bacterium; assembly: GCA_050250695.1. GTDB lineage: Bacteria > Pseudomonadota > Gammaproteobacteria > Burkholderiales > SG8-41. Next base: position 1,033 of record JBFWOE010000132.1, read on the forward strand.
AGAAACGCGACTGGTGTCCCTCGTCGTTGCCGCGCATGTAGCCGATGGAATACAGGGTGCTGACCGGCCACAGCACGCCGGCCACCAGTGCAAACAGCATACCCAGCGGCTCGAGCCGGAACGCCAGTGCGGCACCGGGGAGTATCTCGATCAGCAGCAGTTCCGGGCGTGCGCCGCCCAGCACCGCGGGCGCCAGGGTCAGCACGCAGGCCAGCACCACGCCGGCAGCGGCAAAAGACAGCCCCTCGCGCAGGTTGGGCGCGCGGTGCGCAAGCGCCACACCCAGCGCGCCCAGCACCGGCGCGATGACCGCGAGCAGCATCAGGTTCTGCAGGCTCATCCCGGACCTCCCAGCAGCACGGCCGCGGCATCGCGCGCACTGCCCAGCGACAGCGAGGTATCCAGTCCGAAATAAACAGAGGCAGCGACCAGCAGCCAGGCCGGCAGCAGCCACTGCAAGGGCGCCTCATTGCGGCCGGACGACTGCGCGGGAACCGGACGCAGGTAGGCGGTCTCCACGAAACGCCAGACGTACGCGGCGGCCAGCAGCGAACTGGCGGCGATGGCCACCACCACCCACCAGTGGCCGTCCTGCACGGCGGCAAGGACCAGATGCCACTTGGTGATGAAACCCGCGGTGCCGGGAACACCGATCAGGCTCAGGCCCGCCACCACGACGCCGGCGGAAGTCAGCGGCATGCGCCGGCCCAGGCCTGCCAGCGCATCAAGGCGGTCGCTGCCAGCGCGCAGCAGGATGCCGCCGACCAGCATGAACAGCGCGGTCTTGGCAATCGCATGGTTGAACAGGTGCACGACCGACGCCGTCATGCCATCCGCATTGGCCATGCTCAGGCCCAGCGTGATGTAGCCGATCTGCGCGACGCTGGAATAGGCCAGCAGGCGGCGCAGGTCGCGCTCAAATACCGCCACCAGCGAAGCGATGATCATTGCCGCAACCGACAGCATCGCCAGCAGCGGCAGTTCCGGCAGAGCCAGGCGCAGGCCGAAGATGCCGAACACGAAGCGCATCAGCACATAGAGCGATACCTTGGTCGCGGTTCCAGCCATGAATGCGGCGACCGCAGTCGGCGCGCCCGAATAGGCACCAGGCAGCCAGATGTGCAGCGGGAACAGCGCCATCTTCAGCGAAAGCCCTACGGTGATGAACGCCAGTGCGGCGAGAACGGGGCGCGTCTCTTCCACGTTCGCGATCCGCGCAGCCATGTCCGCAAGATTCAGCGTGCCTGTCATCGGGTAGAGCAGGCCGACACCGATGATGTAGAACGTGGCGCCGATCGTACCCATGATCAGGTACTGGAATGCCGCATGCAGCGACCGCCGCTCCTTCCCCATCGCGATCAGCACGTATCCCGACAACGAGGAGATCTCGAGGAACACGAAGACATTGAATGCGTCACCGGTGATCGCCATGCCCAGCAGCCCGCACAGGCAGAGCACAAACATGGCATAGACCAGGTAGTGACGGTCGGAAGGCACTTCCGCGGCGATGCTGGCCCGTGCATACGGCAATACCACCGCGGCGATCAGCGACACCAGCACCAGCACGAAGGCGTTGACCGCATCGACCCGGTACTCGATGCCCCAGGGTGGCGGCCAGTTGCCGATGGCGTACGAAATCACTCCTTCGGACTGCACCCGGACCAGCAGCGCGACGGCAATCGCCAGCGCCACCCAGCTGACCAGCGTGGTGATGAGCCAGCCCGTGCGGCCGCCGCGCAGCAGCACGATCAGCGGTGCGGCGAGCAGCGGAATGACGACCTGCAACGCGGGCAGATGCTCGGAGATCACGTCTTTCCTCCGCCGTTGCCGCCAGCATCCCCACCCTCTTCCGCCTGCGCTTCGAGTATCTCGTCCTCGTCGATGGTTCCATAACTCTCATGGATGCGCACCACCAGGGCGAGACCCAGCGCAAGGGTTGCAACGCCGACCACGATCGCGGTCAGGATCAGCACATGCGGCAGCGGATTCGAATAGACCTTGAACTGTTCGGCAACGATAGGCGCAGTGCCGCCGATCAGCTTGCCGGGGGCGATGTAGAGCAGGTAGACCGAGGTCTGGAAAATGGCCAGCCCGACCAGCTTCTTGATCAGGTTGCTGCGCGCGACAACGATGTACAGCCCGGCGACCATCAGCAGGATCGTCACCCAGTAGCTGTAATGCCCGGCAAAGGTCATGACGCCGTCCTCAGTCCCGCAGGCCGCGGCCGCGGCCTGCGAACACGTAGAAAATCTTCAGCATCACCCCGCTGACCGTAATCAGCACGCCGAGCTCCACCAGGAATATGCCGCGGTGCTGGCCCGCCACCGGATCGGCTGCGAGCACGAAATAATCGAGGAAATTGCCGCCCAGCAGGATGCCGGCAACGCCGACACCGGCGTAGAGCAGCACCCCCGCAGCCAGCATGGATTCGACGACGGCATCCGGAACCAGCGCGCGCGCTGCGGGCAGCCCGAAAATGAGACCGTAAAAAATGATCGCCGCCGCGCACATCACGCCCGCCTGGAAACCGCCGCCCGGGCCGAAGTCGCCGTGAAACTGCACGTACAGGGCGAACAGCAGCATGAAGGGGATCAGCAGCTTGGCAATGACACGCAATACGAAAAAATCGCGCATCAGCGACCCTCACCCTCTTTGCGCCGGCGGCGCAGCAGCGCGATCACGCCAATGCCGGCGGTGAACACCACCGTGGTCTCGCCCAGCGTGTCGAAACCGCGATAGCTGGCCAGCACGGCTGTCACCACGTTGGGCACGCCGGTTTCCTTCGGCCCTTCATTGATGTAGCGCGGCGCCACATGCGCATGGATCGGCGCATTGGGGTCGGAAAACACCGGCAGGCCCAGCGTGCCGTAGACCAGCGCGGCGCCAACGCCGACGGACACCAGCAAAGCCGACCAGGTACGGCGCAGCGGACGCGATTCTTCGGCCTGCGTCAGGTACAGCGCGCCCAGGAACAGCACCGTGGAAATGCCGGCGCCAACTGCCGCCTCGGTCATCGCCACGTCCACCGCATCCAGCGCCACCAGCACCGTAGCCATCAGGAAACTGTAGATGCCGCCGAGCACGACCACGGCGAACAGGTTGCGCTGGACGATCATCGCCAGCACCAGCAGCGCCAGCAATGTCAGCAACACGTTGATGATCAGCGCTTCGATGGGACCTCCTCCGCCAGTTGCGGCTTCAATCCGCGGGTCAGCGCCGCCTTGCACAGTGCATGTGTCGCCGTCGGGCTGGTAAAGAAAACCAGCAGGCCGATGATGATCAGCTTGACGGTGACCAGCGTGAAGCCGGCCTGCAGCATCATGCCCAGCAGCAGCAGGCCGACCCCGGCGGTATCGGTGACGCTGGCAGCATGCACCCGCGTGTAGAAATCGGGCATGCGGATCATGCCCAGCGCGCCAATGACGCAGAACACCGCCCCGGCCAGCAGGCAGGCCCAGCTCAGTGCGTCGACCAGGCCGTTCATTGTTTCGTGACCTCGCCGGGGTCGCCAAGATCACCGAAGCGGAAAAACTTCAGCACGGCAATGGTGCCCACCACGTTGAGCAGGCCGTAGATGATCGCGAGGTCGAGAAACTCCGGACGCCCGGTCAGAAAACCGATCACCGACAGCAACAGCACTGCCAGCGTGCCTATGGTATTGGCCGCCTGGATGCGGTCGAATACGGTGGGGCCAAGCACCGCGCGCGCCAGCACCAGTGCCAGCGCGACCAGCAGTCCTGCAGCCGCTGCGGTGAACATCAGCCGCCCCCCTTCGCGCCGGCACCCTCGAAACGGCTCACCCGCGCATTCATCTCGCTGTCAATGCAAGCCATCGCGTTGTCACGGGTCAGCCCATGAACCACGAATTCGCCCGGCTCGACCTCCACCGAAATCGTGCCAGGGGTGAGCGTGATCGAATTCGCATGCGTTACAAGCCCCACAACCGTGCGCTGACCCGGCGCGAACTTCACCATCGTCGGCGATACCGGCAGACGGGGATCGAGGATGATCCGTGAAACCGCCCACGCCGATTTCGCCATCTCCTTGACCAGCCAGGGCCAGTAGGTCAGCGCGCTCAACCCGAGGTGCACCGGGTGTCCTTCGTGGTCGATGACATCCATGCGGCCGGCGAGCCAGGCCACTGCCAGCGCGCACAGCACACCTGCACCGAGCAGGAAGGCCGTGAAGTAACCGGACAACACCACCCAGAACAGGAACAGCGCTATGGCAAGACTGATGAAGCGGATCATGGATTCCCGGGTTTTTTCCAGACGCGCTGTTTTGTCGCGCTTCGATTATTGTCCGCGCGATTTTACGGATTACTAGCAGCGGCCACAACCCGAGCGGCCGCGACCCTGAAGCTGTACATATAGCAGTCCGCGCCGCACCAGCCATTTCTCCGCCTCCACGGCAAGGAATACCGTGGCCGCACATGCAGCACACAGCGCAAGTTCGGCGCCAGAGAGAGGCGCAATGCTGAATATGCGCGCCAGTGCCGGCACATACATCAGTGCCAGCTGCAACAGCACCGTCAGCGCCACGGTGATCAGCAGCGGGCGGTTCGAAAGCAGGCCGATGGTGGCCAGCGATTCGCGATCCGAGCGTATCGCCACCACGTGCGCGAGCTGGGTGAACGTCAGCGACGTGAACACCATGGTCTGCCAGTCCGGATTGCCGGTCTCGATGCTCCAAGCCTGGATGCCGAGCACCAGCCCGCCCATCAACACCCCCACCCACAGCACGTGCTGCCAGACACCACCGGCAAACATTGTTTCAGCGGGCGATCTCGGTCCGCGTTTCATGATGCCGGGCTCGGCCGGCTCCGCAGTCAGCGCCAGCCCCGGCAGGCCGTCGGTCACCAGGTTCACCCACAGGATGTGCAGCGGCAGCAGCGGCAAAGGCATGCCCAAGAACGGCGCCATGAAAATCAGCAGCACTTCCGCGAGATTGGTCGTCAGCACGTACTTGATGAAGCGCCGGATGTTGTCGTAGATGCGCCGCCCGCCGCGCACCGCGGCGACTATGGTCGCGAAATTGTCGTCGAGCAGCACCATGTCGGAAGCCTCTCGCGCGACATCGGTGCCGCTGCGGCCCATGGCCACGCCGATGTCGGCGCGTTTCAGCGCCGGCGCATCGTTGACGCCGTCGCCGGTCATCGCCACGTATTCGCTGCGGCGCTGCAGCGCCTCCACCACGCGGATTTTCTGCGCGGGATCGACCCGCGCGTAGACGCGCGTATCACGGACCCGCTCATCAAGCTGCGCCTCGCCCAGTTGCGCGAGTTCCCGGCCTGTCATCACCGCATCGTGTTCACCGGCAATGCCCAGGCGCCGGGCGATCGCCCGCGCCGTCGCCGGGTGGTCCCCGGTGATCATCACCGGGGTGATGCCCGCGGTGCGGCAGATGGCCACTGCGTCCGCTGCTTCTACACGCGGCGGATCGATCATGCCGACCAGGCCGATGAAGGTCAGCCGGCTTTCCACCGCATCGACGTCGTTCAGGTCGGGAATGTCTTGCCACTGCCTGCAGGCGACGGCCAGGACCCGCAAACCGGCCTCGGCCATTTCGCCCGCCAGCCGCTCCAGCGCCGCGCGATCGATCTGCGCATCACCGGTTGCCGTCATCACCGCGGCGCACCGCGCCAGCACCGTTTCCGGCGCACCCTTGGTATAGGCCATGACCGCACCGGCGGCGACATGAAAAGTGGTCATGCGCATGCGTTCCGAGTCGAACGGCAGTTCCGCGCGGCGCGGCGCATCGATCTCGAGCATTTCCCTGGCAAAACCGGCGCGCCCCGCCGCTTCGTGCAATGCAACCTCGGTCGGATCACCGGCAACACCGCCATCACCGGCGACCGCATCGTTGCACAGCGCCATCGCAGTCAGCAGACGCTCCGCCACCGGACCTTCGAGCTGTTCCGGGGGCACGATGCGACCATCAATCATGCAGGTTTCGACGCGCATCCGGTTCTCGGTCAGCGTTCCCGTCTTGTCCGAGCAGATGTAGGTGATCGAACCCAGCGTCTCCACGCTCGGCAGGCGGCGCATCAATGCCTGGTGTCCGACCATGCGGAATGCGCCCAGCGCGAGGGCGATGGTGACCACCGCCGGCAGCGCTTCGGGTATCGCCGCCACCGCCAGGCTGACCGCAGTCAGCAACATCAGCAGCAGCGGCTCGCCGCGCAGCAGCCCCGCCGCAAACACCACAGCGCAGACCAGCAGCACCGCGATCGCCAGGCGCTGCCCGAACACGGCAAGCCGCTTCTGCAACGGTGTCCTGTCGTCGCCCTTCGCAGCCAGCAAGGCGGCGATGCGCCCCAGTTCGGTGGCCATGCCGGTGGCCGCGACCACGCCGCGGCCGTGGCCGTAGGAAACGATCGTGCCCCTGTAGGCCATGTTGCGACGGTCGCCCAGCGCAGTGTCCGCCTGCGCAATGGTTGCCGCATCCTTTTCGACCGGCACCGACTCGCCGGTCAACGCCGCCTCCTCCACGCGCATCCTCGCGGTATCCGTCAGGCGCAGATCCGCGGGCACCATGTTGCCCGCCTCCAGCAGCACCACATCCCCGGGCACCAGTTCGCGCGCCGGAATCGTCAGGCGCCGGCCGTCGCGGATCACGGCAGCCGTCGGCGCCGCGATGCGCCGCAGCGCGGCCATCGCCTGCGCGGCGCGGTATTCCTGGGTGAATCCGATGATCGCGTTGAGGACCAGGATCGCGACGATGACCAGCGTGTCGGCAATGTCCCCGATGATCCCCGACAGCACGGCGGCGGCGAGCAGCACCAGGATCATGAAATCGGCAAACTGGTCGAGCAGGATGCGCAACGGGCCGCGACGCCGCCCTTCCTGCAATTCATTGAAGCCGGCCTGCGCCAGTCGCGCCGCCGCCTCGCCGTCCCCGAGTCCACGCGCCGGATCGGTCGCCAGCACGGCCGCCACTTCCGCCGCCGGCATGCCATGCCAATGCCGTTCCACGTCAGGCCGCGCGGTCATGCCTGCTCAGCCGCCGAAATAAAACAGGAACAGCGCATTGGTGCCGTAAATCCAGATCATCAGCAGGCTGATCCAGCCCACCGTGCCGAGTATCCTGTCGCGGGGTTTGTAGAGCAGCCCGGCAATGGCCAGCGCACTCATCATCAGCGCCGACAGCGCCGAAACCAGGTGTATGGGCGAAACCGCGGACAACAGCGGCCCCGGCAGGTAGAACAGGTCATCGACGGCGAGGATGGCGAGATTGAACAGGTTGCTGCCGAGCAGGTTGCCCACCGCCAGGTCGACGGCGCCGATGCGCAGCGCGCCCACGGTCACCGTCAGTTCGGGCAGGGTCGTCGCCAGCGACACGAACAGGGTGCCCACGAAACTCTGGTTCCATTGCATGCGCGCGGCAAGATCGCCGGCGGCAAACGGCAGGTACAGCGCAGCCGCAACGACAACCGCGGCGGCAGAGGCGTAACGCACCAGCGCTGCACGCAGAGTCACCCCGGGATAACGTTCCGCGCGCTCCTGCACGTACTCGGCGCGCTGCCTGCGCTCATAACGGATCACCACGTTCACTGCGGCAACGTAGAGGAGCAGCACCACCGGGGAATACAGTCCGACATGGCCCAGGCTCAGCGTCGCCCCGTAACCGGCAAACACCAGGTTCAACGCGACGAATCCGAGGATGAAAAGTCCGAAAGCCGCCGCCAGGATATGTCCCTGCCCGGCCTTGGTGTAGATCGACTGTTCGCGGTAGAGCAGGTCGAGCACGACGATCATCGCCAGGTTAATCACGCAGGCGCCGAAAATGTTGCCGAGCGCGATGTCCGGCACATCCGCCAGCGCCACCGCCCCGATGCCGGTAACCAGTTCGGGCAGCGAAGTCACGGTTGCCAGCAGCAGCAGTCCGATGA
>JBFWOE010000133.1:0-8921 GCA_050250695.1 Burkholderiales bacterium
TCACCAGCAGCACCAGGTACGGGCTCAGCCGCGACAGGCGTTCCAGGTGTTCACGCAGCAGACGGCGGTCCTCGCGCGTCCAGCGCTGGCCGTTGCGCTGTTTCATCAGGATCGGCATCACTCCCCGCGCCTGCTGCAGTTCACCGATCAGGTACTGCTTTTCGCGCTGGGACAGGTTGAGGAAGGAATGGTAGGTGCGCCGGGCGTGGCTGGTGATGATCTGGAGCGGGGGCATTGCACTGCGGAAAGGTAATCAGGAAACCGCCGAATAATAAAGGTTTTGCGGATGGTTGGCCTGGGCGAAAAAAAACCAGCGCTCGGCGACCAGGCCGGCGAATTGCACCACGCAGGCCAGCATCAGCAGTGCCGGCGCGGCAGCCGCAAGGCCGGCGCCCAGCAGCAGCACCGGGATCACGAACGCGCACAGCAGGAATATCCATTTCACCGCCCGCAGCGTACCCGATCCGCGTCCATGGAAAAACTCCCGGGTATTGAACGAGCCGCCCATGAAACCCTGCGCCTTCTGCACGATGCGCGGATGCTTGATGCCGATCGCCGTCTGCAGCGTCGAGCGCGGCTGCAGGCGCGCATTGCGCCACAACGAGGCCGCACGCGTGCACAGGCCGGCCAGCGTGATGCCCGCGGCCCAGGCGCCGGCGGTCTGCGTCACCGGCTCGCCCAGCACGCCGGACAGCGCCGTCGCCAGCATCACGCCGGAAGCGCAGCCGAGCACGGTGAAGTTCACCAGCGTCAGCGGCGTCGCCCATTCCTGCAGGAAACGGATGCAGGCGTAGATCATCGCCGTGCACAGGAACAGCGCAAGGCACAGCGCTGCGCCGACGGCGCCGGTCAGCAGCGTGCCGCCGCCCTGCTGGTAATGCATCCAGCCGTAGGCGGCGACCGCTGCCATGAACGCCGGCAGCACGATGACTTCGCGCGACAGCCAGGAGGTGCGCCACATCGCCGCCGCGCGCCAGGCGCGCTCCGGATGCCCGAGATGGAAAAACGACGCCAGCAGCCCCGCGCCCAGCAGCGCCAGCGCGATCACGCTGCCGATCCAGTAATACGCCGGCGACGGCGCCGCCAGCAATCCTGCGGCCGCTCGCGCCTCGATCACGAACAGCGCGAGGAACAGGCCCTGGCCCGCGCCGATCAGGGTGGTCAGGAAAATAACCGAGAACGCCGGATTCATGCCGCGCTCACCACGAGGTCACGTCGTCCAGCGACGGATCCTTGGCCCCCGGCTTGGGCAGCAGGCCGTCGATCTTCAGCGGATTGTCGGCGCGTTCGAGCTGGTCTTCGTCCACGCGCACCTCGGTCCTCCGCCGCGGCAGATAGTGATTCGCCGGCCGCGTGCCCCACTCCGGCATCAGGGCATAACCCGCACTCTCGCGTATGGCTTTCGACACCACCGACTCCTCGTCATGGATGTCGCCGTAGAGCCGGGCACTGGTCGGACAGGCCAGCACGCAGGCCGGCTTGCGTTCGGCTTCAGGCAGTTTCTGGTCGTGGATGCGATCCACGCACAGGGTGCATTTCTTCATCACCTTCTGGTGCTCGTCGACTTCACGCACGCCGTACGGACAGGCCCATGAACAGTACTTGCAGCCTATGCACTTGTCGTAATCGACCAGCACGATGCCATCCTCGGCGCGCTTGTAGCTGGCGCCGGTAGGGCACACCGGCACGCAGGGCGGATCCTCGCAATGCAGGCAGGATTTCGGGAAATGCACGGTCTGGGTGTTCGGAAACTCGCCAACCTCGAAGGTCTGCACCCGGTTGAAGAAGGTGCCGGTGGGATCGCGGTCGTACGGGTTGTTGTCGGACATGAAACCCGCAGCACCCGACGTGTTCCATTCCTTGCAACTGGTGACGCAGGCATGGCAGCCCACACACACGTTCAGGTCGATGACCAACGCGAGCTGGGTCATGACAGGCTCTCCGTACCACGAACGTTAACCCGGCTTGCCAACACCGTTCGGGCTGAGCCTGTCGAAGCCCGCGCGCCCTTCGACAGGCTCAGGACGAACGGAATCGATTCGCATGCACGATGTACAAGTTGCGACATTACTTGTAATCTCCTTTGCCGGCGACAAAAGCCTGCCACAGCTTTCTCACCTTGCTGGTGCCCGGCGCCGCCGGCAGCGGCGCAAACTGAGGAGAAGTCTCGGCCGGCTCATCGGCGGAAGCCTTGCGAATGCACACCCGCACGTCATACCAGCCGGCCTGCCCCGTCACCGGATCTGAGTTCGACATCGGCGCGCCATCCGCCGCTTTCAGTTCTTCGCTGATCACATGGTTCAACAGAAAACCGCGCCGCGATTCGTTGGCGTCGGGCGCGAGATGCCAGGCACCCTGCGCCTTGCCGATCGCGTTCCAGGTCCACACCGTGCCCGGCTCCACCGCCTCGCTGGTGCGGCACTGGCAACGTACGCGGCCGTGCATCGACTCGACCCAGATCCAGTCATCATCGGTGATGCCCAGCGCGGATGCTGTTTTTCCGTTTACAAACAAATAGTTATGAGTATGTATCTGGCGCAGCCAGGCATTCTGCGAATCCCAGGAGTGATACATCGCCATCGGCCGCTGGGTGATCGCCGCCAGCGGATAACGCACGGTGTCGGTGGCCTGCACCTCCAGCGGCGCGTAATAAAACGGCAACGGATCAAAATAGGTCGCGATGCGTTCACGCAGATGCGCCGGCGGACGCCGCCGCGCGTCACCGCGGCCTTGCGCGGCCATGCGGAATTTCTGCAGCACCTCGGAATAGATCTGGATCACCACCGGATCGGTGTAGCGACGCACCCGCGTTCGTTGCGCCCACTCGTGATAACCCTGGTTCCAGTTGCGCATGTACTGGTACGAACGCGGCAGTGCATGATGGAACACACAGTTGTTCTTTTCGTACATGGCCCACTGCCGCGGATTGGGCTCACCGACCATCGCTTTCTCGCCCCCGCGGCCGCGCCAGCCGGCAAGGAAGCCGATGCCCGAACCGGGCTCGGTTTCATAGTTGACAATGAAATCGGGATAGTCGCGGTACTTGCGCGCGCCCTCCGCGGTGACGAATGCCGGGAATTTCAGCCGCGACGCCAGTTCGATCAGCACTTCCTGGAACGGTTTGCACTCACCCTTGGGCGGCACCACCGGGATGCGCACCGAATCGGCCGGGCCGTCGAATTCCGAAATCGGCCGGTCGAGCATGGACATCGCGTCATGGCGTTCGAGGTAGGTGGTGTCCGGCAGCACCAGGTCGGCAAACGCGGTCATCTCCGACTGGAAGGCATCGCAGACGATCAGGAAAGGGATTTTGTATTCTCCCTGCGCGTCGCGATCGTTGAGCATTTTGCGCACTTCGACGGTGTTCATCGTCGAGTTCCACGCCATGTTGGCCATGAAAATCAGCAGCGTGTCTATGGGGTACGGATCGCCGCGCCAGGCATTGGTGATCACGTTGTGCATCATGCCGTGCACCGCCAGCGGATATTCCCAGGAGAAGGCCTTGTCGATACGCAGCGGACCGCCGGCGGCATCGACACTGAGATCGTCGGGGCCCGCCGGCCACCCCAGCGCCAGGCCGGCGAGCGGCGTGTCGGGCTGCACCGCTTCCGGCCCCTTCGGTGGCTTCGCCACCGGCGGGATCGCGCGCGGGAACGGCGCCTTGTGCCTGAAGCCGCCGGGACGGTCGATGGTGCCCAGCAGCGACATCAGGATCGCCAGCGTGCGTATGGTGTGAAAGCCGTTGGAATGCGCCGCCAGCCCGCGCATCGCATGAAAGGCCACCGGGTTGCCGGTCACCGTCCGGTGTTCGCGCCCCCAGGAATCGGTCCAGGCGATCGGCAGTTCGATTTTCTGGTCGCGCGCAGTGATGCCCATCTCGTGCGCGAGGCCGCGGATGCGAGCCGCCGGTATGCCGGTGATGCCCTCGGCCCACTCTGGCGTGTATTCGGCGACGCGCTCGCGCAGCAGCTGAAAGGCCGGCTTCACCGGCGTGCCGTCGGCTAGCCGGTATTCGCCGAGCAGCGCCGGATCGGCATCGGGCGCATGGTTGGGCACCGCGCGTCCCGCATGACGGTCCCACCACAACTGGTCATGGCGGTGCTCAGGGTTGTCGCCCAGCGGCGCTCCGCCCGAACGCACCGCGGTGCCGTGCAGCGGGCTTAGGGGATCGACGTTGATCAGGTAACCGGAATTGGTATAACGCGCCAGAAAATCACGGTCATACAGACCGGTGTGGATGATCTCGTGGGTCAGCGCCAGCAGCAGCGCGCCGTCGGTGCCGGGCCGGATGGGCACCCATTCGTCGGCGATCGCCGAATAACCGGTGCGCACCGGGTTCACCGAGATGAAACGCCCGCCGCGGCGCTTGAATTTCGAGATCGCGATTTTCAGCGGATTGGAATGATGATCTTCGGCGGTGCCTATCATCACGAACAGCCGTGCGCGATCAAGGTCGGGGCCGCCGAATTCCCAGAAACTCCCGCCTATGGTGTAGATCATGCCGGCGGCCATGTTCACCGAACAGAAGCCGCCGTGCGCCGCGTAATTGGGCGTGCCGAACTGGCGCGCGAACATGCCGGTCAATGCCTGCATCTGGTCGCGGCCGGTGAACAGCGCGAATTTTTTCGGGTCGGTGGCGCGGATTTTCCGCAGGCGTTCCTCCATCACCGAGAACGCCTCATCCCAGCTGATCGCCTCGAACTCGCCGGCGCCGCGCTCGCTGCCCGGCTTGCGCCTGAGCGGCTGCGTCAGCCGTGCCGGCGAATACTGCTTCATGATGCCGGAAGCGCCCTTGGCGCAGATCACCCCCTTGTTCAGCGGGTGTTCCGGATTGCCCTCGATGTAGCGGACTTCGCCGTTTTTGAGATGGACGCGGATGCCGCAGCGGCAGGCGCACATGTAGCAGGTGGTATTGCGGGTTTCGACGGCGTCGGTGACTGATTGCGGGGCGTTCATGCGGCGGCAATCGACTCGTTGGGGGACGCCCCATTGTAGGCGCATCACCCCGGCCCCGCTGTCGAAAAAACTTATGTTGCCATCAATGCGGTTGCCGTCCATGCGACGGCAACCAGGACGCGCTCAGCCGGGCTTGCGGTCCATCCATTTGCTGACATGCGGCAGGGTCCACGACTTCAGGCGTTGCAGCAGCCGCGCCGGATCGTCATCGACCACGATCATGTCGCGGTGCTCGGCGCGCACGAAACGCTCCTCCACCGCGCGGTCCAGGAAAGCCATCAGCGGCGCATAGAAGCCGTTGACATTGAGCAGGCCGCAGGGTTTCTCGTGCACGCCGAGCTGGGTCAGCGTCAGGATCTCGAACATTTCGTCGAAAGTGCCCATGCCGCCCGGCAGCACGATAAAGGCATCGGCCCTGCTCGCCATCATCACCTTGCGCTCATGCATGGAATCGGCGACATGCAGTTCGCTGAGTCCTGTATGCACCACCTCGTGCTCCAGCAGGCGCCGCGGCGTGACGCCGATCACATAGGCGCCGGATGCGATCGCGGCCTCGGCCACCACCCCCATCAGGCCGACCTTGCCACCGCCGAACACGATGCGATGGCCGGCTGCCGCGATGGTGCGCACCATCGCGCGTGCCGCGTCGGCATAGGCGTCGCCCCTGCCGGTGTTGGAACCGCAGAATATGCAGATATTGTTCATGACTATGTGTCGTGGTCCGTGATCCGGAAAGCGCCCGATTGTAGTCGATTTGCCAGCCGCGGAAGCGGGCGTATACCCTTGGGTCATGGGGTTTAACCCCTTTTTGCGGTGCCGTCCGTTTACAGCAGGACAACCCGCCACCACAAGGAAACCGTCATGAAATCACCCGCCGCATCCGCACTCGCCATTGCCGTCATCGCAGCGCTGACGCCCGCTGCCGGCGCCGCACAGTCCGAAGCGGCCGGCAACGCGCTGACCATTTACAGCACCGCACGCCCCGGCGCGATCTCGCCCGAGTTCTACCGCGGCGGCGGCAACGGCCAGGGTGTGCCCGGCTACGCCGTGGTGCGCCACCAGCGCGACATCGCGCTCAACCGCGGCCGCAACGCCGTGCGCTTCACCGACGTCGCCGCGCTGATCGACCCCACCACCGTCAGCTTCGAATCGCTGACGGATGCACGCGGCACCAGCGTGGTCGAGCAGAATTTCCAGTTCGACCTGGTCAACACCCAGAAGCTGCTGGAAAAGTACGTGGACCGCAGCATCACCGTCGACCAGATCCGCGGCAGCGGCGTCGAATCCTTCTCCGGCACCCTGCTCTCCACCGCCGGCGGCCTGGTGCTCAAGCGCGAAGACGGCAGCATCCAGACCCTGCCGCACAACGCCGGCGTGCGCCTGCCCGAACTGCCCGGCGGCCTGATCACCCGTCCCACGCTGCTGTGGGACATCGCCGCCAATCGCGGCGGCAGCCACGCCACCCGCGTGTCGTACCAGACCGCGGGCATCACCTGGTGGGCCGACTACAACCTGACCTACAAGGAAGGCGCGAACGCCAACGCCTGCAGCCTCGACGTCGGCGCCTGGGTCAGCATCGTCAACAAGTCCGGCGCGAGCTACCCCGACGCCAGACTCAAACTCGTCGCCGGCGACGTGCAGCGGGCGCAGCCGCCGGGCCGCATCTATGCCGCGCCGATGGCGCGCAGCAGCGTGGCCATGGAAATGAGCGCCAAGGGTTTCGAGGAAAAGGCCTTCTTCGAATACCACCTCTACACCCTGGGCCGACCGACCACCCTGCCCGACAACTCGACCAAACAGATCGAACTGTTCCCCGCCGCGCGCGCCGTGCCCTGCGAAAAAACCCTGGTCTACACCGGCGCCGCCGGCGTCCGCCCCTACGGCAACCCCGCCACCGACCGCAACTACGGCGTGCAGAGCAACAAGAAAGTCGACGTCTACCTCGGCTTCAAGAACGCCAAGGAACGCAACATGGGCATGCCCCTGCCGTCGGGCCGCGTCCGCGTCTCCAAACTCGACAACGCCGACCAGACCCTGGAATTCATCGGCGAAGACACCATAGACCACACCCCGCGCAACGAACAGGTCCTGATCAAACTCGGCTCCGCCTTCGACGTCGTCGGCGAACGGCGCCAGGTCAACTTCAGCGTCGACAGCTCGCGCAAGACCATGACCGAAGAAATCGAAGTCAAGGTGCGCAACCAGAAAAAGGAAACCGTCACGGTGATGGTGAAAGAAAACCTCTACCGCTGGACCAACTGGACCATCACCAACAAGACCCACGACTACCGCAAGGACGACGCGCGGACCGTGACCTTCCCGGTAAAAATCGCCGCGGAAGGCGAAGCCGTGGTGCGCTACAGCGTGACCTACACCTGGTAAAAATTGAAGGCCGGCGCCGGTTGAGGCGAATGCGAGGCTGGCCTATGATGCGCACTATTCAGGTGCAAAACGTCAACTAAAAAATAAACCACTACACGTTAGCTTGCAGATGATTACCCACAGTGCCAAGGTTGCCCTCCGAATTGCCGCGACGTTGCTATTGTCAGCCACCGCTTCACTTGCTCACGGGGATGTGGTGCCGATCCAAGCGAGGAACGAATGTCCGAGCATTGAGAGCGAATGCCACGAAATTCGCGGCGTAATAACTATGAAGGATTTGGGCCTTGTCAGGACCATTGCGGAGCGTGCCACGAAAAACCGTCAACGGAACAGCTTTTTCCGCCTAAATAGCAAAGGTGGTGATGTCGATGCTGCTATTCAGATCGGTCGGTATCTTCGAAAGCTCTCTGCAATCGCGGCGGTTGTTGGAACTGATGAATGCCTGAGCGCGTGCGTGTTTGTATTGGTTGGCTCGACTCAGCGACTACTCAGCGATACAGCAAGAATCGGAATCCACCGACCGTATTCACTACGAACAGATATCCGTGACTATGGTGCGGTACAAAGGGAGCATAGCCGGCTCTCGATCACGGCGAAGACGTATCTGGAGGAAATGAACATCCCAACAAACCTCTATGACGCAATGATGCGGGTTCCGCCGGAAAGCATGCGTGTTCTAAGGCAACAGGATTTGGTGAACTTCGGACTCGACCAAACGGACCCCGTTGAACAAGAGCTAGTTGATGCCTCGGAGGCCCGTAAGTATGGTCTCAGCAAGCTCGAATATATGCGCCGAAAGAGCGAAGTCTCAAACGTGTGTTCACGTGCATGGACTACTGGTCAAGGGACCGGAAATTTTGACCAATACTTTTCGTGCAAAGAGCGCGTCATGCGAAGAGGGGCGAAGTGACCTACCGCTACCGGGTGTACTACGAGTTCAACGGACCGACCAAGGCGGATCCGTTGCGAACCCAGAAGAACCAGAAGCAGATTGCAGACGCATTAGATCGCGTTAGTTTCGAGTTGCCCGTGTACTTTGATGATGATGAGGCCAAGATAACGACAATTCCAGAAAGTACGAATGCCATCGTATTGACTGTAGAAACCACGCAAACTGATGAGTTGTTTTCACAGGCCCTTACCAAGCGTCTCAGGGGTCTTGATCTGTTTGCATCGAAGCTTGCATAAATCATCGCGCACGCCTGCACGCTAGCAACACGCCGCCCCAGACGTGCGGAGCCGACGTGCCAGTTCAATCGCCCGCTGGCGCGCGCGCCTGTGGGCGTGGACATTAAACAGCTCAAGCAAGGCGCAACCTCAACCACCACGATCCCCTTGTGAGCCGCCGAGCAGCGCAGCCAAGCCGGGGGCAGTCGGCGAGGACTGTCTGAGTCCTTGCCGCGTAGCGGCAAGGGCGAGTTCCGCAGCCGCCCGGCTTGGCGAGCAGCGCAGGGAAGTCCGAAGGACCGGCGAGCCAGGGTCGCCTTCTTTTGGTTACTTTTCTTGGCGAGACAAGAAAAGTAACCTGCCGCCGGGCTGCCCCCGGCGAAGTTTTCTGGAATAAGCCGGAACGCATCCGGCGG
>JBFWOE010000134.1:0-8867 GCA_050250695.1 Burkholderiales bacterium
CGATGCCGCAGCGCGGGCCGCTGGACAGCCAGCGGATGTCGTTGGCGATTTTCATCAGTGACGCGGCCAGCGTCTTCAGTGCGCCGTGGGCGGCGACCACGCCGTCGCAGGAACCCAGCGCCTCAAACTTGTTGGGCGCGGTGATGAAGGGAAGACCCGTCAGTTTTTTCAGCTGCGCGGCGACGTCCTTCGCGAATTTCGGATGGGCGTTGAGGCCGGTGCCCACCGCGGTGCCGCCGAGCGCCAGTTCGCAGAGGTGCGGCAGCGCGGCGTCTATGTGTTTGAGGCCGTGGTCGAGCTGGGAGACGTAGCCCGAGAATTCCTGGCCCAGCGTCAAGGGTGTGGCGTCCTGCAGGTGGGTGCGGCCGATCTTGACGATGTTCATGAAGGCGCGCGCCTTCTTGTCCAGCGTGTTGCGCAGTTTCTTCACCGCGGGTTTCAGCTGTTTTTCCAGCGCGATCACCGCGGCGACGTGCATCGCCGTGGGGAAGGTGTCGTTGGAGGACTGGCCCTTGTTGACGTCGTCGTTCTCGTGCACCAGGCGGTTGGCGCCGCGTTTGCCGCCGAGGATTTCGGAGGCGCGGTTCGCCAGCACTTCGTTGACGTTCATGTTGGTCTGGGTGCCGGAGCCGGTCTGCCACACCACCAGCGGGAAGTGCGCGTCCCATTTTCCGGAGAGCGCCTCGTCGGCGGCGGCGACGATGGCACCGCCCTTCTTTTTGTCGAGCACGCCCAGCGCCATGTTGGTCAGCGCCGCGGCTTTCTTCACCATGATCTGCGCGTGCACCACCGGCAGCGGCATGGTCTCGCCGGGGAAATGGAAGTGGTGCAGGCTGCGCTCGGTCTGCGCGCCCCACAGCATGTGGTCGGGGACTTCGATGTCGCCCATCGTGTCGTGTTCGGTGCGGAATTTGGCCATGGTAAATTTTATAAAATAGTCAATAAAAACAATAAGTTACAAAACAAGCTGCTGCGCAGCCCCTCACCCCGGCCCTGCTTCGCTTCAAGTGTGCCCTTGTCTCCCCGCAGTGCCGGGCGAGGGAGAACTACAGCAGCGCGCGCTGTTCGTTGCGCTGGGCGCCGGCATCGACCACGATCAGCGCCGTCATGTTGACGATGCGGCGCACCGTCGATGACGGCGTGATGATGTGCACGGGTTTTGCCGCGCCGAGCAGCATCGGGCCGATGGTGATGCCGTCGCCCGAAGCCGCCTTCAGCAGGTTGAAGGAAATGTTCGCCGCGTCGAGATTGGGCATCACCAGCAGGTTCGCCGCGCCCTCGAGCCGGTTGTCGGGCAGCGCGCGCTGGCGGATTTCCTCGGACAGCGCCATGTCGCCCTGCATCTCGCCTTCGACCTCGAGCTGCGGATCGAGCCGGGTCACCAGCGCCAGCGCGTCGCGCATTTTCTGCGCGGTCACCGTGTCGCTGCCGCCGAAACTCGAATGCGACAGCAGCGCCGCCTTGGGCGTCAGGCCGAAGCGGCGGATTTCCTCGGCGGCCAGCAGCGTCGATTCGGCGACCTGCTCCGCGGTGGGATCGAAGGTGACGTAGGTATCGCAGATGAACACCGTGCCCTTGGACAGCAGCAGCGCGTTCATCGCCGAATAGTGGTTCACCCCGGGGCGCTTGCCGATGACGCGGTCGATGTAGCGCAGGTGCCTGCCGTACTGGCCGAGAATGCCGCAGAGCATGGCGTCGGCCGCGCCCATGTGCACCAGCATCGCGCCGATCAGCGTCGGCAGCCGCCGCATGTCGAGCTTGGCGAGTTCGGGCGACACACCCTTGCGCTGGGTCAGCCGGTAGTATTCGCTCCAGTATTCGCGGTAGCGAGGATCGTCGTTGGGGTTGACCAGTTCGTAGTCGCGGTCGCGCTGCAGCCTGAGGCCCAGGCGCTCGATGCGGGTGCTGATCACGTCGGGCCGGCCGATCAGCACCGGCCGCGCGATGCCTTCGTCGACCACCTGCTGCGCCGCGCGCAGCACGCGTTCCTGCTCGCCTTCGGCATAAACCACGCGTTTCGGTGACTTCTTCGCCGCGGCAAGCACCGGGCCCATGATCTGGCCGGACTGGAACACGAACTGGTTGAGGCGCTGGACGTAGGCGTCGAAATCGGTGATCGGGCGCGTGGCCACCCCGCTGTCCATCGCGGCCTTCGCCACTGCCGGCGCCACCTTGCTGATCAGCCGCGGATCGAAGGGCCGCGGAATCAGGTAATCGGCGCCGAATTTCAGATCCTGCTCGCCGTAGGCGGCGGCGACGATGTCGGACTGCTCGGCCTGCGCCAGCGCCGCGATGGCGTTGACCGCGGCGATTTCCATGTCGCGGTTGATGGTGGTTGCGCCGACATCGAGCGCGCCGCGGAAGATGAACGGGAAACACAGCACGTTGTTGACCTGGTTCGGGTAGTCCGAACGGCCGGTGGCCATCACCGCGTCGGAGCGCACGGCCTTCACCAGTTCCGGCAGGATTTCCGGCTCGGGATTGGCGAGCGCCAGGATCAGCGGGCGCTCCGCCATCAGCTTGACCATCTCCGGTTTGAGCACCTTGCCCGCGGAGAGCCCGAGGAAGGCGTCGGCGCCGGCCATCACGTCGGCGAGTTTGCGCGCTTTCGTGTCGATGGCGTAACGCGCCTTTTCGTCGTCCATCAGTTCAGTGCGGCCCTTGTAGACCACACCGACGATGTCGGTGACGGTGATGTTTTCCTTTTTAAGACCGAGCGAAACCAGCAAATCCAGGCAGGCCAGCGCCGCGGCGCCCGCGCCGGAAACGACGAGCTTGATTTTCGATATGTCCTTGCCGACGACCTTGAGGCCGTTGGTGAAGGCCGCGCTGACGATGATCGCGGTGCCGTGCTGGTCGTCGTGGAACACCGGGATTTTGCAGCGCTTGCGCAGTTCGCGCTCAACGATGAAACACTCCGGCGCCTTGATGTCCTCGAGGTTGATGCCGCCGAAGGTCGGTTCCAGCGCGGCGATGATGTCGATCAGCCTGTGCGGGTCGAGTTCGTTGATTTCGATGTCGAAGACGTCGATGCCGGCGAATTTCTTGAACAGCACCGCCTTGCCTTCCATCACCGGCTTGGCCGCCAGCGGCCCGATGTTGCCCAGCCCCAGCACCGCGGTGCCGTTGGTGATCACCGCGACCAGGTTGCCGCGCGCGGTGTAGAGGCTGGCGTCAGCCGGTTTGGCGGCGATTTCCTCGCAGACCTTGGCGACACCCGGCGTGTAGGCCAGCGCGAGGTCGCGCTGGTTGACCAGGCCCTTGGTCGGCGTGACGGCGATTTTTCCGGGAACAGGCAGCCGGTGATACTCCAGCGCTGCCTTGCGCAGTTGGTCTTGGGGCATCTAAAAAAACCGCCTTTCGGGGAATTCCACGATGGGGCTGCAGCATGTATTGCGGGAGCAGAATTATACCGTAGCGCCCTGCGCGGTTCCGTCCTGCGCAGTGGCGGAGAAATTGCCGTCCGGTCCGCACGCCTCCCCGATTGCCGAAGCGGAATGATTTGTGTTCATATCGTGCAAATCACGGCGCTGGTCATGCAAGGCGCCGCAAAATCGTTGCGCATGACCGGAAAATCCGGCTGGCGCGGACGAGCAAACATTCACCGGAGGCTGCTGATTGGACATCAACATTCCCGAAGTGGTCGCGGAAGTCACCGCCGTCTTTGCGCGTTACGAACAGGCCGTGGTCGGAAATGACGTGGCGGTGCTCGATGAACTGTTCTGGCGCAGCCCGCACACCATACGCTACGGCGCAACCGAGTTGCTCTACGGCTACGATGAGATCGCGAAATTCCGCGCCGCCAGGTCGCCCGCCGGACTGGCGCGCACGGTGCAGCGCACGGTGATCACGACCTTCGGCCGCGACTTTGCCACTGCCAGCATCCATTTCGAGCGCGGCGGCCGCATCGGCCGCCAGATGCAGACCTGGGCGCGCATGCCGGAAGGCTGGCGGGTGGTGGCCGCGCACGTAAGCATGATGTAATTCCGCGGTACGGCCGCGCGCCACACGCTGCGCGGCCTTTGTGCTACCGTTGCGCTGCCTCTTTTACGCACCCTCGACGCACCCCCCGCAGCGCGCACCGCCATGCCCGATGTAAACCCCGGATTCCGCACCGAACTCTATCCCGAGATCGAGCCGTACAACGCCGGCATGCTGGCGCTCGACGGCCGGCACCGCATGTATTTCGAGGAGTCCGGCAATCCGCGCGGCGCGCCGGTGGTGTTCCTGCACGGCGGCCCCGGCGCCGGGGCTGCGCCGGCTCACCGGCGGTTTTTCAATCCCGCCCATTACCGCATCATCATTTTCGACCAGCGCGGCGCCGGCCGTTCGCTGCCGCTGGGAGAAATCACCGACAACACGACGCCGCTGCTGGTCGCGGACATCGAGAAGCTGCGGACTCATCTCGGTATATCGCGCTGGCTGGTGTTCGGCGGATCCTGGGGCAGCACGCTGGCGCTGGCCTATGCCGAAGCGCATCCGCAGCGCTGCACCGGGCTGATCCTGCGCGGCATTTTCCTCTGCCGCAACAGCGAAATCGACTGGTTCCTCTACGGCCTGCGCAACCTGTTTCCGGAGGCCTGGCGCGCCTTCACCGATCCGATCCCGGAGGCGGAACGCGGCGACCTGCTCACCGCCTACCACCGCCGGCTGACCGATCCCGATCCTGAGGTGCACATGCCTGCTGCGCGCGCCTGGAGCACTTACGAAGGTTCGTGCTCGACGCTGCTGCCGAGCCCGGAGACCGTTGCGTATTTCGCCGGCGACGTGGTCGCGCTGGGGCTCGCCCGCATCGAAGCCCACTATTTCCGCAACAACATCTTCCTGCCCGACAATTCGCTGCTCGACAATGCCGGCCGCATCCGCGGGATACCCGGCATCATCGTCCAGGGCCGCTACGACGCGGTGTGCCCGATCGTCTCGGCTGACGACCTGCACCGCGCGTGGCCGGAAGCCGAGTACATCGTAGTACCCGACGCCGGGCATTCGGCGTGGGAACCCGGCATCTGCGCCGAACTGGTCAGGGCCGCCGAAAAATTCAGGAACATCACCAAGGGGGAATGGAAGTGAAACTCGTGACTTACTCTGCAACAAAACGCGGGCCCGCGAAAATCGGCGTTATTGCCGCCGACGGCAGCATCATCGACCTCGAAACCGCCGCGAAAAAGGCGCGCGTCAAGCTGCCGTTCGCCGCGAACGACATGGTGGCGCTGGTCGCTGCCGGCAAATCCGGACTTGCACTGGTGAAAAAAGCGGTGGCCAGGCTGAAGACCGGGCATCACAAAATGAACAAGGTCACGCTGCACGCACCGATCCCGCGCCCGCGAAAGAACGTGTTCTGCGTCGGCTGGAACTACGTCGAACACTTCGAGGAAGGCGCCAAGGCGCGCCCGCATGTTGCGGAACTGCCCAAACATCCGGCGTTTTTTTCCAAGCAGCCGCTGTGCGTCAACGGCCCGTACTCGGAGATACCGCGGCATGCCGGCGTCACCGAAAAACTGGACTGGGAAGTCGAACTGGCGCTGGTCATCGGCAAGGGCGGCCACAACATCAGCGAAGCCGACGCGATGAAACACATCTACGGCTACATGATCGCCAACGACGTCTCGGCGCGCGAAGTGCAGCGCCAGCACGGCCAGCAGTGGTTCAAGGGCAAGAGCCTCGACGGCCACTGCCCGATGGGACCCTGGCTGACCACCGCCGACGAGGTCAAGGACCCGCAGAAGCTGCGCATCACCTGCCGCCTGAACGGCGTCACCAAGCAGGATTCGAACACCAGTTACATGTATTTCAAGATCCCGCGGCTGATCGCCGAACTCTCGGCCGGCCTGACGCTGGAGCCGGGCGACCTGTTCCTTTCCGGAACCCCGGCCGGCGTCGGCCACGCACGCACTCCGCCGGAATTCATGCAGACCGGCGACGTGCTGGAAACCGAGGTCGAGGGGCTGGGGCTGCTGCGCAACGTCATCGCCGCCAAATGAGCGGTGACTGCCGCAGGTTTCCGCAATATGGCCGGCGCCTTGAGTGCAGGGTCTGCCGGCAGTAGCATGGCTGCCTGAAATCAGGAGAATCAATCATATGGATACCCCGCAGACAGGAAATATCACCGTCATGCCCACCGGCGCGGCGCTCGGCGCCGATGTTGTCGGCGTCGACCTGTCGAAGCCGATGTCTGACAAAACCTTCAAACAGATCGAAGATGCCTGGCACACGCACCTGGTGCTGCGCTTCCGCGGCCAGCAGCTGGATGATCCTGCGCTGCTCGCCTTCGGCCAGCGCTTTGGTGAACTGGATGCGGCGCCGATCCACGCCGGCAAGGACGTGGTGAATCCCTTCCCGCAGATCACCGTGATGTCGAACATCAAGGTCGACGGCAAGGCCATAGGCAACCTCGGACACTACGAAGCGGTGTGGCACACCGACATGTCGTACAACGATCTCGCGCCGATCGGCAGCCTGCTTTATTCACTGGAAGTGCCGCCCGTCGGCGGCAACACCGGTTTCTCCAACATGTACGCGGCCTGGGACACCCTGCCCGCGGCGCTGAAAAAGGAAACTCTGGGCCGTTTCTGCCGCCACGACTCCAGCCGCAACAGCGCCGGTGAACTGCGCAAGGGATTCAGCGAAGTCGCCGATCCGCGTGACGCGCCGGGCGCGATCCATCCGCTGGTGCGCACGCATGAAAAAACCCACCGCAACTGCCTGTTCCTCGGCCGCCGTCACAATGCCTACGTGATCGGCCTGCCGCTTGATGAAAGCGAAGACCTGCTGAACCAGCTGTGGGCACATGCTTCGCAGGAAAAATTCGCGTGGTACCAGGTATGGAAAGTCGGCGACCTGGTGATGTGGGACAACCGCTGCGCGATGCACCGCCGCGATGCCTTCGACCCCGAGTCGAGGCGGTTGATGCATCGGACGCAGATCAAGGGCGGCAAGCCCTTCTTCGATCCCAAAACGTTGGACGCTCGTGCCTGAGGGTTGCGACGAAGGCTGATCCGAACGCAGTGAGGAGCAGCCGCAGTCACAACCCCTCAGATGCAGCAGGCGACGCGCAGCGGCGGTTGATGCATCGGACGCAGATCAAGGGCGGCAAGCCGTTCTTTGATCCGAAGACGCTGGATGCGCGCGCGTAGATT
Organism: Burkholderiales bacterium; assembly: GCA_050250695.1. Classification (GTDB taxonomy): domain Bacteria; phylum Pseudomonadota; class Gammaproteobacteria; order Burkholderiales; family SG8-41. Next base: position 7,137 of record JBFWOE010000134.1, read on the forward strand.
CACGCGCCCTGTAAAAAACGCCGGTTAACCCGGCGTTTTTTTTGCGGAATCGGCTGCCGCCTTGCCCGCCGCCTGCAGGCTTTCGATGCCGGCGCGCTGCATCTCCAGCGTCTTGATGGTCATCTGCACGAAACCGGTGTTCATGGTCAGCCAGGTTTCGACAGCCTTGAGTTCGGCGATTTTCTTGTCGAGATCCTCGACGTTCATCGTCGGCGCGATCATGCCGGGAATCGGGAATCCCATGGGATTCCACATTTTCTGCATGAACTCGAAAAAGTCTTTGGGCGTTTCCTGCTCGGCCATGGCGCGCTCCCGGTTGGGGTCGCCCCCATTATAGGACCGCTCAGGCGGCTTCGACGCGGATCGTATCGCCGTCGCGGGCGCTGCGCAGTACCGAGGCATCACCGCGGATTTTGCCCAGCACGTTGCACGGACTGACCAGGCGGCATTCATCACCCTTCGACACGGGGGTGCGCCCCCAGGGCAACGCGAGCGCGCTGCCTTCGACCCAGAAACAGACCGTGCCGGGATCCACCACCTGCTGCGCGCCGGGTTCGGGTTTTGCAGCCACCGGCAGCGAAAAATAGACTTCCTCGCCCCAGGTATTGACCGTGGATTTGCAGGGCAGCGCCGCCAGCAGCAGATCCGTCGTCGGGCCCGGCTGCAGGTCGGCGGTCACCGATCCCTGCGGCCAGGCTATACGGATGGCCGCCACGGCACTGCGTTCCGGAGGACTTATTCGCCGAGAGGCGAAGCGGCGCGCCGCGCCGGGAGCTGGGCGACGCGCATGGGGGTCTCGGCCGGGCCGGCCTGCGCGGCAACAACGCGCTGCAGGCGCTGCTTCTCGTTCATGACCCGCTTGGTATAGATGTCATTCTCGTCGGCCAGTGCGCCGGCGTACATCTGCAGCGCGATGCCGAGGTTGCCGGTCCAGTTGAGGTATTCGCGCAGGATGCGGGTGCCGACCCGGATATTGGATTCGGGGTCGAAAACCGCTTTTTCGCCGCCGAATTCGGCCAGCTTCTCGGCATGGTATTTGGGCATGATCTGCATCAGGCCCTTGGCGCCGACTTCGCTTTCCGCGATCGGGTTGTAACGGGACTCGACCGCGATCACCGCCATGATCAGCAACGGATCCAGATTGACCCGCTTGGCTTCGGCGTGGGCGATTTGCACGAATTTCAGCGTAACGTCCTGGGATACCTTGTAGCGCTTGGCCAGGAACTCCGCCAGCGCGGCATGGCGCGGCGCATCGGGATGGGCGACAACCGCGGGCGGGGCGGGCGGCGGCAGCACCAGCTGGGTGACCGCGTTGGCCTCGCTCTGTACCGCGGCGAAGGCGGTCTGCAGCCAGCGCACGCCGTAACGCTCATGCAACAGCAGGCCCAGCGCGGAAACGCTGGCAAAAAACGCGATCAGGGTCAGAAGCTTGCGCGGCCAGAGTTGAACTGCCGCCTGGTCCGCGGGGGGATGTTCGGAAATCGATTTTGCAAACATGCAAAACCTCCTTTGGGGTGGACTTCAGCCGCCAGGGGCTTGAAGCCCGCAACCGGGTTACCTCGCTACGGTAACAGTGTCTCCTTGGGACTACACTCAGCCGGCAACCACTATCGGTTGTAGGCTACTCAAAAAAACTGCCCAATTCTAGGGGTTACCGGCATCTGCCGCAACCCAAGTCATCGGTTTGTCACGCATTTTGAAAATCAAATCGGGGCGCAGTTTACCGGCATC
>JBFWOE010000135.1:0-8852 GCA_050250695.1 Burkholderiales bacterium
GTGGTGTGCACGACTTCCTCGCTCACCCCCAGTTCGCGTTTGCCGCTGATGACCGACTCGATGCCGAACTCGGGACGCCGGTGCGTCATCCGCGCCAGCGAGAACACCTCGCAGGCGGCGGCGAAGCGGCGCAACGGCTGCAGTCCCCAGGCACCGAGGGTATGGAATCTCGGTGCGGCGAGCAGGGCGGCCTGCCGCAGCGGATTCAACACGAGTTCCTGGGTCTGGTAGGCGCTGTAGATCATGGTCGTCCCATCCTCGATGCCGGCGGCCTGCCTGGCTTGACGGTAGCTGACGCAATAAGCGCGCCAGCGGCGGACTTCGCGTGGCATGACTCATGCTAACGCTATTCCCCGGGGCGCCGGACGGCACCATCGGGGTGCGTCCGCGCGTTTTCTTGCATGGAGGCAGGGCATCATGGCGCAGGCCACCTTGAGCATCAGCAGCAAAAACTACTCGTCGTGGTCCCTGCGCGGCTGGCTGCTGGCGCGGTTCGCCGGAATCGGGTTCAAGGAGATCATGGTCTCTCCGGACGATGCTGATGCGCGGCGCGAACTGCTGCTGATCTCGCCGTCGATCCTGGTGCCGTGCCTGACGCATGCCGGCATCAAGGTCTGGGATACCCTGGCGATTGCCGAATACCTCAATGAAATCAAACCGAAGAGCGGGCTGCTGCCGGCGACCCGCGCGGCGCGCGCGCATTGCCGCGCGGTGTCCGGAGAAATGCATTCCGGATTCAGCAGCCTGCGCTCGGCGCTGCCGATGAACCTGAAGGGCGATTTTCCCGGCTACAAGATCTGGTCCAAGGCGCGCGACGACATCGAGCGCATCACCGCAATCTGGCGCGAGTGCCTGGATCAGTACGGCGGGCCCTTCCTGTTCGGCAAAAAGCGCTGCCTCGCCGACGCGATGTATGCGCCGGTGGTGACGCGTTTCCGCACCTACCACGTGGCGGTCGATGCGCACTGCGCGGCGTATTGCGGCACCATCCTGGCGCTGCCGGAAATGGCGCAGTGGATTGCTGCGGCGAAACTCGAGCACGACGACATCGAAGAACTCGACATGGAGTTCTGAGCGGCGCTCTTCGTCCTGCGCTATTTCCAGGGTGCGGGGGCAGGGACCTCGGCGGGTGCGGGCATGTCGATGGTCTTGAAGTCCGCCGGGCCGACGATTTCCAGGTACTCCATGTCCGGCGAATAGTCGAACAGGTAATGCACGATGCCCGGGCGCTGGTGCACGCAATCACCGGCGGCCACCAGGGTTTCCTTGTCCTCGTACATGAACTTCGCCCAACCCTTGAGCATGATGACGATATGGAATTCCGCCTCATGGCGGTGCCAGCCGGTGCCCTTTTCGGGGGCGTTGTTGGCGCGCACCAGCTGCGCCAGCACCTTGCCGGCGGTGGCATCGGCAATGCCGAGGTCGCGATAAATGAAGAAATCGCGCAGCCCGTCGCTCTTGAATTCGGTGTCGCCGGGTTTGACGTGGGAAAAACGGGTGACGGTTCGGTCGAGCATGGCAGGGCTCCTGGTCGGGTGACCCTGTCAATCAAGCATAAGTTGTTCCAGTGGCTGGCCGCGCACGACAATGGTGCGGACACACTGCGAACGGGCATTTGCGGGGCGCGGAAATTCCTGCGTTTTGCCTGCTCCGTGCCAAAGGCGGAGATGTTCGGTGGCAATTTTACGTGGTCGGTGGCCGTCCGGTCGTGTCGTGCCACTGCTCGCGCAGCGTGAGTCCCAGCAGCCTGAGCGCCGTGGCCGGCGCCGGCGGCCTGATCCGCAGTTGCGCCGGGTCCAGTGCATCGAGCGTGTTTTTGACCAGCAGGCCCAGTTCGGTGTCACCTTCCATGACCAGTCGCCGGCTGAAGAACAGCGTGTCGGGATCCTCGCGGCGCAGTGCGAGCGACAGGAAATCCTCCGCCCTGGCTGCCAGCGTCAGGTCGGCCGCATCGCCGCGGCAAGGAACGAATCCCCCGGGCGCTGCGCGGAATATCAGCGTGATGCCCATGTCGCTGATACGCAGCCGGATTCTGCGGCCGGAGAGTTCGGGCAGCGCCGTGGTGCCGAATTGTTCGCCCAGCCACAGCGTGAGCAGCGCGGCGAACGCCGCGGATGCGGGGTAATGCGGCAGGCGGGTGAGCAGCACGCGCAGGGGTTCAGGGAATGCGTACGGGTTCATGGTTGCTCTTTTCATCGGGTAATGACGGCCGGCGCGGCACGAATTGCATGACCCGTGTCAGCAGTTTCACGTCGAGCTTCGCCTCGGCCGCGAAGGTGCCGGAATAGGCCTGTTCTTCCTGCTGCAGTTCGTAGCAGTTCGCGCCGCTGATGTCCATCAGCAGCGCCGGTATGCCGGCTTCGGCAAAAGCACGGTAGCGCTTGATGAAAAAGTTGCTGCAGCACATGCCGACATAAGCTTGCACCCGGCGTGCTTTCAACCCGGCAAGGGTCGCGACCAGGTGTTCATAGTTGGTGATGGTGGTGACCTGCATGTTGCGGTCCCGTGCGAGAGCGTAAGCGGTGCCGACTTCGCACAGGCCGCATTCCGTGCAGCCGTCGCGGTGACGCCAGGTGCACCAGGCGGGCTTGGCGCAGTACGGCACCAGCATCACGCTGGCCTGCGCCAGCAGCGCGGCGGAATCGGGCTTCGCTGCGGGTGAATACGGCATCAACGCATTGATCTCCGCAGGCCCCAGGCCGCTGTGCCGCGCGAACCGGCACTTGTCAGCGAGTTGCAGCAGCAGTTGCCCGATGTCCGCTGCGCTGAAGCCGATGACATCGGGCGGATGGCGCCGCATGAAACGGGTGACACGTTTGCCGGATTGCGCCACCGGCGATCCCTCGAGCGCGTGTTGCAGCCCGCTGAAGAAGTCCGCGGGCTCCACCTGGGCATCGGCGGCGAACTCGACATGGTGCAGATGGGTGCCGGGCGCAGTGAAACCGGCGCGCACACGCAGCGTCACGCCGGCGGTCCGGATCAGCGTTTCGATCCTGTGGTCATCGCGGTTGTCCCAGGCGATGGCCTGCGCCAGCAGGCGTTCCGCGGCGAGTTGGGACGCTGCGGGCATCACGGGAAACGCCGTGTCGCCTCCGCTGCACGGTTCCAGGCCGAATTCCGCGGCGAAGCCGTTCCACAGCGCGGACCGGATGTCTGCGTGAGACGGCTGCTCAGTACACAAGGCATGCACGGTAATCAGTCGCTCGCGCGCCGCGGCCAGGCCGTCGGGCGAGAGCTTTTCGGTCGGCACCCGCAGCACCTTGAGCATGGTCGCGATGTCGGCATCCAGCAGTACGCTGCCCTGCAGCAGCCATGCGTCACTGCGACGCGTCGCGAATACCGATGCGATTTTCCGGCCGCCGGCCTCGACATCGTTGGGCGTCTTGAAAGCGGCAGCAATGCCGAGTTGCCGGAGTCCCGCCGCGACCGCGGTGCCGGAGCGTTCGAGCAGCCGTGGCAGTGCCAGCCCTTGCCATGCAGCGGGTTGCAGGATGATCAGGCTGAAACCGAGCTGGCCGGGGTCGATGTACAGCGCCCCGCCGCTCGTCGGGCGGCGCACGATTGCGATGTCATGCCGGCGGCAGTAATCCTGGCGCAGTTCGTGGTCGAGCGCCTGGTCCCTGCCGATGCTGGCCGCCGGATGGCTGCGATGAAACCGCAGCACGTCGCGGCCCTGCCCCTGTGCCCGCAGTTTCAGGCCGCAGCGGTCGATGGCGGCGTTATGGATGCCGCCGGCAAGGCCGGTATCGACGACATCGACGGGGATGCGCCGCGGACTCACGCTGCAGCCTGCCTATGCCACATGCAGCAGTATCGCGAAATAGTGGCTGACGCTGCCCGCCAGCACGAACAAGTGCCAGATGCCGTGGCCGTGCCGCAGTGTTTCGTCGAATGCGTAGAACACGATGCCCGCGGTATAGAACATCCCTCCGGTCGCAAGCCAGGCGAATCCCGCCGGTGTCAGTGCGTCGATCAGCGGTGATACCGCGATCACGGCGAGCCAGCCCATCAGCACGTAAGTGATCAGCGAAACGATCCTGGCGCCTTTGGCGAGCCAGGCTTCCTGCGTGATGCCGACGGCGGCCAGTCCCCAGATCACACCGAACAGCGACCAGCCCCAGGCGCCGCGCAGGGTGACCAGCGTAAACGGGGTGTAGGTGCCGGCAATCAGCAGGTAGATCGAACAGTGATCCAGCTTGCGGAAGACATCTTTTACTCTGCCGCGGGTGCTGTGATACAGCGTGGACAGGGTGTAGAGCGCCAGCAGCATGGCGCCATAGATGCTGAAACTGGTGATTTTCCACGGATCGCCCTGGCGCGCGGCGAGCACGATCAGCACCGCGGCGCCCGCTGCCGCCAGCACCGCCCCCAGCAGGTGGGTACCGCCGTTGAGCCGTTCACCGTAATACATGGCGATTGCTCAGGTCCGGTCCGCTGCCGCAACCTGTTCGAGCCCCGGCCGGCCATGCCAGTAGCCGTTGCAGGCGTCGCCCGGCATCAGGCTTTCGATCTGCCTGGCGGCCTGGTCTGCGTTGCCCGACTGCTCCAGGCATTGCCGGAACAGTGCGGCGATCTCCAGGGTGTGCGCCGACTGCGGACTGATGCGCAGCACGTCGATGCCGGCATGCGCGAGAGCGTCGTGTTCCCGCACCAGGTTCTGGATCTGCGCGGATTGCGTCTGGATGCCGTTGATGGCGAGGAAGGGCCGGCCTTCCCGGCTGTCGAGAGCCAGCCCGTCGGGGTAATCGATGCAGCGGAATTCGCAACTGTCCTTCTGCAGGTTGTGGTGACGCGCGGTAAAGCAGCGCGCGGAGTACGCGAGCGGCAGCCGTCCGTAGCCAAAGACTTCGGTCGTCATGCGGGCGGGCCGCTGCACCTGCATGTCGGCGAGCGCCGTGCCCGACATTTCCAGTGGCGCGACCCAGCGCGTCGCCCCCAGCGAGCCGAGGAAGGCCAGGGTGCGCGGATTGAATACGTTCAGATGCGGACCCGCGACGAACGGGGCGCCTGCCATCAGCGAAACGGCGCCCATGTCGTTGGCCTCGACCAGGAAGCGGCCGTTGGCGGCGATGCGACGCAGCGTTTTCAGGTCGGATTCGGATTCGATCAGCACCTGCGTGGACAGCACGACTTCCTTGCCGGCCGCGGCGAGCCGTTCGGCGATGTCGAGCCAGTCGGGCAGTCGCAGTTCATGGCGCCGCGAGCACACCACCTCGCCGAGATAGACGATATCCACCGGTGCTGTCGCGACGGCGGCGTAGAATTCGAGCGTTTGCGCCCGCGGCCAGTAGTAGAACAGTGGTCCCAGTGCGAGTTTCATGGCGGAGGAGTCCTTCATTTCCACGGACGGTGATAGGCGCCGAGCGTCTGGCTCTGGCCTTCGGACACGCGGCGCAGCGCCAGGTCCCATTCCGGGCGCACGGCATAGCGCTCCCGCTCTTTGACGCAGTGGTCAATCGCCTGCCGCCAGATCCGGGTGACCTGGGCGACGTAGGCCGGGCTGCGCTGGCGGCCCTCGATCTTGATCGCGGCGACGCCGATGGCGATGAGCTGCGGCAGCAGTTCCAGCGTGTTGAGGCTGGCCGGTTCCTCGATCGCATAATAGGTGTCGCCGCCGACGGCAAAACGGCCCTTGCACAGCGTCGGGTAGGCGGCATTCTCACCTGCTGCATAACGGTCGATCAGCACGCCGTTCAGCCGCGATTCGAGGCCCTGCGCCGTATCCTGCCAGCGCACCGCCTTCGCCGGCGAGCACACGCCGGTGGTGTTGGGCGAGTCGCCGGTGACATAGGACGACAGCGCGCAGCGCCCTTCGACCATCACGCACAGGCTGCCGAAGCCGAACACCTCGATTTCGACCGTCGTGCCGGCGGCGAGGGCCTTGACCTGCGCCAGCGACAGCACGCGCGGCAGCACCGCGCGCTGCACGTTGAAATGGCGGTGATGGAAATTGATCGCTTCATGATTGGTGGCCGAGCCCTGTACCGACAGGTGCAGGCGCAGGCCGGGATGGGTGCGCGCCGCGTACTGCATCAGCCCGGGGTCGGCGACGATCACCGCGTCGATGCCGACCTCGGCGGCGGTATCCACCGCGCGGGTCCAGTGTTCCCAGCCGTCGGATTGCGGATAAGTGTTGATCGCCAGCAGGACCCTGGCGCCTCGCGCATGGGCGTAGTTCACGCCCAGTATCGCGGTCGCGCGGTCGAAATTGAGCCCGGCAAAGTTGCGTGCGTTGGTGTTGTCACGCAGACCGATGTAGACGCAATCCGCGCCGTTGTCGACGGCGACTTTCAGCGCCGTCAGGCTGCCGGCGGGACAGACCAGTTCGATGGGGGTGTTTCTCGGCATTACGGGTTTCCCTGGGACGGAGGCGCCTGGAACCGCCTCCAGCGGTCATGTTCCGATGCCGCCGGCGGACATCATCGCGCCGGACGCTACCATGGGCCATCCGCCGGGGAAGCGCGTTGATTTGCATCAAAGAAGGCCCGGGAAACCGGCCCTAGTGCTGCATGGGGACGATAGGCGCAGCGCCCGGAGGCAGGTTGAGCAGCATGACCCGGCGCCCGAGCATGACGATGCTGCCCTTGACGCGGTTGTCGCCGGTGTCGCTGAACTCGAACTCGTAGGCGCGCTGCAGCTGCAGGCGGCCTGCGGCATTGCGCGCCGGCTTGATGTGGGCAATGCCGACGGTGTCATCGAGGAACTGCAGTCCCTCGGCAACGCAGGCGGCGCGCGCCGCGGCCACCGCGGCTTCGCGCGCCCGCATGCTGTCCCACCACAGCCAGGCGAGCGCGGCGAAGAAGGCGAGCAGCAGGATTTCGGTCAGCGGAAACATGGCGAGGCGCCACGTTAGCAGAGTTGGCGTTACACGTACATCACCATCTGGAACGAGCCGCGGCGGGATTTGGGGATTGGGTTAGACTGCCCGGCAATATCCCCGGCACGCCCCGAAGGAAGTCCCCTTGGGGGACAAGATCGGGGTTCTCCGGAGGAAGCATGACCACACTGAAATCGCGCACGCACACCGTCGACGACCTCGGCAGCGCCATCGAGCTGTGTTACGCCAATGGCTGGACCGACGGCCTGCCGGTGATTCCGCCGACCGCCGAGCGCATCGAAGCGATGCTCGCCGCGGCGAACCTCAAACCCGAACAGCAACTGTCGTTCATTGAAAACCGCCAGGTCTCGGTGACCGCGGAGAAGGTCGCGATCAACGCGGTGATGGCCGGCTGCAAGCCGGAATACATGCCGGTGATCGTAGCCACGGTCGAGGCGCTCGCCGATCCGCTCTATGGTTATCACGGCCCGGCCACCAGCACCGGCGGTGCCGCGGTGTTCATGCTGGTCAACGGTCCGATCGCGAAAAAGCTCGGCATGAACAGCGGCGACAACGTACTCGGCCAGGGCTGGCGCGCCAACGCCACCATCGGCCGCGCCATCCGGCTGATGATGCAGAACGTGATCGGCACCACGCCCGGCATACTCGACCGCTCGAGCCTTGGCCATCCCGGCAAATACACCTACTGCATCGCCGAGAACGAGGAAGACAGCCCGTGGCCGGCCTTCCACACCACGCGCGGTTTCAAACCCGGACAGAACGCGGTGACGATATTCGCCGCGTTCGCGCCGCACCAGTACTCCAACGGACTGGCGGCAACGCCTGAAGGTGTGCTGACCACGGCCTGCGCGCAGATGCGTTTCTCGGCAGGCACCAACCGCCAGCCGCAATACGCGATGGTATTCGCCGGCGAACATCAGCTGATCATGCAAAAGGCGGGCTGGTCGCGCGAGGACGTGCAGAACTACGTGTTCGAGCACACCAAAATGTCCCATGCCGAAATGCAGCGCGCCAACATCCGCCCCGGCCCGGTCACCGCCGAAACCGAAGCGACCATGCAAACGCTGGTGCACACGCCGCAGGACCTGCTGGTGATTGCCGCCGGCGGCAAGGCCGGGGTACAGTCCTGCTACATTCCCGGATGGGGCGGCAAGAACGGTTCGCAGAGCGTCACGCGGGAAATCCGGATTTCTTGAAATATCAATAAAAACAAATACTTATGTAATTGTGATCCACGAGCAAAGGAGAATGCCATGTCACTGCAGATTTACGATCCCACCACGGAAGTGAAGTCGCGCACGATCAATTTCGTGCCGCGGCCGAAGTCGCTCAAAGGCCTGCGCATCGGCCTCGTTGACAACACCAAGCACAACTCCGACCAGCTGCTGCTGCGCATCGCCGGCATCCTCGAAAAGGAACACGGCGCGAAAGCACACGTGATCCGCAAAAAGAAAAGCGCCGGTTCCGCACCCAGCCCGGAAATGATCGCCGAGTACAAGCAGAACTGCGACATCATCGTCGCAGGCGTCGGCGACTGAGGGTCATGCAGCTCGGGCAGTGTGCTCGACAGCATAGTATTTGAGCAGCAGGGGATTCCGTCGGCGTCGATCGTGACGCATGTGTTCACGGTGACCGGCAAGGCAATGGCGCGCACCTGGGGCGTGCCGGACCTGAAATTCCTGGTGATGCCGCATCCGATCGCCAACCTGACGCCGGAGCAGATGGACCAGCGCGCGGCGGAGATTGCGCCGCAGGTGGTGGATCTTCTGTTGAAGGGGCAGCAGGCGGCTTAGTAATCAGGAAACTGCAGCAAAGGAAAAGGGGCCGCGAGGCCCCTTTTTTGTCCTTAACATTGCGCCCGGGTATTCGGGCGATTGAAAGGCGGAGTGATCAATGGTGCCGTCACGACCTGTTGCTACGTTTTCCATCCTGCAATCGCCAATTCCTGATGCAGTCCTTTTGGCATCAAAATTTCAGCTCCAAATCCGATTGGCCAGCCCGTATTTCTGATTTA
>JBFWOE010000136.1:0-8719 GCA_050250695.1 Burkholderiales bacterium
GCCATGCGTGCCTCGGCCTGGTCGTCGTCCTCGGTGGTGAGTATGCCGTTGGCCACAGGCATGCCGGTTTCCAGCTGCACCTCGGTGATGCCGCGCGCCGATTCATTGGACACGATCTCGAAGTGATAAGTCTCGCCACGGATCACTGCGCCGAGCGCGATCAGCGCGTCATACTTGCCGCTGATCGCCATCGCCTTCAGCGCCAGCGGGATTTCCAGCGCACCGGGCACGGTGACGATGCGCATGTCCTTTTTCGACACGCCGTGTTTCACCAGCGCCGCAGTGCACGCCGACAGCAGGCCGTCGCCGACGTCGATGTTGAAGCGCGCCATCACGATGCCGATGCGCAGGCCCGCGCCCTTGTGTTCCGGTTCCAACTCTTCGATGTCGTCGTATCGCGCCATGTTTCCCGTCCTCAGTTCTTCACGCTTTTCCCGGCGGCTGCAGGTAACCCGTCACCTCGAGGTCGAAGCCCGCCATGCTCGGCATCTTCAGCGGCTGCGCCATGACCTTCATTTTCCTGACGCCGAGGTCGCGCAGGATCTGCGCGCCGATGCCGTAGTTGCGCAGCACGATTTTCGCCGGGCCGCCGCGTTCGTGCTGCGGCCGCGCCCGCTCCAGCAGTTCCTCCGCGGTTTCCTGCCGGTGCAGCAGGATGATCACGCCGCGATCCGCGCGCGCGATTTCCGCCATCGCATCATGCAGGTTCCACGAATGGCTGGTCGCACTGGTATCGAGCACGTCGATCAGCGACACCGGCTCATGCACCCGCACCAGCACTTCGTCGCGCGCCGCGATTTTGCCGCGCACCAGCGCGAGGTGGGTCTGCCGCCCGGCAGTCTCGGTATAAGCCACCAGCCTGAATGCGCCGTGCGCGGTCTCGATGTCGCGCTCCGCCGCGCGTCGCACCAGCGATTCGTTGCTGCTGCGGTACTGGATCAGGTCGGTGATGGTGCCGATCTTCAGCCTGTGCTGCGCTGCGAATTCAACCAGGTCGGGCAGCCGCGCCATCTCGCCGTTGTCCTTGAGGATTTCGCAGATCACCGCTGCCGGCATCAGTCCCGCCAGCCGCGCCAGGTCGCAGCCCGCCTCGGTATGCCCGGCGCGCACCAGCGTGCCGCCGTTCTGCGCCATCAGCGGAAAAATGTGGCCTGGCTGCACGATGTCGGCGGGACTGGCGTCGGCGCGGATCGCCGCCTGCACCGTCTTCGCGCGGTCTGCCGCCGAAATGCCGGTGGTCACGCCTTCAGCGGCCTCGATCGACAGCGTGAAATTGGTGCCCATCGGCGAGCGGTTGTTGCTGACCATCAGCGGCAGGCTCAGTTGCCGGCAGCGCTCCTCGGTCAGCGTGAGACAAATCAACCCGCGCCCGTAGCGCGCCATGAAGTTGATGGTCTCGGCCGTGGCGAATTCCGCGGCCAGCACCAGGTCACCCTCGTTCTCGCGATCCTCCTCGTCGACAAGGATCACCATGCGACCGGCACGCATGTCGGCAATGATGTCGGCGGTGGGGCTGATGGCCACTTCCTGTTGTCCCGATTTCAAGATTTTATTTCCCTGCGGATCCGGCCTGCTGCAGGCGCTCAATGTAACGCGCCAAGAGGTCCACCTCAAGATTCACCTTCGCGCCCGGTTTCAGGTGCTGCAGCGTGGTCGAGGCCAGCGTGTGCGGGATCAGGTTGACTTCGAAGACGTCGCCGTCGACCGCGTTCACCGTCAGGCTGACGCCGTCGACCGCGATCGAGCCCTTGCGCGCGATGTAGCGTGCAATCGCGTGCGGCGCCTCGACGAGCAGGCGGCGGTTGTCGCCAGCAGCTTCGAACAAAACCACCGTGCCGGCGCCGTCGACATGCCCGCTCATCAGGTGGCCGCCCAGCCGGTCGGCCAGCCGCAGCGCCTTTTCGAGGTTGACCGCCGCGCCCTGCGCGAATCCGGCAATGGTATCCAGCGTTGCCTGCGACACCTCCGCCTCAAAATGCGTTTTGTCGAAAACCACCACGGTCAGGCATACGCCGCTGACCGCGATGCTGTCGCCCAGCGCCACGTCGTCCATGCCGAGCCCGGCGGCAACGATGCGCAGGCGCACGCCGCCCGGCGCAGGAGTAATTTGTTCAATACGGCCGACGGCCGCGACGATACCGGTGAACACTATCCGAACCTCGCCAGTATCCTGATGTCCTCGCCGACGCGCGAAACTTCGGTGATGCTCACCTTGCGCCGCTCGTCCAGGTTCTTCAGCGGCGGCAGGTGAAACATGCCCTGCGCGGTGTCGCCGAGGATGTTCGGCGCAAGATAAATCAGCAGTTCGTCGACCAGCCCTTCGGCCAGCAGCGAACCGTTCAGCTTGTGCCCCGCTTCGACATGCACTTCGTTGCAGCCGCGCCGTGCCAGTTCCTGCAGCAGCGCCGGCAGTTCGACCTTGCCTTCGTGGTTGGGCAGCACCACCACCTCGGCGCCGTGTGCGCGCAACGCGACGCTGCGCGGCGCATCGACGCCGGCTGCGGCGATGATCGTCCCCGGACCCAGCACCTTCGCGGTCAGCGGCGTCTGCAGCCGGCTGTCCACCACCACCCTGAGCGGCTGGCGCGTGGTCTGCACTTCGCGCACATTGAGCTGCGGGTCGTCGTCCTTCACCGTACCCACACCCGTCAGCACCGCGCAGGCGCGGGCACGCCAGGCATGGCCATCGCGGCGCGCCTCGGCGCCGGTGATCCACTGGCTCTGTCCGTCGGCGAGCGCGGTGCGGCCGTCGAGGCTGGCCGCCACTTTCATCCGCACCCAGGGCGTGCCCCGGGTCATGCGCGAGATGAATCCGATGTTGAGTTCGCGAGCTTCGGCTTCCATCAGGCCGACATCGACCCGGATGCCGGCGGCGCGCAGCTGTTCGATGCCCCTGCCCGCGGTCTGCGGGTTCGGATCCTGCATCGTCGCCACCACCCGCGCCGGTTTCGCCTTGAGCAGCGCATCGACGCAGGGCGGCGTGCGGCCGTGGTGGGCGCAGGGCTCCAGCGTCACGTAAACCGTCGCCCCCGCCGCCTTTTTCCGCGCGTGCTCCAGCGCGATCGTCTCGGCATGGGCCGCGCCGGCTTTCACGTGCCAACCCTCACCGACCACCGCGCCGTCCTTCACGATCACGCAGCCGACGCGCGGATTGGGCGTGGTCGTGTAAAGGCCGCGAGCCGCGAGTTCCAGCGCGTAGGCCATGTGGTGTTGATCGTCGGGTGTGAACATGTGTCCGTTGCGGCCGCGACTGGCGCGGCCCTGCGCGTTACTTGCCGCGGGTGGGCCGGCGCACTTCCTTGATGGCGTCGGTGAAATCCTCGACGCCCTGGAAGCTGCGATAGACAGAGGCGAAGCGGATGTAGGCCACTTCGTCGAGCTTCTTCAGTTCGCGCATCACCATCTCGCCGACGCGGCGCGCCGGTACCTCGCGGTCCCCCAGCGACAGCAGTTCGTTGGTCAGCGTGCCGATCGCCTCGTCGACCAGCGGCGTCGGCACCGGCCGCTTGTGCAGCGCGCGCATGAAGCTGGTGCGCAGCTTTTCAAGGTCGAACTCGGCGCGGCTGCCGTCCTGCTTGACCACCTGCGGCATGCGCAGCTCCACTGTTTCGTAAGTGGTGAAGCGCTTGCTGCACGACACGCACTTGCGGCGGCGGCGGATGGTGTCGCCGTCATCGCTCTCGCGCGAGTCGATGACCTGGGTCTCATCGGATTTGCAGAATGGGCATTTCATGCGGAGTGGCCGGCCTTAAGTTCAGCGGTATACCGGAAATTTGTCGCACAGCGCCTTCACCGCGCCGCGCACGGCGTCGATCACCCTGACGTCGGCCGGCGCATCCAGCACGTCGGCGATCAGGTGGCCGAGCTTTTCCGCCTCGGGCTCCCTGAAGCCGCGCGTGGTCATCGCCGGCGAGCCGATGCGCACGCCGCTGGTCACCGTCGGGGTGCGGGTATCGTTGGGCACCGAATTCTTGTTGACCGTGATGTTGGCGCTGCCCAGCGCCTTCTCGGCTTCCAGCCCGGTCACCGGCTTGTCGCGCAGGTCGAGCAGGAACAGGTGGCAGTCGGTGCGGCCGGAGACGATGCGGTAGCCGCGCTCCTGCAGCACTTTCGCCATCATCCGCGCGTTGTCGAGCACCTGCTGCTGGTACTGGCGGAACTCGCTGGTCATCGCCTCCTTCAGCGCCACCGCCTTGGCGGCGATCACGTGCATCAGCGGGCCGCCCTGCGAGCCGGGAAACACCGCGGAATTGAGAATCTTCTCGTGTTCGGCACTCGACAGGATCAGTCCGCCGCGCGGGCCGCGCAGCGTCTTGTGGGTGGTGGTGGTGACGAAATCGGCGATGCCGACCGGGCTGGGATAAAGCCCCGCTGCGACCAGCCCGGCGTAATGCGCCATGTCGGCCATCAGCAGCGCGCCTACGCCGTCGGCGATTTCGCGGAATTTTTTCCAGTCGATCACCAGTGCGTAGGCCGAAGCGCCCGCGACGATCAGCTTCGGCTTGTTGACCTTCGCCAGCTCCGCAACCTCGTCATAGTCGATCGCCTGGGTCTGCGGATTGAGCCCGTAGCTCGCGGCGTTGTAATACTTGCCGCTGATGTTGACCTTGGCGCCGTGGGTCAGGTGACCGCCGTCCGAGAGCCGCATGCCGAGGATGGTATCGCCGGGCTTCAGCGTCGCGAGAAACACCGCGGCATTGGCCTGCGCGCCCGAATGCGGCTGCACGTTGGCGTAGCCGGCCTTGAACAATTCCTTGGCGCGGTCGATCGCCAGCTGCTCGGCGACGTCGACATGTTCGCAGCCGCCGTAATAGCGTTTTCCGGGGTAGCCCTCGGCATACTTGTTGGTCAGCATCGAACCCTGCGCCGCGAGCACCGCGGGGCTGGCATAGTTTTCGGAGGCAATCAGCTCGATGTGGTCTTCCTGGCGCTGCGCTTCCTGCCCCAGCACGCGGAAAATTTCGGGATCGGTCTTCTCGAGGCTGCTGTTGAACATGATGGTCCGTGGTTGCGGTCGGAGGCGCGAATTTTATCATGCGGAACGGCGCCTTCCCCGTATGATAGTCGGCCGGAGGAGGCCGTAATCCGCATCATGAAAATACTGCTCGCCCTGTCGCGCGCCATCGACGCGCTCAATGAAACCGCCGGCCGCGGCGCCTGGTGGCTGGTCCTGCTGTGCATATTCATCAGCGCCGGCAATGCCGTCGCCCGCTACGGCTTCAACCTGAGCTCCAACGCCTTCCTTGAAATCCAGTGGTACCTCTATTCCGTGGTGTTCCTCGGCGCCGCCGGCTACACCCTGAAACACAACGCCCACGTCCGCATCGATCTCATTGCCGGACGCCTTACGCTTCGCGCGCAGGCCTGGATCGACCTCTTCGGTCACCTCTTCATGCTGCTGCCGGTATGCGCGATCATGCTCTGGTTCGGCTGGTCGGCGTTCGCCGAGTCATACCGCATCAACGAAATCTCCACCGACGCCGGCGGCCTGCTGCGCTGGCCGATCAAGTTCCTGGTGCCGGCCGCCTTCGCGCTGCTGATCCTGCAGGGCGCCTCCGAAACCATCAAGAAAATCGCCTTCCTGCGCGGACTGCTGCCGCCGCCCGCCGCTGAAACCGCGCAGGCGGATCGCTGAAACCATGGCCCTGGAACTGATGGCGCCGCTGATGTTCGTCGGGCTCGCCGCCTTCCTGCTGCTCGGCTACCCGGTCGCCTTCGCGCTCGCCGCCAACGGCCTGCTGTTCGCCTTCATCGGTTTCGAACTCGGCCTGCTGCAGCCCGAACTGCTGCAGGCGCTGCCGCAGCGGCTCTACGGCATCATGGCCAACCCGCTGCTGCTGGCGATCCCGTTCTTCACCTTCATGGGCCTGATCCTCGAGCGCAGCGGCATGGCCGAAGACCTGCTCGACACCGTCGGCCAGCTGTTCGGCCCGGTGCGCGGCGGTGTCGCCTACGCGGTGATTTTCGTCGGCGCGCTGCTGGCCGCCACCACCGGCGTGATCGCCGCATCGGTGATCGCGATGGGCCTGATCTCGCTGCCGGTGATGCTGCGCTACCAATATTCCCCGCGGCTCGCCAGCGGCGTGATCTGCGCCTCCGGCACGCTGGCGCAGATCATCCCGCCGTCGATCGTGCTGATCGTGCTCGCCGACGTGCTCGGCGCGCCGGTGGGCGACATGTACGCCGGCGCGGTGCTGCCGGGACTGCTGCTGGTGTCATTGCTTGCGGGCTACGTGTTCATCACCTCGATGGTGCATCCCGCCGCGGCGCCGGCGCTGCCGCCCGAGGCGCGCCGGCTGCGCGGCGCGGCGCTCTGGCGCCACGCACTGCTGGTGATGGTGCCGCCGCTGGTGCTGATGTTCCTGGTGCTGGGTTCGATCTTCGCCGGCATCGCCACGCCATCCGAAGGCGGCGCGCTGGGCGCGGTGGGCGCGCTGGTGCTCGCCGCAGCCAAGCGCCGGCTCAACATGAAGGTACTGAAGGAGGCGCTCGACTCGACGACCAGGCTGTCGAGCTTCGTGATGTTCATCCTGATCGGCTCGACGGTATTCGCGCTCACCTTCCGCGCCGTCGACGGCGACCTGTGGGTGGAGCGGCTGTTCACGCTGGTGCCCGGCGGCGTGGTCGGCTTCCTGATCGTCGTGCACCTGCTGATTTTCGTGCTCGGCTTTTTCATCGACTTCTTCGAGATCGCCTTTATCCTGCTGCCGCTGCTGGGCCCGGTGGCGATGAAACTCGGCATCGACCCGGTGTGGTTCGCGATCATGATCGGCATGAACCTGCAGACCTCGTTCCTGACCCCGCCGTTCGGTTTTTCATTGTTCTACCTGCGCAGCGTCGCGCCGCCGCAGATCAAGACCGCCGACATCTACCGAGGCGTCATCCCCTTCGTAATCGTGCAGGTCGTCGCGCTACTGCTGGTGGTGTTTTATCCGCAGCTGGTGACCGGCTTCAACGATGCCAAACCGGCGCCTGCGACCGGCAACATCGAAATCCGCGTTCCGGCGCAGGAAACGCCGGAAAAATCCGGCGCCGGCGGCATGACGCCGGAGGAAAAATCAGCGGCGGAAATCGAGCGCATGCTGCGCGAAGCCAGATAAACAGTGAACAAACCAGACGGATAACACGACCATGCCCCTACTCGAACAGGCCGCCATTTTCCTGCTGATCGCCGTGGTGCTGGTGCCGTTGTTCCAGCGCTTCAAGCTCGGCGCCGTGCTCGGTTACCTCGCCGCGGGCATGATCGCCGGCCCGTGGGGGCTGGGCGTGGTCGCCGATCCGGAATCCACGCTGCACTTCGCCGAATTCGGCGTGGTGCTGCTGCTGTTCCTGATCGGTCTCGAACTCGACCCGGCGCGGCTGTGGGCGCTGCGCCAGCCGGTGTTCGGTCTGGGCGGCGCGCAGGTGGTGTTTACCGGCGCGGCGCTGACTGCCGCCGGGCTCGCGCTGGGCTGGCCGTGGCAGACCGCGCTGGTCGCCGGCGCCGCCTGCGCGATGTCGTCGACAGCGCTGGTGCTCTCCGCGCTCGCCGAACGCCGCCAGCTCGGCATGCGCCACGGCCGCGATGCCTTCGCCGTGCTGCTGTTCCAGGACATCGCTGTGATCCCGGTGCTTGCGCTGCTGCCGCTGCTCGCCGTCGGCGCCGACACCGACGGCAACTGGATGGCGGCGTTGAAGGGCCTCACCGCGATCGCCGTGGTCATAGCCGGCAGCCGTCTGTTCATGCGGCCCGCGCTCAAATTCATCGCCACCCACGGCAGCCGCGACAGTTTCACCGCCGCGGCGCTGCTGCTGGTGATCGGGGTATCGATCATCATGCAGAAAATCGGACTGTCGATGGCGCTCGGCGCCTTCCTCGCCGGCGTGCTGCTCGCCGATTCCGAATTCCGCCATGAACTCGAAGCCGAAATCGAACCCTTCAAGGGTCTGCTGCTCGGCCTGTTTTTCATGGCGGTGGGCATGGGCGCCGACCTCGGGCGGCTGCTCGCCGAACCGCTGACCATCATCGGCCTCGCCGTCGGCCTGATGACCATCAAGTTCGCCGTCATGTACGCCGTCGCCCGCCTGCGCGGCACGCCCAACGAAACCGCCCAGCGCGTCGCCGTCGCATTGTCCGAGGGCGGCGAATTCGCCTTCGTGCTGCTCGCAGCCGCCACCGCGCTGGGCGTGATGGCGCCCGACGCCGCGCAGCTGATGATCCTGGTGGTCACGGTGTCGATGATGCTGGCGCCGGGCCTGTTCGCGCTGCACGAAAACCTGCTAGTGCGCTGGCTGGAACGCACCGCGCCGCCCGCCTACGACACCATCGACGGACCCGCCAGCCCGGTGATCATCGCCGGCTACGGACGCTACGGCCAGATCGTCTCGCGGGTGCTGCGCATGTGCGGCGTGAACTTCACCGCGCTGGAAGCGAATTACCAGCAGGTGGATTTCGTGCGCCGCTTCGGCAACAAGGTGTACTTCGGCGACGCCTCGCGCCTGGAGCTGCTGGAAGCCGCGAAGACCGGCGAAGCCAAACTGTTCGTGCTGGCGATCGACGACGTCGAGGCCTCGGTACGCACCGCGCGCGTGGTGCGCAAACATTTCCCCAACCTGCCCATCCTCGCCCGCGCACGCAACCGCGTGCACCATTTCCGGCTGCGCGACCTCGGCGTGAAATCGATCTACCGCGAGACTTTTCCTTCCAGCCTCGAAGTCGCGCACCAGGCGCTGCTGCGCA
>JBFWOE010000137.1:0-8688 GCA_050250695.1 Burkholderiales bacterium
GGCTTCAGCCTCCCGCAGAAACCCGATGATCTGCTCTTCTGTGAACCGCTTCTTCATGTCCGACCTCCCAGTGCATCATTAGATCGGACTCCAATATCAAGTGCTACTGTTCTTGGGGATCACGTCGGGAGGGCATCAGTTGATCTAAATGGTAAGGCTTGCAGTATTGAGCTTTACTATGGTCGAGATATTCTTGGAAATGGAGATGAGCGCCCCCTTGTCAACTGGAGCAGCGGCGGTCGACCGGGTACGTGGCAAGGCGCTATTCAAGGTAAAGACGGTCTTAAGGTTAAATTCATGGAAAAAATAAGAGCTTCGACGCCGGAGAAATTAGTAGGTGATTGGAATGATATGAAAAAGCTACTCGCGGCTACACTTGAGCCCTTTGAGGTCGAAGAATTCTTTATCAGTGACTGGTGACACTTTCCTTCTCTTTAAGCAGTTGTTTCTCGTCTAAATGATTTTGAATATGTAATGTACTTTTTCGCGCAGTTCGACAACAGCTACGCCCGCGACCTCGAGGGTCTCTATGTGCCGTGGAAAGCGGCCGAGGTGCCGCAGCCCAGGCTGATCAAGTTCAATCACGCGCTGGCGGAAGAGTTGGGGCTGGACGCAGCAGCGCTGGATTCAGAGGAGGGCGCTCAAATCTTTTCCGGCAACCAGTTGCCGCCGGACATCAAAACCATCGCCCAGGCCTACGCCGGCCACCAGTTCGGCGGCTTCTCGCCGCAGTTGGGCGATGGCCGTGCGCTGTTGCTGGGCGAGGTGATCGACAAACACGGCAGGCGCCGCGACATCGCCTTCAAGGGCTCGGGCCGCACGCCGTTTTCGCGCGGCGGCGACGGCAAGGCTGCCCTGGGTCCTGTCCTGCGCGAGTACATCATTGGCGAGGCCATGCATGCGCTGGGTATCCCGACCACGCGCGCGCTGGCGGCGGTGACCACCGGCGAATTCGTGCGCCGTGAACGCAACCTGCCGGGGGCGGTGCTGACGCGGGTTGCGGCCAGCCACATCCGCGTCGGCACGTTCCAGTTCGTTACGGTGCGCGGCGACATCGCGCTGTTGCGCAGACTCGCCGACTACGTGATCGACCGCCATTACCCGGAACTGAAGGGCGCGGAGCGGTCGTACCTGGAACTGTTGAAAGCGCTGTGTGAGCGCCAGGCCGCACTGATCGCGCGCTGGATGAACATCGGTTTCATCCACGGCGTGATGAACACCGACAACATGACGCTGTCGGGCGAAACCATAGACTACGGCCCCTGCGCCTTCATGGACCGTTACGATCCGGTGACGGTGTTCAGTTCCATCGACGAGCAAGGGCGTTATGCCTATGCCAACCAGCCGCCGATCGCCAACTGGAATCTCGCTCGTTTCGCCGAGGCGCTGCTGCCCTTGCTGGGTGAGGATCAGGACAAGGCGGTCGAGCAGGCAATGGTGATCCTCGGCGATTTCCAGTCGCGCTACGAACACCACTGGCTGCAGGGCATGCGCGCCAAACTGGGATTGACGGGCGAAGCGGCTGATGATTTCTCCCTGGCTGCCGATTTCCTGAAGGCCATGGAAGGCCAGGGCGTCGACTACACGCAGGCCTTTCGCCGGCTGGCGGACGTGGCGGAAGGGAGGGGCGCATTGAGCGACATCGGCCTGCACAAGCTGTATGCCGATGATGCGGCACTGCAGGCCTGGCTGCCGCGCTGGCATGCGCGCTTGAAATCTGAATCCGCAACGCCGGCGCAACGCGCGCAGGCGATGCGCGCGGTGAATCCGGTCTACATTCCGCGCAACCACAAGGTCGAGGAAGCGCTGGACGCGGCGGTCGAACTCGGCAATTACGAACCCTTCGAGCAACTGCTGGCCGTGCTGCAGCGGCCGTTCGAGGAACGTAAGGAACATGCGGCTTACGCCGAACCGGCGACGGCGCAGCAGTCCGCGGGATATCGCACCTTCTGTGGCACCTGAACGTGCCGCGCCCGGGGTATTGATATAAGTATTTGATTATATTGATAATTTTTATAATCTTCGAGGAGGCTGTGCATGCCGTATGCCTATGCCGGTGACGTCAAGCTGTATTACGAAGAAAGCGGACGCGGTACGCCCATCGTGTTCGTGCACGAATTCGCCGACGACCTGCGCGGCTGGGAGCCGCAGCTGCGGTTTTTTTCGCGGCGTTACCGCTGCATCGCGTTCAACGCCCGCGGTTATCCGCCCTCGGACGTGCCGCGCACGCGCTCGAAATATTCACAGGCCATCGCCGCCGATGACATCGCCGCGGTGATGCGCCATCTCAAGATCAGAAAGGCGCACATCATCGGCTGCTCGATGGGCGGTTACGCCACCGTGCATTTCGGTTTGCGCCATGCGCGGCTGGCGCTGTCGCTGACCGCGATCGGCGTCGGTTACGGGTCGGACGCCGACAAGCGCGCACAGTTTTTGAAGGACACCGAGGTCATGGCGCGGCGTTTCGAGACGCTGGGCACGCGCGAGGCCATCAAGCCGTACCAGATCGGGCCGTCGCGGGTGCAGTTCCAGAACAAGGATCCGCGCGGTTTTGCGCAGTTCTGCACCGAGTTCGCCAAACACTCGGCGCTGGGTTCTGCGAATACGCTGCGCGGCGTGCAGGCGAAGCGGCCGACCATCCAGAGCCTCGAGCGCCAGTTGCGGCGGCTGAAAGTACCACTGCACATGGTCAGTGGCGACGAGGACAACAACTGCCTGGAGCCCGGGCTGTTCATCAAGCGCGTGTGTCCGTCGGCCTGGCTGACGGTGGTGCCGAACACCGGCCACGCGGTCAACGTCGAGGAGCCGGCGCTGTTCAACACACTCACCGCGGAATTCCTCTCCCAGGTCGATACCGGACGCTGGCGGCCGCGCGATCCGCGTTCTCTGGTGAAGTCGACGATGCAGCCGGGACGGAGATAAACGATGGCCGTCACCCTGATCGAAAATTTCCGCGCGGTGTTTTACACGCCGTTCTATGCTGCTTTCGCGCTGAAGGCCTACGAGGCCGAAGGCGTCGACGTGCGCATGGAAACCTCCTCCGACGCCTCGAAGACGCTGAGTACCCTGATGTCCGGCGCCGGCCAGGTGTCGTGGGGCGGACCGATGCGGCTGATGCATGCATTGGACGACAACCCGGGCAGCGGGGTGGTCAGTTTTTGCGAAATCGTCGGCCGCGATCCTTTCTATCTGGTCGGCCGTACATCCAATCCCGGATTCCGCATGGCCGACCTGCTCGATAAAACCCTGGCCGTGGTCAGCGAAGTGCCGACGCCCTGGTACTGCCTGCAGCACGATCTGCGGCTGGCGGGCGTGGATCCCATGGCCGTGAAGCGCGCACCCGCAGCCGGCATGGCCGAAAATCTGGAACGCCTGCACAAGGGCGAAGTCGACGTGATCCAGGTGTTCGAACCGCTGGCGCACAACGCGGCGGCGCAGGGCTTCGGCCATGTCTGGTACTCGGCCGCGAGCCGCGGCCCGGCCTCGTACACCACTTTCAACACCACGCGCGCTTTCCTCGAACGCGATCCGGAAACCGCGCTGCGCATGACGCGCGCGATGTTTCGCACCCAGAAATGGATCGCTGCGCACGACGGGCGCGCGCTGGCTGCGGCCGTGGCGGAATATTTTCCGGACCTGCCGCAGGCGGCGCTGGCGGCCTGCCTCGAGCGTTACAGGGCCGGCGGCATCTGGAACACGAATCCGCTGCAGCAGCGCGCGGGCGTGGAATGGCTGCGCGACGCGATGCTTGCCTGCGGCGCGATCAAGACCCGCTTCGCCTTCGAGGACCTTTCCGACATGCGCTGGGCGGAACAGGTGATGCGCGAGGATCCGCCGTCGATCTGAGCCCGGCCTACGCCGCATCCGCGGTGTAGAGCCGCACCACCTTGCCGTCATTCACCGCCGTGACCTGCGGCTCCCAGCGTACCAGTTCCATGCGTCCGTCCAGGTGTTCGACCACCGCGGTGCAGCTGTCGACCCAGTCGCCGCAGTTGATGTAGGTGACCTCCCCGATCCTGCGGATCACCGCTGTGTGGATGTGTCCGCAGATCACGCCGTCGAGGCCGCGCTGGGCGGCGGTGTGTGCGACCGAGGTCTCGAAGTCGCTGATGAAGCTCACCGCCTGCAGCACGTTGCGCTTGGCGTAGTCCGCCAGCGACCAGTGGCCGCTGACGCCGAGCTTGCGGCGCATCCAGGACAGCAGCCGGTTCATGTGGATCAGCACGGTGTAGGAAATGTCGCCGAGGATGGATACCCAGCGGTGCAGCGCGGTGATCTGGTCGTATTCGTCGCCGTGCAGCAGCAGGTATTTTTTGCCGTCGGCAGCAGTGTGCACGTATTCGCGCACCAGGTGCACGTCGCCGAAGTTGGAATCGACATGTTCGCGCAGCAGTTCGTCGTGGTTGCCGGGGATCAGCCAGACCCGGGTGTCGTGGCGAGCCTTCTTCAGGATTTTCTGCACCACGGTGTTGTGCGCCGCCGGCCAGTGCACGGCGCGGTTCATCGCCCAGAAATCGATGATGTCGCCGACCAGGAACAGGTGGTCGGACTCGTATTCCTTCAGGAAGGCCAGCAGTTTTTCGGCCTGGCAGGCGCGGGTGCCGAGGTGGATGTCGGAGAGGAATAGCGCGCGGACGCGGTTCATGCGGCGGTCTCCGTTGCGTGCCTGCGGCCGACATACACGTAGTACGGCACGCGCAAGCCCGGCAGATAGGGCAGCGCCGCCGTGGATTCGCGCAGCGTCACGGTTTCGGTCAGGGTCTGCAGGGTCTCGACGTGGGCGCGGTCGAGGTGGACGCCGTCGTGGGCGAACCAGCGGCGCCAGAATTCGCAGGCACAGCGTTCTGCCAGGCAGTCGCCGCGCGGCAGGTCGAAATCGACCACGCCGAGCAGGCCCCCGGGTTTGAGCATGGCAAGTGCGTTGGCCAGCGCTTCGCGCCATTGCGGCATCATGGTCAGCGCATAGGAGAAATACACGCAATCGGCGGGTTGCACCGGGCGATAGGTCGTCGCGTCAGCCTCGATGATGCGCACCCGCGGCTGCTGCGCCCAGCGCCGGCGCGCCTGTTCGAGCAGGGCCGGGCAGAGATCGACCAGTTCGACATGCAAAAAATCGAGCAGCCTTGCGCCGAAATATTCGGCGTTGCGGCCGGTGCCGGCGCCAAGCTCGACGACCACC
Organism: Burkholderiales bacterium; assembly: GCA_050250695.1. Taxonomy (GTDB): domain Bacteria; phylum Pseudomonadota; class Gammaproteobacteria; order Burkholderiales; family SG8-41. The sequence goes on from JBFWOE010000137.1 coordinate 5,180, forward strand.
GCACCGTCGGGCGGCGTGAGCAGGCTGATGAGTTCGTCACGGCCCTGCAGCAGCCGCTCGCGGAACTGGTCATACGATTCCGCCTGCGGCCGGTAGAAGCGTTCCAGGCGTTCGGCATGGGTCGCTGCCGCCGGCGCGCCCCGTGCCATGCGCCACAGCACCTGCAGGTCGGAGGAGAGGGCGTTTTTCATCGGCGGCAGGTCAGCGGTTGAAGTCGGCGATGTGGAAGCCGGCGTAGGTGTGCACCCGGTCGTCACGGGTCAACCGCGCTGCGAGTTCCGGATGAAAGGTCAGCAGTTCATCCAGGTGGCGGCCGCGGCCCGCTCCCGGCACCGTCAGCGCGCGCAGGTAGGCGGGTTGTGCATGGGCACTGCGGAAAATCACGCGTGCTCCCGGCGTCGCGCATTCGAGCAGCGCGGCCCATTCCTCGCGCAGCGCCTGCGGCCTGAATGAACCCAGCCAGTCCATGTGGTCGAGCAGCACGAATTTCGACACCCGCGGCTGCACGTTGCGCAGCAGGTCGGTGACCGTGCAGGTGTGGTGGGAGATGCGGTCGGCCAGTCCGTTTTTCAGCGCGAGGAAGTTCTGCGGCTTCAGGTATTCCGGGCAGCAGTCGCGGGTATAGGCACCGCGCACGTAGACCCGCCAGAAATAATTGGTCCACAGCGGCAGGCAGCGGAACACGTATTCGATGGCCTCGCGCACGAAGCCCGGCACGCCGCCCGCGTGCTGGCGGCGCACCTCCTCGTGCTGGGGGGCCGGAACGCCGAGCATGCTCATGGTGATCTGCCGCGACAGCGCCCAGTTCATGCCGCGCCCCCACATCCGCGGCGCGATGCGCGAGTCGTAGATCGCGCACTGTTCATCCAGCGATTTCGCGTCGACCAGTTCATCGACTGCGGAACGCAGCTTCGGCTGCAGGTCGACATAGTGGCGGAACAGGAAGGCGACGCGTCCCGACAGGCTGTGGAAATAGAAGGTGTTGCGCGGATTGCGGCGGCAGAACCAGGCGCCGGCGCCGTCCCAGAACTGCTGTGCGAAGGGCGACAGTTCGGCGCGCAGCAGGTCGCGGTAGAGTTCATTGAACTGCGGGTGCCTGCCCTCGCCGAAGAGCATGAAGAAGTCGGCGAATTCCAGGCGGCGGATGCCGGCCAGCTTGAGTTCGAGCAGCGCGGTCTGGCGCGGATTGGCGTCGACCGCGTGGATGCGCCGCGGGCCGGCCAGCGCGTAATCCAGCGTATTGCAGCCGGCGCTGGTGATCACCAGCACGGTGTCGTCGGCGCCAAGCCGCAGGGCCTGACGGTCGACTGCCGGGTCTTCCCAGCAGGTGTTGTAGATCAGCGAGGAGGCATAGAGCGCGTTGAAGACGCGTTCATTAACGCGATTTGTGAGTGTATTGTCCAAAACCCATGATTGATCGGTGTTTTTGATGAGCGCAGATTAGTCGGGAATTGTTTCTGCAATGTGAACCTGTGATTGCGGAAATGCGTCATGGCCACGGCTGCGACCGGTATCGCCCTCAATCAGGGCGAACGCCGCAAGGTGGCGGGTTCAGGGCACAATACGGTCTGCGATGCCCACCGAATTCGAACTGATCCGCAGCTATTTCACCCACGCCGCAAAACGCACGCAGCTCGGCGTCGGCGACGACGCCGCGCTGATCAGGCCCGCGCCCGGCCGGGTGCTGGCAGTGGCGGCCGACATGCTGGTTGGCGGACGGCATTTTTTCATGGACGCCGATCCGGAGTCGGTTGGCCACAAGGCGCTGGCGGTCAACCTGTCGGACATGGCGGCAATGGGCGCACTGCCGCGCTGGGCAACCATGGGGATTGCGCTGCCCAGGGCAGATGCGCGCTGGGTGGCTGCGTTTTCCAAAGGCTTCATGGCGCTGGCGCGCAAACACGGCGTGGATCTGGTCGGTGGTGACACCACGCGCGGCCCGCTCAACATCTGTGTGCAGATCATCGGCGAAGTGCCGGCGCGGCAGGCCTTGCGTCGCGACGGCGCCAGAGCCGGCGACGACATCTGGGTGTCGGGCACTCTGGGTGACGCCGCGCTGGTGGTGGCGGCAAAAAAGAAACGCATCAAACTGAAACCTGCCGAATTGAAGCTGGCGCAGCAGCGCCTCGACCGGCCGCAGCCGCGCATCGCACTGGGACTGGCGCTGCGCGGCGTGGCGCGCAGCATGATCGATGTCTCGGACGGGCTGGTTGCGGACATGGGCCACATCTGTGAACGTTCGAAAGTGGCGGCGGTGATCGCCTTCGAACGCCTGCCGCTGTCGCCATTGCTGCGGCGCCATCTGCAATCACCGGTGGCGCAATCCGCGCTGATTGCCGGCGGCGATGACTACGAGCTGTGTTTCACCGCGGCGCCGGCGAAACGCGCGGCAGTGGGGCGTGCGGCATTACGGGCGCGCACGAAAGTGACATGCATCGGCCGCGTGATCCGCGCGCCGGAGGGGGTGTGCAGCGTGGTGGTGGTCGATGGAAACGGATTGCCGCTGAGGCTTGCGCGAAAAGGGTTTGATCACTTTTCGTGAGCAATGCCGAACCTGCAGGCAACCCGGGTTGATTCCGGGACGGACTTTTTTCAGCCGCCGGCCATCATGCTCCGGCGACGCCTCACAAATCCGAGCAGGCCGAGACCCATGGCCATCATCGCGTAGATTTCCGGCTCCGGCACCGGCGCAGTCACCAGGTTCAGCGAAGTCTGGATCGAGAAATTGGATCCGCTCGTGTGCCGTTCGGCGAAGAAGAAATCGAACGAATAATTGCCAGCCGCCTTGCCCGGCCCGAACAGGGTGTCGAGGTTGACCGACTGGCCAACCGTGCCGTGCACGCCGCCGAGGTCGATGCCGAGTTTCTTGTCGAAGAACACCCAGACATCGTCGTCGCCCGTGAAGGTGAAGGTCTGCCCGGTGCCCGGGTTGTAGCCGAATGTGGCGGCGATCTGGTACGTGAAATGATAGTTGTGGCCGAAGGCATAGTCGCCCAGCAGCTGGCCGTCGATCGGGAAGAACGCGCCGGTCGAATACGAGAAGATCCCGGGCGAGGTTTCAGTCAGGGTGATCGAATGGCTGGTGTTCGGCGCCGAATTGTCCCACCACTGCGCGAACGATGCCGCGGAGTCGATGGCGCCGGCACCTGAACCCGGGTTGGCCAGGGTCGGTGCGCTGCCGACCAGCGTCGGGTTCACCAAGCCCGTCACCCATCCCGAAATGCCGCTTTCGAAATCGGGATGCGTCGGCGTGAAGTCGCGCACCGTGCCGGTCAGGGTCGTGCTTGCGGCAAACGCGGAAGACGACAGCATCAGCGCCGCAGCCAAGATGATTTTTCCGATTTTGTTCATGTCTCTCCCCATCAAATGCGCCGGATTGCAGGTTATGGCCAGTATTTTCCTGACAGCAAGATACGCCTAGGCATTGGGAGCAACAATGGGCACTATCAACCCTGCCGGATAGTAGGTTTGTCATGCCCGCCGCCTTCGCGTCCATTTGATGGCATTCC
>JBFWOE010000138.1:0-8472 GCA_050250695.1 Burkholderiales bacterium
AACGCTTCCTCACGCCCAAGGACAAGCGTGCGCTTGATGTCTACCGCACCGCAGTGGACTGCTTCCACCGCCACGTCAGACTCACCGATGTCGATATCGAGATCGTCGAAGTACCGTTCGTGGATGGCAGCCTGCCCGGGTATTTTGTCCACGCCCGGAATACCAGTGCGAAACGTGCGCCATGCGTGGTGTTCTTCGATGGGCTCGACGTAACCAAGGAAACGCAGTACATGCGCGGCGTCACCGACCTCATCAAACGCGGAATCTCGGTGCTGGTAATGGATGGCCCGGGTACCGGAGAGGCAATCCGCTTCCGCAATCATTACCTGCGCCACGACTACGAAGTCGCCGGCTCGGCCTGCATCAATTACCTTGAAACGCGTGACGACGTCGATCCGAAGAAAATCGGGCTGATCGCCATCAGCCTCGGCGGCTACTATGCGGCGCGCTGCGCAGCAATGGATCCGCGCTTCGCGGCCGCCGTGGCCTGGGGCGCGATCTGGGACTACCACGCCACATGGAAAAAACGCATCGATGCGAGCTTCAGGACTTCTCTCTCCGTCCCCGGCCATCACATCATGTGGATATTCGGCGTCGACACGCTGGATGACGCCCTGAAAAAACTCAAGCCTTTCCGGCTGGACGGCGTAGTGCAGAACATCCGCTGTCCGTTCCTGATCGTCCATGGCGCCGAGGACGAACAGGTCTCCGTGGCGGACGCGCGAAAGCTCTTCGATGCGACTGGGTCGAAGGACAAGTCACTGCGCATATTCGCTGCCGACGAAGGCGGCACGCAGCACTGCCAACGCGACTACCTGACCCTGGTGGTCGCCGAAATGTGGGACTGGTTCGAAGACCGGCTGGTGCGCTCATGACACCCGCCGGCTCCGGCGCAGCCGTCGCCAGTATTGACCGTTTTGTACCACACGTGTCGACCGTGGAAGCCAACCGCGGCCAGCTTGTCGGCCTGTTCCTGCGTGAACGCGCCGTCCAGCCGGTGGCCGCCCAAGCGCCTGTCGTGCTGTTCGTGCACGGCGGCTTCGCGCCCTCCGCAGTCGCCTACGACCTCGATCACGGCGACTACAGCTACATGGCCGCGCTGGCGCGCTCGGGACTCGACGTGTTTGCAATGACGCATACCGGCTACGGCGCTTCACCCAAACCGATGATGGACGACCCCTGCAACGTCGAGCCCGCATTTCAGGATGCGCTGATCCCCCACGTGCTGAAGGAGCCTTGTTCGCCGCGTTACAAACGCAAGCTGCTGTCCAGCCAGGCCGAGTGGGATGAAATCGACACCGTGGTGCGGTACATCATGGATTTGCGAAAAGTGCAGCGCGTCAGCCTCATCGGTTGGTCGATCGGCGCCCCGCGCGTCGGAGGTTATGCCGCGCTGAATCCGGGCGTTGTCGACAAACTGGTGATGCTCGGGCCCGCGCCGTTTTCCTCAAGCAAGGCGCCGGCCGATCCCATGCCTGAGCCCGGTGCCCCGACCCGGCTGCAAAGCCGCGCCATGCTGCTTGACGAGCGCTGGCGCGCTGACGTGCGCTGCGAAGGCCAGATCGAAGACCCTCAAATCTGCGATGTGGTGTGGCGCGAGTTGATGACCCAGGACAATCTGGGTTCGCAATGGGCTGGCGACGGCCGCGGCATCATGCGCGCGCCGACACGGTCCCAGTACGGCTGGCAACAGCACGTACCCCTGATCAAGGCTCCAACACTGATCCTGCTCGGGGAATTTGACAGTTATCAGCCGCGCCGTGATTCATGGCAGGCGCTGACCGTGGAACACAGGGTGTTCTTCAAGATCAACTGCGCCTCGCATTTCATGCAGTTCGAAAAACCCCGGCATGTACTGTACCGTCTTACTGCGGAATGGCTGTTGCAGGGCACTGCGAATGGCGCAGCCCGCGGTGAATTCAGCGCCGATCACGAGGGCAGAATCAAACCGCTCGCGGGCTAGACGCAGCTTGGACGTCGCGCGGTTTTATCTTAAGCCGCCTTCTTAAAAAATTAATTAAAACAAATACTTATATAACTTTTACGCCTTGGCGCGAACGACCGGGCTGCGCAAGGTGCCGATATCTTTCTGGATGATCTCGCAAACGTCGCCGTCCTTGAGGTCAGGCTCGGTGGCGTCGTCGGTGCCGAGCCAGATCACGTCGCCGGGATGCAGCGTCATGTACCTGGTGATCTCGGCGATGTAGTGCTGCGCCGAGAACAGCATCTTGGAAGTGTTGTAGCCGGCGACGCGTTTGCCGTTGATGTGGATCTCGACATCGAGGTTCATCGGATCGAGCCCGGTGGCGATGAACGGGCCCATCGGCTTCCAGGTGTCGCAGTTCTTCGCGCGCCACAGCGTGCGATCCGACTTCTGCCAGCTGCGTTCGCTGACGTCGTTGCCCAGCGTGTAGCCGAGGATGCACGACAGCGCGTTGGCTTCGGTCAGGTGTTTCGCCGTCTTGCCCACCACCGCCACCAGCTCACCCTCGAACTGCACCGGACCGGTGGAATCGGCGGGAATCACGATGGCTTCACCGGTTGCCACCAGCGCGTTGTTGGAGCGGTAACCGACATCGGCCTTCTCCGGCATTTTCACCGGCAGTCCTTTGCGCTTGGCAGCCCATTCGATGTGCGCGGCGTAGTTCAGCCCCGCGCAGTAGAAGTTGCGCGGCTCGACCGGGAGCAGGGTTTTCAGCGACGACAGCGCGTAGGTCTTGGCAGAGGTCTTCCAGGTATCGAATGGCGATCCTTCGAGTTCAGTGACCTTGTCGCCTTCAACGAGACCGTAGAAGGTGCGGGACTGGTGCTGGAAGCGGCCGAATTTCATTGAATACCTTCTTTGATTTATCTGCAAAACCGGGATTGAGTCATTTTTATAAAACGTTATGCGTGGGGAATCGCCGCCACAACATCGATTTCCACCAGGAATTCCGGTTCGGCAAGCCGGCTGACAATGAGCAGGGTGTTGGCAGGCGGGGCCTTCAGTTCCCTGTAACGTTCCAGCCGGACTTCGCGCAGCGCCTTGATATGGGCGGGATCCGTCAGATAAGTCGTCGTCTTGACGATGTTCTGCAAACCCGCGTTAACGGATTCCAGCGCAGTCTCGATATTGTCGTACACCGCGTGTGCCTGTTCATGAAAATTTGCACTCTTTACTTTGTAATTTGCATCAGCAGGGGCCTGGCCCGACAGGTAGATCATGCGCGCGCCCTGCACTTCTACAAGCTGCGTAAGTCTGGGGGATGTCCATAATCCGGGCGGGTTGCGATAAGTGATTGAAAATGCGGGAACGTCAGGATCCGTGGGCGCGTTGCCACTCCCGGCATTTGCGGAATTCTTGCGATGTTTCATAGATTCCCAGGTTGGAAGCAGATGACTTCCGGACGAGTTTTCCCGCAGGGCGGACGTTGAAGATCATACCAGCAACACCTGAAATGCCATCCGCCCGAGCAGTCCGCACTACGGGCAACACCGTGGGTGCGGAAACAACGATCACTATCTGCACCACGGTGTTGCATTCCGGACCCAAGCTGGACAAAAATGGAGGCAACCTTCTGTTTGACTTTATTCGCCGCACACAACTTGGCGCATTCCATTGTGTTGCAACGACAAACCAAACAACGAGCGTTGTCAGCGGGGTGCACTGCGTCTTGCGCCGGCCCCCGCGGAGCGCATGCCGGGCAGCTGTTTCAACAAATGGTTCAGGGGCCACGATGAGCAAGGTGAAACCGTTGTTGCCGGTCACGCTGGGGAATGCACGCATCCCCTACGCACGCGGTGTCCAGGCCGGCAACTGGATTTTCGCCAACGGCATCCTCGCGACCGATTTCAGGAACGGGCTGTCACCCGAAGTCACAAGTCCGCGCCCGCTCTCGGGCAAACCCCGATGGCAACGCGAAGCTGCCTGCCTGTATGCAAGAACGCTCGAAGTGCTGCAGGCGGCGGGAGCCGATTACTCGCACGTCGTCCGGACCGATCAATACCTGCCCGACTGGCGCGCTGTGCCGTTCCTGCACCAGGTGCGGCGCGAGTCCGGCGCACCGTTCGTACCGCCCAGCACCTCCGTGCTCGAACCCCAGTTGCTCTACCCCGGCGCCGGCATGGCCATGGAAGTACTGGCGGTCACGCCGGACGGCGGGCTCAAACCGAAACTCGTCCATCCGGAAGGACTGGACCTGCCGGCAACATCCACGTTCGTGCCCGTCATCGTCGCCGGCGATTTTGTTTTCGTCGCCGGATTCCTCGCGGCCTGGAAACCCGGAGATCTCGGCGGTATCGCCCCTGAAGCGCAGGTCCCGCCAGGCCATCTGTGGAAAGGCAACCGCATCCAGCTGGAAGTCGATTACCTCATTCGCAAGAAACTCATCCCTGCGCTGCAGGGCGCCGGATCTTCGCCCGGGAACGTCCTCAAGGCCCAGGCCTATCTCACGGACATCAACGACGTGCCGGCATTCAACCAGGTATGGGCGCGGCATTTCGGCGACAGCATTCCGGCCACCACTTTCGTGCCCACGCTCAATCCAGGCCTGGCAATCGCCGATGCGCGCTGCGAAATCAACCTGCTCGCGCTGACGGATGCCGGCGCCACCCGGAAACAGGTAATCAATCCGCCGGATGTGGTCCCGGCCTGCGATGGCCACCCCGTTGCAGTGCGGGCCGGTGACCTGCTGCTGTTTTCGGGCATGGTCGCCGCCGACGCAAACGGTCTCGTCGAAAGTGCACGCACCGATCCGGCACAGCCCTATTTCGGCAACAGCATCGAAGCGCAGATGGAATACATGCTCGACGCCGCGGAAAAAACCTGTCGCGCTGCGGGCACCTCGCTCGCCAACGTGGTGCGCATACAGCAGTTCCACACGGACCTGCACGATTTCCATGCAGCCTGCAGGGTGTGGCAACGCCGCCTGCCCGACCAGCCGCTGCCGATATCGGCCATCGGCGTGCCGGCACCGCTGCTGGTGCCGGGCTGCACGGTGCAACTGGATCTCTGGGTTTACGCCCCGTAGTCCAGGACGGAAGCGCATGCCCGGCGCGTATTGACGAGCGCCCTGCAAAATCGTGCCCCGGGTCTGCGGTACAGGAGGAGCGTGATCGTGGAACAGTTCTTGCATTTGCGTCGAACATCGGTTGGGCACTGAAGCCTCCTGTGATGGCGCACGCGAATGCCGCCGATATTTTGCCGGAATGACATCATCCATCAACGAGAGGACCCGTACATGACGCACCCCGATTACGCACGCGTTGCGCGACACGTCACGCCCGAAGCCGTCCGTGACACGCTGGTCGCGATGGTGGACATTGCCAGTCCGACGGGACGCGAAGGCGCACTGGCCGAGTACATCGTCGGCCGCCTCTCCAAAGCCGGGTTCAACGCCTACCTGCAGGAAGTCAGCGAAAACCGCCCCAACGCCGTCGGCGTACTGCCGGGCTCGGGTGAAGGGCCGAACCTGTTGTTCACCGGACACATGGATACGTCCTACGACGGCGACGAAGACTATCTCAAGGGCGAAGGGTTCAAGGCCAAGGCCGTCTGCCGCGACGGGTGGATCTGGGGCCTCGGCGCCAACAACATGAAAAGCGGTCTCGCTTCCGCGCTGGTCGCACTCGAAGCGATCTGCAAGGAAAACATCCGGCTGAAAGGCGATCTGCTCTACGGCGGCGTCGTCGGCGAGACCGAAAAAGCCGCCGTGGATGAATATCGCGGCAGTTCGGTGTCGGGCTACGGTGTAGGCACGCGACACATGGTGTTGCACGGCATCAGCGCCGATTATTCGATCCTCTGCGAACCCACCAACCTGCGGGTATGCACGGCCAACATGGGCGTGTTGTGGGTAAAAATCACGGTCGGCGGCACGGTCAGCCATGCCGCCAACTCCAGGCATCCCAGCGTGACCAATGCCATCGCCGAAATGCATGCCTTGCAGACCCGTCTGGAGCAATGGATCGCGGGCTACGAAGCTGCGCACATCCATCTCGGTGAACACCCCAACGTCACGGTCGCCGCCATACGCGGCGGCATGCCATGGCGTCTCGCACGCAATCCGTTTGAATGCAGCCTCTATCTGGATATACGCACCGTTCCGGGCCAGACCGCGGAAGGCGTCAAACGGTCACTGGGCGCCGTGTTGCGAGAATTCGCGGCGGCCCGGGGCAAACCCGTGCCCATGCTGGAGGTGCTGGTAAACGATCCGCCGACGATGATCGGGGAAGACGAGCTGATCACCAAGGTTGTCTGCGCCGCGCACCGGGACATCACGGGCAAGGATTCGCCGTTCATCATCCGCCGCACCGGCGCGGACTCCACTCACCTGAACCGCTACGACGTGCCATGCCTCACCTACGGCCCCGGCGGGCGCACCCATCCCGATGCCAAGGCCCTGATGCACGCCGTAGGCGAGCATGCGCACGTGGACAACCTGCTGATTGCGGCCCAGGTCTATGTCGACACTGCGCTCACGCTGTGCAGCCAGACCGTTGCCACCTGAAACTGAGGATTACATGCAACACCGCCGACCCATCGTCTGACTCCCCGGGAGACCCGCATGAAAACACCACTGAAAGCCGCCGTTATTGCAGTCATGGCCATCCTGGCGCCGTGCGTCGCACAACAAGCGCTGGCCCAGTCGTATCCGAACAAGCCGATCCGCATACTGATCCCGTTCGTGGCAGGAGGATTCTCCGACGTTGTCGGCCGGATCGTGGCACAGAAACTCTCGGAAAGCATGGGCCAGCCCGTGGTCAGCGACAACCGTCCCGGTGCCAGCGGCATCATCGGCACGGACATCGTCGTCAAGGCAGCACCCGACGGCTACACGCTGCTGCTCAGCAGCTTCAACCATGTGGTCAATCCGAGCCTGATGAAACCGCCATACGATCCGATCAAGGATTTTTCGGCCATCAGCCTGATCGCCGACGGCCCGCCGCTGGTGATGATGGTAAGCCCCGCATCGACGGTCAAAACCGTTCAGCAACTGATCGCCCTGGCCAAGGCGCGCCCGGGACAGCTCAACTATGGCAGCACCGGCGTCGGCACCTCGGGCCACCTGATCGGGGAGTTGTTCAAGCTGGAGGCCGGCATCGACATCGTTCATGTCCCCTACCGCGGCAGCAGCCTGTCCATACCCGCCGTAATCAGCGGTGAGGTCGCGATGATTTCGACCTACATGCCTACCGCATTGCCCCACGCCAGGTCGGGCAGGCTACGGTCCATCGCAGTAACCAGTGCCCAGCGTTCGGCGGTAATGCCCGAAGTGCCGACCATGGTGGAATCCGGCGTCTCCGGCGTCGTCGTCAGCGGCTTTGCCGGTTTTCTCGGACCTGCAGGAATGTCGCCCGCGCTGGTCAAACAGCTGCATGGCGAGATCGTGAAAATGTCGAAAAACGCGGATTTCGTCAAACGCTACAAGTCTTTCGACATGACTCCGGTCGCCAGCTCCCCGCAGGAACTCGTGGCCTACACGCAGCGGGAAATCGCGAAATGGGCGCGGGTCATCAAGGCGGCAGGGATAAAGGTGAAGTAGCACTTTGTTCGAATATGGAGTCAGTGTGAATTTCAGCGGTACGATTGTCTTCGTGAACGGGGCGGTTTTTGCGCTGCATTCCGCTCCTGTCGACCCTACCTGACCAGATATCCCGCATCCAGCGCCTTGACGTCCGGACACCCGATCAGCGCCAGCAGCCGGTCGATTTCATCACGGTAGATTTCGATGGCTCGCGCGGCCCCCGCTTCGCCGGCCACCGCCGTGCCGTAGAGCGTGGCGCGGCCGATCATCACCGCGCTGGCGCCCAACGCCAGCGCCTTGACCACGTCGGCACCGCGGCGAAAGCCGCTGTCGACGATCACCGTGGCGCGGCCGCCGATCGCTTCGACCACCTCGGGCAGGATGGTGATGGGGGCACGCGTGCTGTCCACGGCGCGTCCGCCGTGGTTGGAGACGATGACGCCGTCGGCGCCGCAGTCCGCCGCCAGTTTCGCGTCCTCGGCGCGCAGGATGCCCTTCACCATCAGCGCGTGCGGCCACAGCCTGCGGATTGCGCGCAGGTCGTCCCAGGTCAGCGAGTCCGTCACCATCATCGAGCGGCCCATGGGCAGCGCGGTGATTTTTGTTTTCATTTGAGTGGGATAGTTTTCGTAACGCGGCATGCCGCTGGTCAGCAGGTACTTGAGCAGCACGCCCGCCAGCCAGCGCGGGTGCAGCAGCACGTCGGTGACGTTGCGGCGGGTGAAGCGGAAGGGCACGGTCATGCCGTTCCTCAGGTTGTATTCGCGGCCCGGCGTCACCGGCGTGTCCACCGTGACCACCAGCGCCTGGTAACCCGCGGCGCGGGCGCGTTCGATCAGCGCATGTGATGCCGCGCGGTCCGGCCACATGTAGACCTGGAACCACAGCTCGCCGCCGGCCTCGCTGGCGACGCGTTCGAGCGCGGTCATCGAACCCGTGGCCAGGGTGTAGGGTATGCCCGCGGCTT
>JBFWOE010000139.1:0-8361 GCA_050250695.1 Burkholderiales bacterium
CGACTACCAGCACCTGGCGAAAATCTACGACGCCGCGCATCCGCGCGCGAAACGCAAATCCTAGTGCGCATACAATAACTCCCTCTCCCCCTCTGTTTTGGGGGAGAGGGTTGGGGTGAGGGGTGGCCAAAAGCTTTGTCTGCGCGGCCTGAAAAGTCATCCCTGCGCCGATTGTGGAGACAGAAAAACAAGAAAGGTTATTGAATTGAATCGACTCATCCTCAAGCCCGGCCGCGAGAAATCGCTGAAGCGCCGGCATCCTTGGATATTTTCCGGCGGCATCGCCCGCGTCGAAGGTGATCCGCAGGCGGGTGATGCGGTCGCTGTCCATGCCGCCGACGGCGCACCGCTGGCGGTGGCCGCGTACAGCCCGCAGTCGCAGATCCGCGCGCGGGTCTGGGACTGGGCCGTGCATGACATCGACGCCTCGTTCATCGCGCAGCGCATCAACCGCGCCACGGCCGGCCGCAGCGCGCTGCAGTCAGGCGATGTCACCGACGGCCTGCGGCTGGTGCACGGCGAATCCGACGGGCTGCCCGGCGTGATCGCCGATCGCTTCGGGGACACCGTTGTCGTGCAGTTGCTGAGCACAGGCGCCGAACGCTGGCGCGATGCGATTGCCGATGCGCTGGCGGCATTGCCCGGAGTCGCGCGCGTGATCGAGCGCTCCGATGCCGACGTGCGTGCGCTGGAAGGGCTGGAGCCGCGCAGCGGCCTGTTGCGCGGCGCGGCGGCGAACGGCCCGCTGATCGTCACTGAGCATGGCTTGAAGTTTGCCATCGATGCCGAGCAGGGCCACAAGACCGGGTTCTACCTCGACCAGCGCGACAACCGCCTGCTGCTGCGCGGCATGGCCAAAGGCCGGGCGGTGCTCGACTGTTTCTGCTACAGCGGCGGGTTCGCGCTCAACGCGCTGGCCGGTGGCGCTGCGACGGTGACCGCCATTGACAGCTCGGGCCCGGCGCTGGCCGCGGCGCAGGGCAATGCCGCGCTGAACCAGTTGAGCGGTGCGGAATGGCTGGAAGCCGATGTGTTCCAGACCCTGCGCAGGTTCCGTGACGGCGGCCGGAAATTCGACATCATCGTGCTCGATCCGCCGAAACTCGCGCCCACCGCGGCCCATGCCGAAAAAGCCGCGCGCGCCTACAAGGACATCAACCTGCTGGCGTTCAAGCTGCTGAATTCCGGCGGCCTGTTGATGACGTACTCCTGTTCCGGCGGCATCAGTCCCGACCTGTTCCGGAAAATTGTCGCCGGCGCTGCGCTGGATGCCGGAGTCGATGCGCGCATCGAGCGCTGGCTCCACGCGTCAGCGGATCATCCGGTGGCGCTGAATTTTCCGGAAGGTGAGTATCTGAAGGGCTTGTTGCTGCGGGTTGGGCTTTAACGTCCCGCTTCAGGCGCGCGCGGCTTCATGCGCGTCGCCTGCAAGCGGCTGTTAGCCGGATCTTTCTGCGCGTAGGTGGCGTATGGGGGACTCATGCCTCAACACCATTGACCATCTTTTGAGCGAAGTACTCGAGTTCCTTGTACCAGAACAGCCCGAAAGACTCGGAATCCTCGCGCATGCTGTCCTTTACAAGATAGATCTTTAGCTGTTGAGGATTCTTAGTCTCAATGATTGCCCCTTTGCCAAGGTCGGCGATGGCCCCTGCTTTTCCGAGTAGATCGAGGGCATAGCGACGCACATCACTTTGCGGGGTTTCCTGTTTCCGGAGGAGATTGTTCGTCATGCTTACTAGGACGCAAACAAGCTCGGAAAGGCTCTCGGTTGCGGCTGGCTCCGCCCGCTGCTCGAATAACCACAGAAGATTGTCCATGCATACGAGTGTGCGAACGGCGTCTGGCCAATCAGTGGTGGAGTCGCACTTATCGCACTTTTCGGCAGAGCTCAGCAGAATGCGATGACCACAATTGTTGCATGCGCGAACCTGCGGCAAACTTCGATGATGCTTGCGCTTATTCTCGTTGAGGAGCGACAGGACCTTGGTCACTGCTTCTTTTCTCTCTCCGGATGCAACGTAAGTCCGAGCGTCCTGAGCGAGGTTGGGAACCACATCGTTTGCTGGCCGGCCTTTCTCCATCTCGCGGGACAAGAGCAGTAGCGCCGGAACTTTGAAATGTGCGTTGGAGAGGATAAGTGAACGAGCGGTTTGGTCTATCGTCTCCGGACACCAGTCGCAGTGCGGACAAGGCATGCTTACAAAGTTGTGAAGCCGTCCACAGTGTTGGCAGCAATAAATGGTTGTAAACCCTTCGGGTCCACCCTTACGGCGTTCGTCAATCGGACGTTGCCGCTTGATTTTCTGCATTTCTGCAGATAGGACGAAGCGTTCATCCTCGCTCAATTGAAACTCACGATTGCCGAGTAGCCGTTCAATAGTCTTTTCTGCGAGATCGACAACACCAGTCTCGGTGTAGAACATGGCCAGCAGCAGATGGCCCTGCTTATCGCGAGGGTGAGCCTGGATTTGGGCAACAATCTTTCTCTCAGTCTCGCGCAGAAGCATGTTTGCTTCTTGGCCGCGACCGAGTTTTTGCAGGGATTGCGCCTTCGCGATGTGTCCGACTACCTGCTGATGCAATAGGTATTCGGCTAGAAGTTCGTGGAACCCCTTGCTTTTCTTGGATCCGAGAAAGCCGAAAATCATTCTTTAGTGCCTCACGATGGGACGGTCTTCAACATTCGCAAAACATCCTCATACCCGCTCGCCCTCTCCGCTGGGTCGGGGTGAATACAACAGAGACAAAGCCTTCGAAACGCCGGGCTGCGCTGTTCAAGGAGCAACTGAGCATTTGAATAGTAGGAGCCTTGAGAAATTTCGATTCCAGGATCAACCTCGCCGAAGCGGAAGGGAAGCACTCCAGTGTTGAGATGGATCGCCATCATTCCCAGTGAGTAGATGTCAACCGCTGGCGACAAACTCCATTTCCCGGAGAATCGCTCAGGCGCCATGAATAGAGGGGTTCCTGCTGAATAGGCTGTATGCAGCTCGTAGTGGCCAGCACGATCTCGGGCGACACTAAAGCCCCTTGACACTCGGCGATCGGCTGCGAGACGCGATATCCCCCAATCGGCGACTTTGATTGCGTGAGCTGATTCATCTTCTATCAGAATGTTCGAAGGCTTAAGATCGAGGTGCAGTATCTTGAACGTATTCCACGCGTACGAAAGAGCATTGATGGTATCGCGGAGAAGTTGCGCGACGTTCTGCTCGCTTACTGAGCCGTGCTTTTCCAATAGATCGTCAAGGCTTCCCGCCATCAAGGGCATGATGGCCGCAAGACGATAGTTCAATCGTCCGATCTTCTTCAGCGGAAGGATGAACGGGTTTTGAAGTGATATCCAAATATTTAGCTCTTCCTCGATCCGTCGTCTTTCCGATCCCTGATCAAAGGTCTTTACCGCTATCTGTCTGCGGTAGATCGGATCAAAGGGCTCGTCGAAGGTCTGGGCGAGAATCCACACGCGCCCCATACCGCCCTGTTTAACAGACAGGACGGTATAGGTCCTGTCGTCAATCAATACGGTCTTCTCTGCCTGCAAGGGCTGCGTCATCTCGGTGCGCGGGTGGCCATTGATGCGGCTAACTTTAATTTAGGTCGACAGTTTTGACGGATAACCTGCTGAGCTGTCTCCCTAACTTGCCACTAAATTTAGAGAAAAAAGTGTTCTGTATCATTTGCTTAACCCCTGTTTTGTAAGCCTGCATACAGTACTAAATTTACGGCAAAAGCGGACAGTGCCCAGTTTACACGCGGGGTCAACGTTTTTCAGGCGGCGCCGGCGGCACGTTGTCAATCCCGCCTTCATGCCAGGGATGGCATTTGCCGAGGCGCCTGATGGTCAGCCACGTGCCTTTCAGTGCGCCATGCAGTTCGATGGCTTCGCGCGCGTAGGCCGAGCAGGTCGGATAAAACCGGCACTGCGTGCCGAAGAAGGGCGACAGCAGGTAACGGTAGGCATCGATCAGCGCGATCAGCAGGGTTTTCATGGGCGAAATGAGTATAACGTGGCCTGTGCCCGGCCCGGATTGCATGATCGCGGCCGCTCTGTTTTAATCGTCCGCTGTGCGTGCCCTTCCTGACATGACCGGTTTCCTGCGTTCCGCGCTGCGCGCGAAATGGCTGCGCGGCGCGCTGGTCGCGCTGCTGCTGGTTGCGCAGCACGGCGCGCTGACGCACGCGCTGATGCATGCGGGCAGGGCGGCGCAGGGCGAGGCTGCGGTTCATGTGCAGTCGGCCTTGGCGGACCACGGCCATGACAACCGCGCCCGGCAGGCGACGGAGTCCTGTGCCTTCGACTTGGTCTACAGCCAGGTGCTGGGCGGCGTGCATGGCAGCCATGCCCCCGTTTTTGCCGCAGCAGAACATGTACTGGTGGTCACCGCCGCACTTGCGGTGCGCAGTTCGGTCACCGTAGTCCCTTACGATTCCCGCGGTCCTCCCGCCGTCTCCTGACGTATCGCCGGCCTGGCCGGCATTCCTTTTTATTGTTCCGGTCGTGTGCATCCCTTGCGGTTGCGCGCGCCGTACGTCATTCGGAGATCATATGAAACACGGAAAATACGCGCTGGCCGTAATGGCCGCCGCGGTGCATGCCGCGACAGTTCATGCGCAGGTCAATAACAACAACGCAGCACCGGCCACGCTGCCGGAAGTGGTCGTTACCGGCAATCCGCTGGGCAGCGAGCTGTTCGAACTCGCCGCGCCGGTTTCGGTCATGGGCGGCCAGGATTTGCTGCTGCAGCGCAAATCCACTCTGGGCGAGACGCTGGGTGAACTGCCCGGTGTCAGTTCCACCGGCTTCGGCCCCAATGCCAGCCGGCCGGTGATCCGCGGCCTCGATGGCGACCGCATCCGCATCCTGCAGAACGGCGCCAGTACGCTGGATGCATCGTCGCTGAGTTTTGATCACGCAGTCAGCATCGATCCGCTGGTGGTCGAGCGTGCCGAGGTGGTGCGCGGACCGGCCGCGCTGTTTTACGGCGGCAGTGCGGTCGGCGGCGTGGTCAATGTCATCGACAACCGCATTCCGCAATACGGGCTGAAAGGCGTCAGCGGCCGTGCCGAGACGCGTTACGGCGGCGCGGATCGTGAAAAAGCGACGGGCATGGTGCTGGAAGCGGGCAACGGCAGCCTGGCATTGCATGCCGACATGTACACGCGTGATACCGACGATCTGCGCATCAAGGGGTTTGCGCGTTCGGCACGATTGCGCGCGACGGACCCGCAGCCGGTGGAAGCCGCGGGCACGCTGCCCAACAGCGCCGCGAAGTCGGACGGCGGCGCCATAGGGCTGTCGCATACCTGGGCCAAAGGTTATGTCGGCATTTCACGCTCGGAATTCAACACGCAGTACGGCACGGTGGCGGAACCGACGGTGAGCATAGACATGCAGAGCAGCCGCTGGGACATCGCCGGCGAAGTGCGTGAACTGGGCAACGTCATCAGGGCGCTCAAGTTCAAGGCCGGCAATACCGATTACGAACACACCGAGCTGGATGCCGGCGTGCCGGCTACACGGTTCCGCAACAGGGGAAATGACCTCCATTTCGAAGCCACCCACGGCAAACTCGGGCCGCTGCAGGGGGCCGTGGGACTGCAGTTCACGGATTCCGATTTTTCGGCGCTGGGCGCGGAGGCTTTTGTGCCGACGACCAATACCAATGTGAAGTCGGGGTTTTTCTACGAGGAATTGCCGCTGGGCAACGTCAAGCTGACTTTCGGCGGGCGCCACGAACGCACCGAAGTGCGCAGCGAAGGCGGCGGACCGGTGGCGTTCGGTGCGGTGAGTCCGCGTTTCGATCCGGCGCAGACGCGCAGCTTCAGCGGCAACAGCGGCGCGCTGGGCGCGGTGTGGAGCTTCGCGCCGGGTCTCGCGCTGGCGGTCAACGGCGCCTACACCGAGCGCGCGCCGACCTACTACGAGCTGTATGCCCACGGTCCGCATGCCGCCACCGGCGTCTACGAACTGGGCAATGCCGGCTTCGGCAAGGAGAAATCGAAGGCTGTCGACATTTCCCTGCGGCTGAAGTCCGGCAAACACTCGGGCAGCATCGGCGTGTTCCAGAACCGTTTCGACAATTTCATCACGCTGTTCAATTCCGGCAACACCCGGGGCGCCGACGGCGAGTTGAATCCGCCTGATGCCGGCGACGGCACCTCGCTGAACACCGGCGAGGAAATCCTGCCGGAGTTCGCGTATCGCGCGGTGCCGGCGCGGTTCCGCGGCATCGAAGGCGAAGGGCGTTTTCGCGTCATGGAGAGCGGCGGCAATCTGGATCTGCTGGTGCATGCCGGCCATGTCCGCGCCGAAGACCACAGCACCGGTCAGCCCCTGCCGCGCATCGCGCCCTGGCGTTATGGCGTCGGTCTTGATTACCGGCGCGGTCGCCTGGGCGCACGCGTGGATGCTGCATTCTTCAGCGACCAGGATCGTGTTGCCGCAGGGGAATTGCCGACGGACGGTTACACCATGCTCAATGCTGCGGTGACTTACCGTCTTCCTGCTGCGGGCATGCGGCTGGAGGCCTTCCTGCGTGGCGTGAACCTGCTCGATGAAGAAGCGCGCAACCACGTGTCTTTCCTGAAGGACATCGCGCCGCTGGGCCGGCGCAGCGGGCAGATCGGTGTGCGCGGACGGTTCTGACGCGCCAGTGCAGCCGGCGGCGGCGAAGCGTTGTGCCGCCGCGGCCATTTGGCGGGCTGCCGCGTACGGGCTGATAATGCCCGTCCCTTTTTACAGGCGGGACGGACGACGGTGCATCCGGCATTGAACGGCGCAATCCAGGACGGGGTACGCGGCAATGTGCCTGCGGCGACGCATGCGCCGCCGCAACTGCTGGCCTGGTGCCTGGCCGCCAGCCTCGTGCTGCATGCCGTGGTTTTCTGGGGGCTGCCCGGCTGGCAGAGCGATGCGGCGATTTCGCCGGCGCCGGTGCTGGAAGTGGTGATGGTGACGCAGGCCGCAGTGGCGGACCCCACCCCGCTGCGTGAACCGCCTCCGCGGATTCAGCGCCGTACGGAGCAGCGGCCGCGTCCGGTATTGCGCGAGCCGGCACCGCAACCAGTGCCGCAACCGGTACCGGCGCCTGTCGCAGCGCCCGATCCGGAGCCGGCAATCAGCGTCGGCAATCCGACCGAACCGCAGCCACCCGCGGCAGCGGTCGTAACCAAACCCGCCGCAACCATTGCTGCAGTGCCTGCAACGGCATCGCTGCCGTTGTTCAATGCAGCCTATCTGCGCAATCCCGCGCCGGTTTATCCGGCGGCCGCGCGCCGCAACGGTGATGAAGGCACGGTGATGCTGAAAGTGCTGGTCAGTCCCGAAGGCGCGCCGCTGCGCGTGGAACTCGATCAGTCCAGCGGCTCGGGATCGCTCGACGATGCCGCGCTCGCCGCGGTGAAGAGCTGGCGTTTTGTCCCGGCGCGGCGCGGTGCGCAGAACGTTGAAGGCTGGGTGCGGGTGCCGGTCGTCTTCAGGCTGGAGTCCTGATGGAGGTTCCGCGACCTCTGCGGTTTGACGGCGATCGGCCGCGCCGCGTAACATCGCCGCCCATGCGATTTCACGCACATCGCCGTTTCATCGCGGGCACTGCCCTGCTGGCTTTCCTGTTTGCCGTGATGTTTCCCACGCTGGCAGTGGCGCGCCAGGCCTTTGATCCGCTGGCCTATGCGAAGATCTGCCGCATCGACGCCGGTACTGCCGGTGAATCCGCCGGTGGCGCCGGATCGCTGCAGGACAAGCTCAAAAAAGCGCACTGCGTGATGTGCGTGGGCGCAGCCAGCCCGCTGCCGGCCATTTCGCTCGCGCCGGCCGTTGTCGTCATCGTTCCGGAACTGTTGCTTCCCGTCGATCGCCGCCCCCTGGTGATCAGCGAACCGTTCGTACTCCAGCCGCTGAATCCGCGCGCTCCGCCGCGCGCCTGACCTCATTGCAATGCTGTTTCGGCCGCGCTTCCGATGATGCGTGGCGAGGTTGCCTTGCTTCAAGTGGCAAATATAATTCAAATAATTGATTTTAAAGGATATTTTATGCTTTCCGCATTTTTCGGAAATACAATGCGCGGTGTGTTGCTGATGGCACTGCTGTGGTCAGGCGCGGTGCTGGCGCAAAACATCATCGTCAAGGACGCCTGGATCCGTGGCACGGTTCAGGGGCAGAGCGCGACCGGCGCATTCATGGAGCTCACCGGCAAGTCGAATGCGCGCCTGGTCGGCGCGGCGAGTCCGGCAGCAAAAAACGTGGAAGTGCACGACATGAAGGTTGAAAACGGCGTGATGAGGATGTTTCCGGTACAAGGCGTCGACCTTCCTGCCGGAAAGCCCGTGAAGCTGGCGCCCGGCGGCTATCACGTA
>JBFWOE010000140.1:0-8343 GCA_050250695.1 Burkholderiales bacterium
TGTTCGACGGTTGCCTGTTTCTCGGCTGGGGATAGTCCTTCGATGTCATCGAAACCGATGTCCGCCAGTGTGCGGTCGAGTCTGATCTTGCCGTCGTGTACATACTTGCCGTAAAGCATCGCCAGTACGCTTTTGCGCGCCGAGGCGAGCACGCTGACATGCGCCGGGTCGCCGTATTCGAACAACACGCGGCCGCCGGTGATGACCATCAGCGCGGTGGTGTCCAGGGACTCGACGAAATTGCGCAGCGCGGCGAGTTTCCGCGGCGAATAACCTGCCGTTTCCGCGCGCTCCGCATGTTCCCATTTTGCGCCGGGGAAAACCGGTGCCGGAGCGGCGGACATTGCAGATCCGGCGGTCGCGATGAGGCAGGCTGCAAGCAGCACAAGGGCCAGTCGGCGGCCGGGATTACGGAACCGGGTCAAACGGTTTTGTGCTGTGCAAATATAAGTGGCCGTTTTATTTTTTCGGCACGTAGAGATCGGTAATCGATCCCTCCGCCATTTCCGCGGCGAAGAACAACGTTTCCGACAGCGTCGGATGCGGATGAATGGTCAGGCCGAGATCGGTGGCGTCGGCCCCCATCTCGAGTGCGAGCACCGCTTCGGCGATCAGTTCGCCGGCGTTGACGCCGACGATGGCTGCACCGAGCACGCGACGCGATTGTTTGTCGAGCAGCAGCTTGGTCATGCCTTCGTCGCGGCCGGTGGCCAGCGCGCGGCCGCTGGCGGCCCAGGGGAACACCGCTTTTTCGTAGTCGACGCCTTGTTCCTTGGCCTGGGTTTCGGTGAGTCCCATCCAGGCGATCTCGGGATCGGTGTAGGCGACTGAAGGAATCGTCCGCGCGTCGAAGAACGCCTTGTGGCCGGCGATGACTTCGGCGGCGATCTTGGCTTCGTGCGTGGCCTTGTGCGCGAGCATCGGTTCGCCGCAGATGTCGCCTATGGCGTAAATGTGCGGCACGTTGGTGCGCTGCTGCCTGTCGGCAGGAATGTAGCCGCGTTCGTTGACAGTGACGCCCGCGGCTTCGGCCTTGATTTCGCGGCCGTTGGGTCGGCGGCCGACGGCCATCAGCGCGGCGTCGAAGGTATCGGTGCTGGTCGTACCATCCGCGCCCTCGAACGTAACCTTGAGTCCGGCCTTCTGCGCCTCGATTTTTGCAACCTTGGTCTTGAGCAGAATTTTTTCGTAGCGCTTCTCGATGCGCTTGGCGAGCGGGCGCACCACGTCCCTGTCGGCGCCGGGGATCAGGCCGTCCATCAGTTCGACGACGGTGATCTTGCTGCCCAGTGCGTCGTAGACCGTGGCCATTTCGAGGCCGATGATGCCGCCGCCGATCACCAGCAGGCGTTTCGGCACTTCGGCCAGTTTCAGCGCGCCGGTGGAATCGATGATGCGCGGATCGTCGTACGGAAAGCCGGGGATTTTTGCGACCGAGGAACCGGCCGCGATGATGCAATTCTCGAAAGCAACGGTCTTGATGCCGTCCGCGGTTTCGACGCGGATGGTGTTCGCAGAGGCGAATTCACCACGGCCGGTGACGACCTGCACCTTGCGTTGCCTGGCGAGGCCGGTCAGGCCCTTGGTCAGTTTGCCCAGCACGCCGTCTTTCCACGCGCGCAGCCTGTCGATGTCGATTTTCGGCTTGCCGAAGCTGATGCCGGCGTGCGCGGCCTCGTCGGCCTCGGTGATGACCTTCGCCATGTGCAGCAGCGCTTTCGACGGGATGCAGCCGACGTTGAGGCAAACACCGCCCAGCGTCGGATAACGTTCAATCAATACGACCTTCTTGCCCAGGTCGGCGGCGCGGAAGGCCGCGGTGTAACCGCCGGGACCGGCGCCGAGCACCACGACTTCGGCATGGAAGTCTGCCTTGATGCCGGAGATGTCGGTTTTGGGTGCGGCAGCGGCCGGCGCAGGGGCTGCGGGGGCGGGTGCCGGTTTCTGTGCGGCGGCAGCCGGTGCGGGAGTTGGTTTTGCCGCTGGTGCTGCCGCGGCTTCACCCGAGGATTCTTCCAGGGTCAGGATCAGCGTGCCCTTGGATACCTTGTCACCGGGTTTCAGGCTCAGCGACTTGACCGTACCCGCGGATGGCGCGGGGATGTCCATTGTCGCCTTGTCGGATTCCAGCGTGACCAGCGAATCTTCCTTGTCCACCACATCGCCGGGTTTGACCAGCACCTCGATCACCGGAATGTTCTTGAAGTCCCCGATATCCGGAACCTTGACCTCGACGAGTTTGCTCATGGGATTCTTGAATTGTTGTTTAAAAACAAAATCTTACGATAACTCCGGCACGGTACCGGAAGCCGCTGCGGTGTTGATTCAGCTGCGCACCTGGCCGTCGCCAAGCACCACGAACTTCAGCGACGTCAGCCCTTCGAGTCCCACCGGTCCCCGCGCATGCAGCTTGTCGGTGGAAATGCCGATCTCGGCGCCGAGGCCGTATTCATAACCGTCGGCGAAACGAGTCGAGGCGTTGACCATCACCGAACTGGAATCGACTTCGCGCAAAAAGCGCCGCGCACGGGTGATGTCTTCAGTGACGATGGCGTCGGTATGCTGCGAGCCGTAACGCGTGATGTGATCGATCGCGGCGTCGAGCCCGTCGACGATACGCACCGACAGGATGGCATCGAGGTATTCGGTGTGCCAGTCCTCTTCGGTCGCGGCTTTCATGCCGGACACGAGCGCACGCGCCGCATCATCGCCGCGAAGTTCGATTTTCTTGTCGGTGTAGATCTTGCACAGCGGTGGCAGGATTTTGGCCGCGATGTCGCGCGCGACCAGCAGTGTTTCCATGGTGTTGCAGGTGCCGAGGCGCTGGGTCTTGGCGTTGTCGGCGATGCGCAGCGCCTTGTCGAAATCCGCCTTGTCGTCGATGTAGACATGGCACACGCCGTGCAGGTGCTTGATCATCGGGATGCGCGATTCCTGCATCAGCCGTTCGATCAGGCCTTTGCCGCCGCGCGGCACGATGATGTCGACGTACTCGTGCATGGTGATCAGTTCGCCAACCGCGGCGCGGTCGGTGGTTTCGATCACCTGCACCGCAGCCTCCGGCAGGCCGGCCGCTTTCAGGCCTTCGTGCACACAGGCGGCGATGGCCTGGTTGGAATGCAGCGCTTCCGAACCGCCGCGCAGGATCGCGGCGTTGCCGGATTTCAGGCACAGCCCGGCGGCGTCAGCGGTGACGTTTGGCCGTGATTCATAAATGATGCCGACCACGCCCAGCGGCACGCGCATCTGCCCGACCTGGATGCCGGTGGGGCGGTACTTGAGGTTGCTGATCTCGCCGACCGGATCCGGCAGCGCGGCGATCTGGCGCAGCCCGTCGGCCATGGCTGCGATGCGCTCGACGGTCAGCGTCAGCCGGTCGATCGCTGCGGTATCGAGTTTTTTTGTTTTTGCCGCCTCGACGTCGCGCGCGTTTTCACGCAGCAGCACCTTCGCCGCGCGCTCGATCGACATCGCCATTGCCGTCAGCGCGTCGTTCTTGGCCCGCGTGTCGGCGACCGCCATCGTGCGCGAAGCGGCGCGGGCGGCCTTGCCGATGCCGAGCATGTAGGTCTGGACGTCCATATCGGGATTCTAGCAGGCGGGATGTGCGTGTACTTGTGGTTTGCTCAAGCAAAAACAAGTTCGCCGGGCTGCCCCCGGCGACCTTGAATTTGATTTTAAAAAAGAAAGGCTAGAACAGCGCCGGATGCGCCGCAAACGCCGCCGGCACAGCCCGACGCCCGGGTTGCGCCTTCACCACCCCGGGGTTGTTGCGCGCAAAGCGCAGCGCGAGTTGCAGCAGTTCGTTCCAGGCATCGCCGCGCACCAGGCCCTTGACGATGCGGTCGATGACCGCGGCATGGCGCAGGGCTTCGGTGACCTGGCCCAGCGTGAAGCGCTTGAGGTTGTTCTGCATCGCGCCCTGGTGCGACGGTCCCCAGATGCGCGCTTCGCGCATCATCATCGATGCCGGCTTGCCGGTGTTGACGCCGGTGAGGATCTTGCCGATGGCGCGGATTTCCTCGGACAGCGACCACAGCACCAGTGGCGCCGCGGTGCCTTCGCCCTGCAGGCCGTCAAGCACGCGGGCGACACGCAGCGGGTCGCCCTCGATCATGATCTCGCCGAGGTTGAACACGTCGTAGCGCGCGACGTCGAGCACCGCTTCGCGCACCTGGTCGAAAGTGATCGTGCCCTGGGGGAACAGCAACGCCAGTTTCTGTACTTCCTGATAGGCGGCGAGCAGGTTGCCTTCGACGCGGTCGGCGATGAAGTCCAGGGTCGCGGCGTCGGCGTCCTGCTGCTGGTCCTTAAGCCGTCCCGCAATCCATTGCGGCAGCGCCTTGCGCGGCACCACCCGGGCTTCGACGGAGACGCCGGCATTTTCCAGCACGGAGAACCACGCCGTTTTCTGGGTGCGCCAGTCGAGATCGGGCACGTAGACCAGCGTCACGGTGTCCGGCGGCAGCGACTGGCAGTAGGCCTGCAGCGCTTCACCGCCCTCCTTGCCGGGTTTGCCGGTGGGGATGCGCAGTTCCAGCAGCTTGCGGGAGGCGAACAGCGACTGCGAATTGCCGGCCAGCGCCAGCTGGCTCCATTTGAATCCGGAATCAGCGGTCAGCACTTCGCGCTCGCTGTAGCCTTCGGCGCGGGCCTTGGCGCGGATGCGGTCGCTGGCCTCGAGGGCGAGCAGCGGTTCGTTGCCGAATACCGTGTAGAGGGGCTGGATGTCCCGCTTGAGGTGGCCGGCGAGTTGTTCTGATTGCAGTCGCATCGGTGCTGCGTATGCTACCGCAGAATGGGCGTCTTTACGATGCCGGCTTCAGCCTGGCCACTTGCAGCCGCCGCACCAGTTGCTGCACGGCGTCGTTCTGCATGTCGCGGAACAGCAGTGCTTCCTCGGATTCCTTGGACAGCGTGTCCTGGTCGTTGAAGGAGAAGTCGCGTGTCAGTGCGATTTCCGTCGCCGGCAGGATTTCCACCGCCCTGTTGTCGAGCATGCGGTAGGACATGCGGTAACGCAGCTGGAATTCGCGCACCCGCCCGGTGCCGGACAGAGAAAGTATGCTTTTCTCGCGCAGTTCGTTGATCACGATCAGCGTCGCCGCCGCTTCCTTCGCGCTGTTGACGACCCGCGTGGCGCTGCCCGCGGCGACGACGCGGCGGAACTGGGCAGCGAACTGCGACCCGGCCGGCGCCTGCACGTAGAGGGTTTCGAAGGGCAGGTTGGCGGCGCCGCGCAGCTGGAAACCGCAGCCGGAAAGCAGCAGGGCGCAGAACAGTGCAATCAGCGTTTTCATCGCGTTCAGACCACCAGGTTGACCAGGCGTCCCGGCACGATAACAACTTTCCTGACCGGCTGCCCGGCGACGAATTTCTGCACCTCGGCGTGCGCCAGCACTGCGGCCTCGATCGCCGCCTTGTCTGCATCCCTGGGTACGCGCACGTCGCCGCGTTTTTTGCCGTTGACCTGCACCACCAGTTCGATTTCGTCCTCGATCAGTGCCGCGGCATCCGGCTCCGGCCAGATGGCGGCGAGGATGTCCTCACCGTAACCGAGGTCGCGCCACAGCTGGTGGGTGATGTGCGGGGTGATCGGCGACAGCACGCGCAGCAGGATGGCCATGCCTTCGCGCCGCACGGCGTTTGCGGCGGCATCGGCGCCGCTTTTCAGTACGCCTTCCAGCGCATTGAGCATTTTCATCGTGGCTGAAGCCACGGTATTGAATTGGTGGCGGCCGAGGTCGTAGTTCGCCTGCTTCAGCACGGCGTGGATTTCACGCCGCGCAGCGGCCAGCGGCGCCGGCAGTGCGGCAGATATTTCCGCGGCGGGGCGCTGCGCGATTTCGTAACCCAGTGCCCACACCCGGCGCAGGAACCGCGCCGCGCCCTCGACGCTGGCGTCCGACCATTCCAGCGTCTGTTCCGGCGGCGCGGTGAACATCATGTAGAAACGCGCGATGTCGGCGCCGTAGGTTTCGATCAGCGCCTGCGGGTCGACGCCGTTGTTTTTCGATTTCGACATGGTGCCGATGCCGCCGGACTCCACCGGCTGGCCGTCGGCGCGCAGCACCGCACCGCTGCGGTTGCCCTGGGCGTCGACAGTGATCTCGACGTCGGTCGGGTTGTAATAGGTGATGCGGCCTGCAGCCGGTTTGCGGAAAAAGATTTCGTTCAGCACCATGCCCTGGGTCAGCAGGTTCCTGAACGGTTCGTCGAGTTTGATCAGGCCGAGGTCGCGCATGGCCTTGCTCCAGAAGCGCGAATAGAGCAGGTGCAGGATGGCGTGTTCGATGCCGCCGATGTACTGGTCGGCGGGCAGCCAGTAGTTGACGCGTTCGTCGACCATGGCCTTGCCGTTGTCGGCGCAGGCATAACGCAGGTAGTACCAGGACGAATCGACAAAGGTGTCCATGGTGTCGGTTTCGCGTTTCGCCGGTTTGCCGCACTTCGGACAGCTGCAGTTGATGAAATCGGGACGCTTCAGCAGCGGATTGCCGCTGCCGTCGGGCACGCAATCCTCGGGCAGCACCACCGGCAGATCCTTGTCGGGCACCGGTACGTCGCCGCAGCCGGGGCAGTGGATGATCGGGATCGGGCAGCCCCAGTAACGCTGGCGCGAGACGCCCCAGTCGCGCAGGCGGTAGAGCACCTGCTTTTCACCGAGATTTTTCGCGGCGAGGTCGGCGGCGATGGCGTCGACCGCGGCGCCGTAGCCGAGGCCGTCGTATTTGCCGGAGTGTACGCAGGTACCGTTTTCCTTGTCGGCGTACCAGGCCTGCCAGGCGTCAGTGGAGAAAGCCTGTTTTTTGACATCGATCACCTGCCTGATCGGCAGGCCGTACTGTTTCGCGAAATGGAAATCGCGCTCGTCGTGTGCCGGCACCGCCATCACCGCGCCTTCGCCGTAACCCATCAGCACGTAGTTGCCGATCCAGACCTCGACTTTTTCACCGCTCAGCGGGTGCTCGACGAAAATCCCGGTCGGCACGCCCTTTTTCTCCATGGTCGCCAGGTCGGCTTCCATGACGGAGCTGCGCTTGCATTCGGCGATAAAGGCGGCAACCCCGGCATTGTCTTTCGCCGCGCGCGTGGCCAGCGGATGCTCGGCAGCGACCGCGACAAAGGTGACGCCCATGATGGTGTCGGCGCGGGTGGTGAACACCCACAGCAAACCTTGTTCCCTTCCCCAGTCGGGAGAGGGCGATGTTGGTTCCCCTCTCCCTTCGGGAGAGGGGGTAGGGGTGAGGGAAGGTGTTTTATCTTTTCCCGCACCTTTTCCCTCATCCCCGGCCCTTCCCCCGGAGGGGGAAGGGAGGTTCGTGCCGCCGCTTCGCGCGGCAGTCAAGTTGTATCGAAAGGCGAAACGCACGCCGTAGCTCTTGCCGATCCAGTTCGCCTGCATCGCCTTGACCCGCTCCGGCCAGCCCGGCAGCGTATCCAGCGCTGCCAGCAGTTCGTCGGCGTATTTCGTGATCGCAAGGTAGTAGCCGGGGATCTCGCGCTTCTCGACCGTGGCGCCGGTGCGCCAGCCCTTGCCGTCGATGACCTGTTCGTTGGCGAGCACGGTCTGGTCCACCGGATCCCAGTTCACCACCTGCGTCTTCTTGTAGGCAATGCCTTTTTCCAGCAGGCGCAGGAACAGCCACTGGTTCCAGCGGTAATAGTCCGGGCTGCAGGTGGCGAGTTCGCGGCTCCAGTCGATGGCGAAGCCCAGCGATTTCAGCTGCC
Source organism: Burkholderiales bacterium (assembly GCA_050250695.1). Lineage (GTDB taxonomy): Bacteria > Pseudomonadota > Gammaproteobacteria > Burkholderiales > SG8-41. The sequence continues at coordinate 7,732 of JBFWOE010000140.1, forward strand.
GGCGCATGTAGGCGATGTTGTCCCAGGTCCATTTCGCCGGCGGCACGCCGTTGGCCATGGCCGCGTTTTCCGCCGGCAGGCCGAAGGCATCCCAGCCCATGGGCTGCAGCACGTTGTATCCCTTCATGCGGTGGTAACGCGTCAGCACGTCGCCGATGGTGTAGTTGCGCACATGGCCCATGTGCAGTTTGCCCGACGGATACGGGAACATCGACAGGCAGTAGTATTTGGGCTTGTCGTTTTTTTCGACGGCGCGGAAGGCCTGCCCGTCATCCCAGAATTTCTGCGCGTCGCGTTCGATGACCTGCGGGTTGTATTTTTGCTGCATGGTGCTGATCGGATGGGGGGGAATCGGGAAAGGCGCAATTATATCCGCAGGGCTGTTCCGGGGTCTGCGGGCGCCGGTTCACCCGTGCTGCTCACGTATAATGAAACGGATTCAACCTGCCACATGCAATGACGCCAGCTTTCCTCTCCGGACTCAATGACCAGCAACTGCAAGCCGTCACGCTGCCGCACCAGTCGGCGCTGATCCTCGCCGGCGCCGGCAGCGGCAAGACGCGGGTGCTGACCACGCGCATGGCCTGGCTGATCCAGACCGGGCAGGTGAGC
>JBFWOE010000141.1:0-8331 GCA_050250695.1 Burkholderiales bacterium
GATGGTCGCACCCAGCGCCTGCAAACCTTTCAAATGCTGGTCAACCGGGCGCAGGCCGATGGCGCAGCCGCCGGGCAGCGAAACCCTCGCTTCACCCAGCCGCGCCAGCAGCGGGCCCAGCACCAGTACGGAGGCACGCATGGTTTTGACCAGCTCGTACGGCGCCACCGGTTCGGTGATGTTGGTCGCGCGCAGTTCGACGCCGCCCTTTTCGTCCAGCGAAGTGGCCACACCCATCTGCATCAGCAGGTTGAGCATCGTTGACACGTCGCGCAGATGCGGCACGTTTTCGATGGTCAGCGCATCCTCCGTGAGCAGCGCCGCGGTCAGTATCGGCAGGGCCGCATTCTTGGCGCCCGATATCGCCACCGTGCCAGCCAGCGGCACACCGCCGTCGATGACCAGCCTATCCATGGAAGTTCAACCCTGCCATTGCTCGGGGGTCAGGGTCTTCATCGACAGCGCGTGGATTTCCTCGCGCATGCGGTCGCCCAGCGCCTGGTAGACCAGCTGGTGCTGCTGAACCTTGTTCTTGCCGCGAAAGGCCTCGCTGACGATGACCGCCTCCCAGTGATGGCCGTCGCCCGACACCTCGAGGTGCCGGCACTCGAGCCCGGCGGCGATGGATTGTTTGATGCTGTCAGGTGTAACCATGGTTGTTGCTCCGATTCAATGCCGCAGTTTATATCCGGTTTTCAGCAGCCACAGGTTCAGCAATGATAAGGCGGCGAAACTGGCGCCGACAATTGCCAGGCTCAGCCAAGGTGAAGTATCGGCCACGCCGAAAAAACCGTAGCGGAAACCGTCGATCATGTAGAACACCGGGTTCAGGTGCGACGCGCCCTGCCAGAACGGCGGCAGCGAGCGTATAGAGTAGAACACGCCCGACAGGAAGGTGAGTGGCAGGATGATGAAATTGGTAAATGCCGCGAGCTGGTCGATCTTGTCGGAATAGATGCCGGCGACGATGCCCAGCGACCCCATCACCGCGCTGCCGGCGATGCCGAACAGCAGCGCCCACAGCGGATGTGCGATGGGCAGGTCGATAAACCACACCGCTGCCAGCAGCACACCGGTGCCGACGACCAGGCCACGCGCCACTGCAGCCAGCAGGTAGGCGAGGAAAAACTCGCGGTGCGACAGCGGTGGCAGCAGCACGAATACGATGTTGCCGGTCATTTTCGACTGCATCAGGCTCGACGAACCGTTGGCGAAGGCATTCTGCAGCACAGACATCATCGCCAGCCCCGGAACCAGGAAAGTCGTGTAGTCGACGTCCTGAAAAATTTCGACCCGACCGCGCAGCGCGTGGCCGAACACCAGCAGGTAGAGCAGCGCGGTCAGCACCGGCGCCAGCACGGTCTGCACGCTGACTTTCCAGAAGCGCAACCATTCCTTGTAAAACAGTGTGTAGAAACCGGTCATTTTTTGTTCAGGATTGAGGAATGAGGATTGCGGATTGAGAGACAGGCCGTCTCCTTCACTCCGCAATCCGCAATCCTCACGCCTTCCTCATGATCTGCACGAAAACTTCCTCGAGATCAGGCTGCATGATCTCCATCTCCTGCACACTGATGCACCCTTCACGCAGCGCCGCCATCACGCGCTCGACGTCAGCATAGTCGGGTAGCGCCAGCCGGATCGCACCGTCCTCGCGCCGTTCGGCGACCAGGTTTTCGAGCTGCGGCGGCAGCGCGCCGCCAAGGCGCAGCTCGACATAACACCCGGAATGCAGCCGCAGCAGGTTCTCGGTGCGATCCAGCGTGACGATGCGCCCCTGCTTCAGCATCGCCACCCGGCCGCACAGCGCCTCGGCTTCCTCCAGGTAATGCGTGGTAAGCACGATGGTGTGGCCGTCGCGGTTCAGCCGGCGGATGAAACGCCACAGCGCCTGCCGCAGCTCGACGTCGACGCCCGCGGTCGGCTCATCGAGTACGATCACCGGCGGCTTGTGTACCAGCGCCTGCGCCACCAGCACGCGCCGCTTCATGCCGCCGGACAGCGCGCGCATGTTGGTATCGGCCTTGTCGGCGAGGTCCAGATTTTCGATGACTTCGTCGATCCACGCACGGTTGTCGCGCAGGCCGAAATAGCCCGATTGTATGGTCAGCGCCTCGCGCACCGTGAAAAACGGATCGAACACCAGTTCCTGCGGCACCACGCCCAGCGCGCGCCGCGCACCGCGATAATCAGCGATCACGTCGTGGCCCATGATGCGCACGCTGCCGCTGCCCGCGCGGGTCAGCCCGGCAAGTATGCTGATCAGCGTGGTCTTGCCGGCGCCGTTTGGGCCGAGCAGTCCGAAAAACTCTCCCGGTTCAACCGTCAGGCTGACGCCGGCAAGCGCCTGCAGTTCGCCGTAGCGCTTGGTGACATCGGTGACTTCGATGGCGTGGGTCATTTCCGGAAACCGGTGCGTCCGCGCAGGGCACCGCGCGGGGCGCTACTCTGCACCCACCAGTTCGGTAACGCCGTAGAGACGCGCAAGGCTGATCAGGTTTTCTGGAAGGTTGACGTAGCGGATGTTGCGCTTGGCTGCGAGGGCCGCGCGCCGCCATTCAAACAGCAGGCTGACCGCCGAGGAGTCGACCTCGGTCACGCCGGACAGGTCCAGCGTCACCTCGGGCGCGGTAAACAGCCGCAGGCCTTCCTCACGCAGGGACAGCGCGGTTTCCAGGTTGACGGCGCCCTTCAGCAGGCAACGTCCCTCGCTGCATTCGATCATGCGCGCGCGCTCACTTTTGCGCCACCAGCGCGCGGTTCTTGTCGCGCAGCATCCTGATCAATCCGTCCGCACCGTTTTTCTGGAATTCCGAATTGAAGGTGCCGCGATAGGTTTCGACCATGCTGACGCCGGCGATCTTGACGTTGTAGACCTTCCAGCCGTCGTCGGTTTTTTCCATGCCGTAATCGACCTGCACCGGCTCGCCGCCGCCGGACTGCCGCACCAGTGAACGCACCACCACGTCGGTGTCGCCGGGCGCGAGCTTCAGCGGGCGGTATTCGATTTTCTGATCCTTGTAGAGCATCAGCGACGCGGAATACAGCTGCACCAGCAGCGCGCGGAACTCGGCGACCAGAACCTTGCGCTGCTCGGCATTCGCCGCGCTCCAGTTCTTGCCTACCGCCAGCCGCGTCATGCTCGCAAAATTGAAATGCGGCGCAATCCGGTTCTCGATCAGTTCCCGGGCTTTCTGCGTATTGCCGGACTGGATGTCCTTGTCTGCACGCAACAACGCCAGCACTTCGTCGGTCACGCTGCGTGCCAGCACATCGGGGGCCAGCGGCGCAGTGGCGGCAGGAGCTGCCGCGCTGAAAAAAAATAACAATAAAATCAATAACTTATAAAAACACTGTGCCATCACAACACCCTTGTTACCGGTCATTTTTTCGCCGTGCCGCCCTCGGCCGCCTTGTCGAACAGGAACTGGCTGATCAGTTTTTCCAGCACCACCGCCGACTGCGTCAGCCGGATATTGTCGCCCGACTTCAGCAACTGGTCATCCCCGCCGCCTTCCAGCCCGACATACTGTTCGCCGAGCAGTCCCGAGGTCAGGATCGACGCGGTCGTGTCCTTCGGAAACTTGTAATCCTTGCCGATTGCCATGGTCACTTTCGCCATGAAGCGCTCGTTGTTGAAGGTGATCGACGTCACCCGTCCGACCACCACACCCGCGCTCTTGATCGGTGCGCGCGGCTTCAGCCCGCCGATGTTGTCGAAGTTGGCGCTGATTTCATAAGTCTCGCCGCTGCCCAGGCTCGACATGTTGCCGACCTTGAACGCGAGGATGACCAGCGCGGCGATCCCCGCCACCACGAATATTCCCACCCATAAATCCAGCATTGAACGGCCCATCAAGCACCTCCAGCCATCTTAGATACCCCTGAACATGAAAGAGGTCAGTATGAAATCCAGCCCCAGAATCGCCAGCGATGACGTTACCACGGTGCGCGTGGTCGCGCCCGAGACGCCTTCCGCGGTCGGCGGCGCATCGTAACCTTCAAACAGCGCGATCCACGTCACCGCGCATCCGAAAACAAAACTCTTGATCACGCCGTTGACCACGTCCTCCCGGACATCGACGGCGCCCTGCATCTGCGACCAGAACGAGCCCTCATCGACGCCGATCAGCACCACGCCGACGACATATCCGCCGAACACACCCATCGCACTGAACATCGCCGCAAGCAGAGGCATCGAGATCACGCCCGCCCAGAACCGCGGCGCCACCACGCGGGCAATCGGGTCCACCGCCATCATTTCCATCGCCGACAACTGTTCGGTCGCCTTCATCAACCCGATTTCCGCGGTCATCGCCGAACCGGCTCGGCTGGCGAACAGCAGCGCCGACACCACCGGCCCCAGTTCACGCACCAGCGACAGCGCCACCAGTACGCCGAGCGCCGATTCGGATCCGTAGGTGGTCAGCGTCTGGTACCCCTGCAGGCCCAGCACCATGCCTACGAACATGCCGGACACCAGGATGATGACCAGCGACAGCACGCCGGTGTAATACAACTCGCGGATGATCAGCCCGGGCCGCGCGAAACTGGTCCCGGAATGCGCCAGCGTAAGGCCGATGAAGCGCGCCGCGTAGCCAAGGCGCAGCACGTTGTCGATGGCATTGGCGCCGATGCCGCGCACCGTGGGCAGGGATCTATGCGGCACGGCGCCCCCCCATCTTCAGTTCCGTCGCATAGTCCTTGCTCGGGTACTGGTAGGCTACCGGGCCCTCGGCCTCGCCGTAGACGAACTGGTGTACCAGCGGATCCGGATTGGCGCGCAGTTCCTCCGGCGTGCCGTGCGCCATCATCTTGCCGTCCGACAGGTAATACACGTAATCCACCACGTCCAGCGCCTCCTGCACGTCATGCGTCACCACCAGCGAGGTGGTGCCCAGCGTGTCATTCAGCTCGCGCACCAGGTTCGCGATCACGCCGAGCGAAATCGGGTCGAGTCCGGTGAACGGTTCGTCGTACATCATGATCATCGGATCGAGCGCAATGGCGCGCGCCAGCGCCACCCGCCGCGCCATGCCGCCTGAGAGCTCCGAGGGCATCAGCCTGTGCGCACCGCGCAGGCCAACCGCGTTCAGTTTCATCATCACCAGGTCGCGGATCATGCCCTCCGGCAAGTCGGTATGTTCGCGCATCTGGAACGCCACGTTGTCGAACACCGACAGATCGGTGAACAACGCGCCGAACTGGAACAGCATACCCATGCGGCGCCGCATGCGGTAGATGCCCTGGGTGTCGAGCGCGCTGGTGCACTGCCCGGCAACCCATACCTCGCCCGAGGTCGGCTTCATGACCCCGCCGATCAGCCGCAGCAGCGTGGTCTTGCCCGAACCACTGATGCCCATCAACGCGACCACCTTGCCGCGGGGAATGGTCATGTTGATGCCGGTGAGGACCGGACGCCGCCCGTAGGCGAAATTGACGTCCTTGATTTCAATGAGGGTTTCAGGTGCCACGACAGGCGTCGTTGCCGGAAGTAAAGTGCGGATTCTAAACGACTTCGGTAACGTCTCAAAACCGCGGATTTGGCCTTTGCGGCGCGCCGCTGGCATCATGGCTCATTGAATTCACTGCACCCGCCGATGCGTTTCGACCTCTTCTACGAACTCGCCGCGCCACGCCACCTCCAGCGCAGCGACAGTGCGGTGTACGCCGACACGCTGGCTGAAATCGAGCTTGCCGACCGCCTCGGCTACGGTTGTGCCTGGCTGGTCGAACACCATTTCATGCGCGGTTATTCGCACTCGTCGAAACCGGAAATCCTGCTCGGCGCCGCAGCGGCACGCACTGCGCGCATCCGCATCGGGCATGCCGTCATCCCGCTACCGCTGCACCATCCGGTACATGTCGCGGAACGCGTCGCCACGCTCGACGTTCTGTCCGGTGGCCGACTCGAAATCGGCATCGGCCGCGGCTTCTCGCCGCAGGAATACGGTGTCTTCGGCGAAAACATGGCCGACAGCCGCGCGCTGGTCACGGAAAGCCTGGACGTCCTGCGTGCCTCGTTCCGCGACGGACCGCTTAGCCATCGCGGCGCCCGCCACACAATGGACAAACTCGACATCGTGCCGCGCGTGGTGCAGCGCCCGCACCCCCCGCTTTGGACAGCAGCGGTCAGCCCCGAAACCTTCGACTGGGCCGCAACGCAGCAGCTGGGGGTGCTCGCCGGACCGTTCAAGCCGTGGTTCATGGTCGAGCAGGACATCCGGCGTTACCGCAAGGCCTGGAATCACGCGGCACCCCCGCGCACCGGCATGACTCTGGGCGTGTTGTGCCTCGCGGACGGCGCTCGCGCCCGCGCGCTCGCGCACGATGCATTCGGCTGGTTCTACGGAGAGCTCTACAAAACCACGCTGCCGGTGCTGGAAAAGCTCTATCCGGGTTATGAACACATGCACGACATCGGCAGGTTCCGCCACCTGATGTCGCTGGGCGTCAACCTCGGGCTGACCGACTTCGCCGGACTGACCGTTGTCGGCACCCCTGCCGAGTGCATCGCCAAACTGCGCAAATACCGCGACGCGGGCGTGACCCACCTGCTGTGCGCTTTCGGCGCCGGCGCGCTGGATACGGCAACCACGCGGGAGTCGATGGCCCTTTTTGCCGCAGAAGTCATGCCCGCCCTCGCCGCGGAAACCAGCGCTTGAAAATACTGGTCACCGGATCCAGCTCGGCGCTGGCACGCACCCTGCTGCCACGGCTGTGCGCGGACGCCGGCATCGCTGCCGTCAGCGGGATCGACCTGCGGGAGGCGCATTTTGCGCATCCGAAATTCCGCGCAACGGTCATGGATTTCCGCGACCCGCGGATGCCACAGTTGCTGCAGCAGCACGACGCGCTGATCCACCTGGCATACGTGGTGCTGCGCGGACACGTCAGCGAAACCGAGATGCGCGCGGTCAATGTCGAGGGCAGCTTCGCACTGCTGCTGCAGGCGCGCGCGGCGGGCCTGCGCCGCATCGTCCATCTGTCCAGCGCGGCGGTTTACGGCGGCGGTGAACAGTTGTCCGAGACCGCGCCTTATGCACCGCTGCCCGGTTTCTGCTACGGCCTGCACAAGGCGGAACTCGAACGCCGGCTCGACGCCGCGTTCCCGGAATGCCTGCGCCTGCGCCCCCACGTGATCCTCGGCCCGCACGCGCAACCGGTGCTGCGCCAGCTGCTGGCGCTGCCGTTCTACCTGCGCACCGCCGGACCGCAACCGCAACTGCAATGCGTCCATGAATCGGATGTCGTCGATGCCGTCCTCAGGGCGCTGGACAGCGATGCGCAGGGCGCCATCAACCTTGCCGCCGCCGACAGTTTCAGCCTGCGTGACGTCAAGCTCGGCCGCAACGCCTGGTGCCTGCCGCTGCCGGTGTTTGCCGCACGCGCGGCGCTGCATGCCGCACACCGGGTTTCAGGCTGGGGCGGCGAACCGGGCTGGCTCGACGGACTGCAGCGGTCGCTGACCCTCGATTGCAGCCGCGCCGCCGCGCAATTGCAATGGCAGCCGCGTTACAGCTCGGCACAGGCGCTGGCGGATACCCGCTGAAACGCAACCGCGGTCAGGACAGGCGAAAACCGTAGCCTTCGAGCATGTGTTCCGTCGGCGCCAGCCGCTCACGGACGAATTCCCTGCGCACCGGATTACGCTGCGCCAGGCGCCGCCAGGCCTCGCCGTGAGTCAACCCGGCCAGTTCGTAGAACCGCTGCGGCGGGGTGTAATAGAGGCGGGCATATTGCCGGAACAGCAAGCGCACCAGTGGATTGAGCACGCGAACCGAAAACGCCGGCAAGCGCAACAACGCGGTTTCCAGTTGCACCCTCGCAGCGGCAATATGGCGTGCCTCGTCGATGCAATGCACCGTGCAGATCTCGCGTACCGCGGGATTGATGCCCGTACTGCCTTTCAGATGGCGGTTGAACTTGTCGGCCACATCTTCGGCGATCACCGTGGCCGCCCAGAACAGCGCGCCGGTGGCAGGAGCCTTGCGCGCCAGCCAGTCGATGAACCACGGCGCCCGCCAGCAGTCCGCAGGCACTTCAAGCCCGCTGTTCCTGATCGCGCGCAGGAACATCAGGCTGTGGCCCGCCTCCTCGCGCATCTCATGCAGAAAATATTCATATGCTGCCGGCGGCAATTGCGGCGCAAGCAGGCGCGACACGCGCTGCATGAACACGCGCTCCAGCCACAACCCCGCATGCATCACGTGGATGAATTCGTACTGCGACAGCCGCCGCCGCACATCCAGCGCAAGCACCTCGTATTCGGGCAGGCCGTACAGGGACAGCGCCGGCTCCGGCAGCCAGAAACTGCCGTTGTCCAGCCGC
>JBFWOE010000142.1:0-8298 GCA_050250695.1 Burkholderiales bacterium
AGACGGTTGCGCGTGCGTTATGAACGCTTGCCTTCCATGCACGAAGCCTTTCTCAGGCTCGGTGCCTGTATCATCTGTTGGCGCTTCCTCAAGGCAGCATGATTTCATTTTGTTACGCGCTCTTAGACAGCGGCCCCCTGAGGCCGAGGCGCAGCGCCAGCCCCAGCAGGTAGATCGCCACCATCAGCACCAGCGTGCCCACCAGGTACGGCACCGTGGAACCGGTGGCCACGGTATAACCCAGCATCGAGAAAAAATGGCCGATTTCGCTGTCCGGTCCGAGGTAGTGGTTGAGCACACCGATCAGCCACCCGAGCGCGGCCAGCGTCAGCGCCAGCGGCAGGAACACCACCAGCCCGGCCAGCCAGGTGGCGACGATCGAATCGAAACCGCGCTTGATGAACATGCGACACACTCCGGGGTTGATGGATGCGGACCTTGCAGTGCATGGTCACCAGATGCGGCGACAGCGTCAAGCCCGCGCCGATCTGGTTTATGCTCGGATTTCCGCCTGGGAGGTCGCGATGAAAAAATGGCTGTGGTACGGCATCACCCACGCTGCGGCGCTGGCCGCCGGATTTGCCGGCGGCATCTACGCGCTGCCGATACTCACCGCGCCGCCGGCGCCTTCCGCCGCCGAAGTACGGGCGCAGGCCGGCCCCGCGCAGTTTACCGGCCAGTTCCGCCGCGACCTGAAGGACAGCGACCTGTTCCACTGGGGCGAGGGCACGGTGGCAGTCGGCAAAAAGCGGATCGCGCTGACCGGCAAACTGGCGCCGGGGCCGGACTACAAACTCTACCTGTCGCCGGAATTCGTCGAGACCGAGGCCGATTTCATGCGGTTGAAGCCGCGCATGGCGCGCGTCGGCGACGTCAGGACCTTCGACAATTTCATCGTTGCGGTTCCCGACGGCATCGACCCCGCGGCCTACACCACGGTGATCGTCTGGTGTGAATCCTTCGGCCAGTTCATCACTGCGGCCAAATACCGCTGAACAGCGCCTTGGCCGGACACATCAAACCCGCAGCAGTGCTCGGCTTCTGGTTCGGAGACCGGACCGATGATGCCGCGACTGCGAAGGCACAGGCCAGGCTGTGGTGGTCCAAGGATCCGGCGGTCGATGCGGAGATCCGCGCGCGTTTTGCCGCTTTGGTGCAGGCGGCTGCTTTCGGCAGGCACGATGACTGGACGGCAACGCCGCAGGGGCGCCTGGCGCTGATCGTCCTGCTCGACCAGTTCCCGCGCAACATGCACCGCGGCTCGGCGCGTGCGTTTGCCTATGACGGCCTTGCGCGTCGTCTCGCGCTGGAGGGCATTGCGGCGGGCGCGGATCAACAGCTGCGGCCGATCGAACGCGTGTTCTGTTACCTGCCGCTGGAGCACTCCGAAGACCTTGCGCACCAGGACCGGTGCGTGGCGCTCTACCAGGCGCTGGCTGCCGGCGTGGCGCCGGAGTTGCGCGGCACTTTCACGGGTTATGTCGATTTCGCAGAACGCCACCGCGCGATCATCCGCCGCTTCGGGCGATTCCCGCACCGCAATGCGGCGCTGGGACGGGTTTCAGCAGCGGAAGAGGTCGAATTCCTGAAACAGCCCGGCTCGTCCTTCTAGGCCCGGCCGTATTTACGGCAATTCCTCGACTTTCACCTGCACACCGCTGCGCTCGCCGACCCTGCCGCTGCTGCTGCCGAGCAGCACCGAACGTTCGTCGCTGCGCGTGCCGCCGACGCTCCCCAGGTCTATCCATTCGCCGAGCCGTCCTGAGACCGTGGTCGCAACGCGCTGCACGTTGACCGTGCCGCGACGCCGGTCGTCGAAGGATTCGCGTTGCGGGTCGATGTCCAGCGTGACGACATCGCCCTGCACCCGCGGCAGCACATGAAACCCGGTATTGGCATCGCGGTATTCGGTGCCTTCGACGACGCGATCGACGACCTGGCCGTTGACCACAGTGCGCACCACCTGGCGGTTGCGCACCGGCCGCGATTCGCCGGTGCGGATGAACGCGCTGTTGCCCTCAAGCACCTGGATGGTCTGGGTGGAACGGTCGCGGCTGATCTGCTGCGTATCGATGATGCGCGCTCGCAGCCTGTCGTCGCCCTCGCGCAACACGACGTTGCCGCCGGCGCGCGAAGAACTGCCGGGTATGGTGACGCGGGCGTTGTCGTTGCCGATGCTGCCCGAGAGTTCCGCCTCGCGCCGGTTGCGCTCGACGTCGGCATCCTGGCGCACGGTGATCAGCAGGCGCCGCGGCGGCGTGTCCAGGCTTGCCAGAACGCGTTTGATCTGTGCCAGCTCCGCCGGCGTTGCCCGGATCACCAGCTGGTTCTGGAAATTGCTGACGCTGGATTCGCGCCCCAGCAGTTGCTGCACCACCGGCAGCACCTGCTCGCCCTTGCGGTATTTCAGCGGGATGATTTCGACGGTGGTCTGCGCGACGGCGGTGGCCGCCAGCACACCGCACAGCAGGGCGGCGGCTAACAGCGGCATGCGCTTTCTGGATGGCATGGTCATGATCGTATTGATGACTGAACAACTACGGGCAATGACAAAACCTGAGTTTACTCCGCTACACTGCCAGGCGCATGAAGTTTTATCCTTTACAATCAATACTTTATTGGATAGAGTTAAAACATGCAGCGATACGGGATCGCCATACTGTTGCTGATGCTGGGTGCCTGCGCGTCGGGCCCCGGCTCCGTCGTGCCATCAAGAATCAGCGTACCCGACAGCAGCGCGATGCCCGCGCCGGGTGCAGGCCAGGAATTTGTGCTGCGTGCACTGGGCTTTGTCGGCGTGCCGTACCGCTGGGGCGGTGTTTCGCCCGATACCGGCTTCGACTGCAGCGGACTGATCCGCTATGTCTACGAGCAGATGACCGGCCGCCCCCTGCCCTACAACGCCTACGGCCTCGCTCGTTTCGGCCGCACGGTCGACGATGCAGAACTGCAGCCGGGGGACCTGGTGTTTTTCAACACGCTGCGCACGCCGTACTCCCACGTCGGCATCTATCTCGGCGAATCGCGTTTCCTGCATGCCCCCAGCAGCGGCAGCACGGTGCAAATCGCCGACATGAACAACCGCTACTGGAATTCACGTTACAACGGCGCGCGCCGCCTGCCCATCTGAGCCGTCCGGCGCGCAATTCCACTGCCGCTTGTTCCTGATCAAACCTTCCGCGACCGGCATGCAATAACGTGACGATGGGGCATTTTTGCACTATCAACAATGATTCTCATTAGTATTGTAAGTGAGAATAATTCTTGTTAATATTCAGTTTGCCGTTACGTCACTCCCGGCGTAACATCATAACTATTTGTTTTTTAAGGATATTTTAAATGCGTCTCTCCGCACCCCTGTTGCTGGCATTGGCCAGCCTGCTCAGTACCGGCAGCATCGCCCAGGAACTGAACCTGTATTCCTCGCGCCACTACCAGACCGATGAAGCCCTCTACAGCGGCTTCAGCAAGGCCACCGGTATCAAGTTGAACCGCATCGAAGCCGGCGAGGATCCGCTGATCCAGCGCATCCGCAACGAAGGCGCCGCATCCCCGGCCGACGTGCTGGTCACCGTGGACGCCGGCCGCCTGTGGCGCGCCGAACAGCTGGGCCTGTTCCAGCCGGTCGAATCCAAAGTACTCGCCGAGCGCCTGCCCGCGCACATGCGCAATCCGAACAACCAGTGGTTCGGCTTTTCGGCACGCGCGCGCGTGATCGTCTACAACAAGCTCACGGTAAAACCGGAAGACGTGCAGAACTACGAAGACCTCGCAGACCCGAAACTGAAGGGCAAGGTGTGCACCCGCTCGGGCAGCCACATCTACAACCTGTCGCTGATGAGCGCACTGATCGAACACCTGGGCGCAACGAAGGCCGAACAGTGGGCCAAAGGCGTGGTTGCCAATTTCGCGCGCGCACCCAAGGGTGGCGACACCGACCAGATCCGCGCGGTGGCCGCCGGCGAATGCGGCGTGGCGATCAGCAACAGCTACTACTACGTGCGCCTGCTCAAGTCGAAAAAACCCGAAGACCAGAAAGTAGTCGCCGCCACCGGCCTGATCTGGCCCAACCAGAAAAGTTTCGGCACGCACATGAACGTCTCCGGCGCCGGGGTGGTGAAGCACGCGAAGAACCGCGCCGCGGCCGTCAAGTTCCTCGAATACCTGACCGGCGACACGGCGCAGAGTTACTTCGCCAACGGCAACAACGAATGGCCGGTGGTCAAGGGTGCGCCGCTGGACAACAAGGCGCTGGCCTCGCTCGGCACCTTCAAGATGGATACGCTGAACATCAGCACGCTGGGCAAAAACCAGCCCGCAGCGCAGAAGATATTCGACCGCGTCGGTTACAAGTAAGGCCTTCAGTCCGGGGCGCGGCCGCGCTCCGGACGCAGGATCATCCGCGACAGCACGATCAGCGGCAGCAGTCCCACCGCGACGATGGTGAGCGCCGCAGTTGACGCTTCGTGCAGGCGCTCGTCGGAAGCCAGGTTGTAGGCCTGCACCGCCAGCGTGTCGAAATTGAACGGCCGCATCACGAAGGTCGCCGGCAGTTCCTTCATCACGTCGACGAACACCAGCAGCCCCGCCGACAGCGCGCTGCGCCACAGCAGAGGCGCGTGCACCCGCTGCAGCGTCGCGCCCGGACCATATCCCAGCGAACGCGAGGCGTCATCCATCGACGGCGTGATTTTCGACAGTCCAGCCTCCACCGCCTGCAGCGAAACCGCGAAGAACCGCGCGAGGTAGGCATAGACCAGCGCGGCAATGCCCCCGGTGAGGATCAGCCCCGGCGCGGTGCCGGTCGCGGCCTCCACCCAGCCGCCGATGACATGGTCGAGCCGTGTCACCGGGATCAGCACGCCCACCGCGATCACTGCGCCCGGCACCGCGTAACCGAGGCCGGCGATCCGGTTGGCACTGCGCACCAGCTTCGTCGGCGTGATGCGCGCGGCGTAACCGACGACCAGTGCCAGCGTGACCGCCAGCATCGCAGTGACCGCGCCCAACGTCACCGTGTTGCGCGTCAGGGCGAAATAACGCGCGCCGAACTGGGCGTCGCCCGAAGTCAGCGCCATGTGCAGCATCACGCCTGCCGGCAGCAGGAAACCGAACACCAGCGGCGTCACGCAGAACAACATGGCAACCGCCGCCCGCAGGCCACGCAGGTGGTAGACGTTGCGCAGGCGCTTGCGGTGCGAAGTCGTGTAGAAACCGGCGCGGCGCCGGCTGACGCGTTCGAGCAGCAGCACCACGAACACGAAACCGAGCAGGATCGCCGACAGTTGCGCGGCGGCGGCATGGTCCCCCAGCGAATACCAGGCATGGAAAATGCCGGTGGTGAAAGTCTGCACCCCGAAATAGGCCACGGTGCCGTAATCGGCCAGCGCCTCCATCAGCGCCAGCGCGGTGCCGGCAACGATGCCGGGCCGCGCCAGCGGCAGCGCGACCTTGCGGAAGGTGCGCCACGGCCCGTATCCGGAAACACGCGCCACTTCGAGCATGCTGTCGGACTGCTCGAGGAAAGCGGCGCGTGCCAGCAGGTAGACATACGGGTACAGCACCAGCGACATCATCACGATGGCGCCGCCCAGCGAGCGCACGTCGGGAAACCAGTACTCATGCACGCCCCAGCCGGTCAGTTCGCGCAGCAGGCCCTGCACCGGTCCGGCGAACTGCAGAAAATCGGTGTAGGCATAAGCCATCACGTAAGCCGGCATCGCCATCGGCAGCAGCAGCGCCCACTCGAACAGCGTACGCCCCGGAAAACGGCACATGGTGGTGATCCAGGCGGTGGTGACGCCGCCGACGATGACGCCGAAAGCCACGCCCAGCATCAGCAGCAGCGAATTGGCCACGTAGTCGCCGAGCACGGTCGATGCGAGGTGGCGCCAGGTATCGGTCGACGGCGCGAGCAAGTTGAGCATCACCACGATGACCGGCAGCGCCAGCAGCGCCGCGAGTACCACTGCGAACGTGGGCAATATCCGCGGCGCGCGCAAAGGGATCAATGCGGCATGGGAAGCAGGTGGTGCGGCGGCAGTCATCCGGATGGCAAATCCACACTCACGACGTGTATTTGGAACATCAGCTAAGTTACGGAAAATTATGAATAAATTATTCTAACAAGAATCATTATCAATGAAAATGGATATAATTGCACGATGGCCGCCCGACTCGATTTCAGCAACGTCACCCACGCCTACGACCGCACGCCGGTACTGCAGGGCGTCAGTTTTGCCGTCGCGCCCGGCATGATCGCCTGCCTGCTCGGCGCCAGCGGCTGCGGCAAGACCACGGTACTGCGCTGCATCGCCGGCTTCGAGCCGGTGCTTGGCGGCACGATCGCAGTCGACGGCACCGTGATCAGCGCGCCGGGCCGGTCGGTGCCGCCGGAACAGCGCCGCATCGGCGTGGTGTTCCAGGACTACGCGCTGTTTCCGCACCTCACCGTCGCCGGCAACATCGCCTTCGGACTGCGCCATGCCACGGCCGCCGAGCGCAGCGGGCGCGTCGGCGACCTGCTCGACATCGTCGGCCTCGGCAATCTCGGCGACAAGTACCCGCAGGAACTCTCCGGCGGACAGCAGCAGCGCGTGGCGCTGGCGCGCGCTCTGGCGCCGCGGCCGCAGCTGCTGCTGCTCGATGAACCCTTCTCCAACCTCGACGTCGAGATGCGCGAACGGCTGAGCGTCGAAGTGCGCGACATCCTCAAGCGCGAGCACACCACCGCGGTACTGGTCACCCACGACCAGAACGAAGCCTTCAACATCGCCGACATGATCGGCGTCATGAAGGACGGGCGCATCGAGCAATGGGACACGCCTTACCGGCTCTACCACGAGCCGCAGTCGCGTTACACCGCGGACTTCATCGGCACCGGCCTGTTCCTGCCCGGCACGGTACTGCCCGACGGCCGGATCCGCCTCGAACTCGGCGAATTCATGCCCGACCATGCGCCGGGCTGGGCCGCGGGCACCGTGGTCGACGTGCTGCTGCGTCCCGACGACGTGCTGCATGACGACGCCAGCCCGCTGCAGGCCAGGGTGCTGCACAAGGCCTTCCGCGGCGCGGAGTTCCTCTACACGCTGCAGCTGCCCGACGGCGGCCAGGTCTATTCGCTGGTGCCCAGCCACCACAACCACGCCATCGGCGAAAAAATCGGCATCCGCCTCGAGCTCGACCACCTGGTGGCCTTCCCGCAGGAAGCAGCGACAGCGCCGCGCGGCTGAGCCGCGCAGCGGAAAACATCAGGGCGCGCGCGAACGCCGCTCGCGCAGAGCAACCGCGGTTTCGTGCACCACCATCGCGTAATTGGTGCTGCGGTTGTAACGCGTGATCACGTAGAAATTGTTGAGTCCGAGAAAATAACGCGGACCGGTTTCGCTCTCGACCGAGATCAGTGCCGCCAGCGCGTCGTCGGCCACGGGCTCCAGCGGCAGCACGCCGCGTTTGCGGAACTCGGCCACCGTGGTTCGCGGCGCAATGCCCGCAGCCAGCATCGCATCGAGCGGCGTGTCGCCGACATCCACCGGCACGATCACAGGCGCGCCCGGCTGCCAGCCGAAGCGGCGGTAATAGTTCGCAACGCTGCCTATGGCATCGGCAATACGGCGCAGGTCTATCCTGCCATCGCCGTCGAAATCCACCGCGTACTTGCGATAGCTGCTGGGGATGAACTGCGGGATGCCGATGGCTCCGGCGTAGGATCCGCGCAGGCCCTCCAGCGGCAGGCCCGTCTCTCGCGCGAGGAGCAGGAACTGTTCGAGTTCGCCGCGGAAAAACGCCGCGCGCGGCGGGTAGCCGAAAGCCAGCGTGGAGAGCGCGTCCAGCACCCTGATGTTGCCGGTGTAACGCCCGTAGCGGGTCTCGATACCCATCGTCGCCACCATGATTTCCGCCGGCACGCTGAATTCGGCGGCGGCCTTTTCGAGCGCCACCGCGTGCTCCGCCCAGAACTTCAGGCCGTTGCTGATGCGCGCTTCGGTGACGTGGCGTGCGCGGAATTCATGCCAGGGCAGCGAAGTTGACGGCGCATCCATCGCGGTGATGATCGAATCGACGAAACGCGCGCCGCGCAGCGTGCGCTCCAGCGATGCGCGCTCGAAACCGTGGCGACCGACCATCTCCTCGATGAAGGTGCGGACCTCGGGCGCCAGTTCCCGGGCCGGCGCCCCGGCGGCGGACGCCGGCAGCGACAGCAGCATCGCAGCGACGCAGATATTCAGTATGCAGTTGCGCATGACCGCCATGCGTTCCGCGCACGTGCTGCGCGCGGAACACGGCTCCCCCGTCTGA